>JAFYWV010000035.1 GCA_017546505.1 Bacteroidaceae bacterium
CCTTGCCTCTCTGTATATATCATTGTCTGTCCGTATCACACAATAAACAGCAACTCCCTGTATTTGGGCAGTGTCCACAACTCATTGTCCACCACAAGCTCCAGGTTATCGATGTGTGAGCGTATCTCTTCAAGCATTGGGGCTACTGTATCGTGATAGGCTATTGCCTTGTCACGCTCCGATGCTATGCGATTGGCAACCTTGCGGCGCTCAACAAGTTCGGCCACCAAGCGACGTATCTCGGCCACGTGCTCGGCCATCTGCTTTACAAGTTCTATGTTCTCGGCCGACAAGCGATTGCCCTCTTCCTTTCCAATCACCTGCTCCATCTTTATGACATTATCGAGCAACGAGCTCTGGTACTTTGTAGCGGTAGGTACGATGTGATTTAACGCCAGGTCACCAAGCACGCGTGCCTCAATCTGTATCTTTTTAGTGTACATCTCCCACTTGATTTCGTTTCGGGCAGCAAGCTCAGTCTCTGTCATAACATCCATATCACGGAACATTGCCACACTCTCCTTGTCGAGGTAGCGGTCAAAGACAAGCGGTGCACTTGCCTCGCAGTCGAGACCACGACGTGCAGCCTCGCGGCGCCACTCATCGCTGTAGCCATTGCCGTCAAAACGGATAGGCTTGCTATATTTGATGTACTTGCGTATAATCTTCACAAGAGCATCCTCCTTGCTGTCTCCTTTGTCGATGAGTGCATCTACCTCGCGTTTGAAGATTGTGAGCTGCTCGGCCATTGCTGTGTTGAGCGCTATCATTGCCGACGCACAATTGGCCTCGGCACCCACAGCACGGAACTCGAAACGGTTACCGGTGAATGCAAAAGGCGAAGTGCGGTTGCGGTCGGTATTGTCAATCATCAACTCGGGGATTGAGGGGATGTTGAGACGCAGCTCGCGCTTGCTGAGGATTTTCACTACATCATCTGTTGTCTCCATATGGTCGAGCACCGACGAGAGATGCGAACCGAGGAAACTTGAGATGATTGCCGGGGGAGCCTCGGCTGCACCCAAACGGTGTGAGTTTGCAGCCGACATTATGCTTGCCTTGAGCAAGCCGTTATGACGATAGATTGCCGCGAGCGTGTTCACCACGAATGTTATGAAACGCAGATTGTCCTTGTCGTTCTTTCCGGGAGCCATAAGCAGCACGCCTGTATCCGTTCCGAGCGACCAATTGTTGTGTTTGCCCGAGCCGTTGACTCCCTTGAAAGGCTTCTCGTGCAGCAACACACGGAAGCCGTGACGGCGTGCCACCTCTTTCATCAATGCCATAATCAGCATATTATGGTCTACGGCAAGGTTGCACTCCTCGTAGATTGGTGCAAGCTCAAATTGGTTGGGAGCAGCCTCGTTGTGACAGGTCTTGGCAGGGATGCCCAGTTTCATAGCTTCAATCTCGAGCTCTTTCATAAAGGCCGCGACACGCTTGGGGATTGAACCGAAATAGTGGTCCTCGAGCTGTTGGTTCTTGGCGCTGTCGTGCCCCATCAGTGTGCGACCCGTGAGCAACAGGTCGGGGCGCGCAAGCAACATTCCTTCATCGACAAGAAAATACTCCTGCTCCCATCCAAGGTATGTTGTCACCCTCTTTACATTTTTGTCAAAATAACGGCACACGTCGGTGGCAGCCTTGTCAACCGCACGCAACGACTTCAAAAGCGGTGCTTTATAGTCGAGTGCCTCACCTGTATACGAGATGAACACCGTTGGTATACAGAGTGTATCATCTATAAGGAATGCAGGCGATGTGGGGTCCCACGCACTGTAACCGCGAGCCTCGAAAGTGCTGCGTATACCACCGTTGGGGAACGACGAGGCATCGGGCTCCTGCTGCACAAGCAGCTTGCCCGAGAACTCCTCGAGCACACCACCCTTGCCGTCGTGCTCTATGAAAGCATCGTGTTTCTCGGCAGTAGTCTCGGTCAATGGATGAAACCAGTGGGTGTAGTGGGTTGCGCCATTCTCTACAGCCCAACGCTTCATACCCTCGGCAACACTGTCGGCAATAGAACTGTCGAGCGGAGCATCATTGTCTATAACATCAACAAGTTTGTAATAGACCTCTTTGGGAAGGTACTTGAACATCTTCTCACGGTTGAAAACTTTTGCACCGAAATAGTCCGACGGACGTAGCTCACTGTCGGGGACTTCAACAGCTTTTTTTCCAAAGGCTGCCGAAATGACTTCAAAACGTAGCTTTGACATTATAATGTGTTTTACTTATCTTTTTGTTAATTGAAACAACACAACAAATATAGTAGCATAACCGCAAAAAGGCAAGCTTTTTATTAAAAAGAGAACTATTTTTACAAACATTTTCTAAAAAAAGAACCGCAAAAACAAAAAAAAGGAAGTGAATTTTATACAAAAAAGCAAAACATACCACAAAACAAACAAAAATAGAGAAACAACACGTATTGACATTATGCAAGCATTTAACAATATATATTTACATTTTATCAAACATAAAACCAAAGACAAATCACCGTGAAAGAGATTGACAGCAAGACGAGGTAGAAAAATAAAAAAATCAGCTTAAAAAAAATTACAAAAAAGAGCCGTTTTATTTAATAAATAAATAACTTTGTGGTGGGAAGCACCATTGAGGTATGCCTCCCGAACACAGAATAAAGCAACAATTAACCATAAAATATTATGCTCAAGCAAATTATCAATGCAAAAATCCTGACACCACAAGGCTGGATGAAGGATGGTTCAGTAATCATCAGAGACAACAAGATTCTCGAGGTTACAAACTGCGACCTTGCAGTTATAGGCGCAGAAGTTGTTGACGCAAAAGGTATGTACGTTGTGCCCGGCGGTGTAGAAATACATATTCACGGTGGTGGCGGTTGCGACTTTATGGAGGGAACAGAGGAGGCTTTCCGTGGCGCAATAAAGGCTCATATGAAACACGGTACAACAAGTATATTCCCTACACTCTCATCTTCAACAGTTCCAATGATTGAGGCAGCAGCAGAGACTTGTACAAAGTTGATGGCTGAGCCAAACAGCCCCGTGCTCGGCCTTCACCTTGAGGGTCACTACCTGAATATGGCAATGGCCGGCGGACAGATTCCCGAAAACATAAAGGACCCCGACCCCAATGAATATATTCCTTTGGTAGAGAAATGGGATTGTATCAAGCGTTGGGACGCAGCGCCGGAACTCCCGGGAGCAATGCAGTTCGGTAAATACATAACATCAAAAGGTATTTTGGCATCTGTTGCACACACACAGGCCGAGTATGACGACATTCACGCCGCACGCAAGAATGGTTACACACACGCCACACACTTCTACAATGCGATGCCGGGCTTCCACAAACGCCGCGAGTACAAGTACGAAGGCACCGTGGAGAGCATCTACCTGCACGAGGATATGACTGTTGAGGTTGTAGCCGATGGCATACACGTTCCTGCAACAATTCTTCGTCTCATACACCGCATAAAAGGCGTTGAGCGTGCCTGTGTAATCACCGACGCCTTGGCTTGCGCAGCAAGTGACAGCACAACAGCATTCGACCCACGTGTAATCATTGAGGACGGTGTGTGCAAGCTTGCCGACCGCACAGCATTGGCAGGTTCGGTTGCAACAATGGACCGCCTCATCCGTACATTGGTGCAGAAAGCCGAAATTCCTCTTGACGACGCAATACGTATGGCATCGGAGACACCTGCGAAGATTATGAATGTGTATGACCGCAAGGGCTCATTGCAGAGAGGCAAGGATGCCGACCTTATGATTCTTGACGAGGAGTTGAACGTACGCGCCGTTTGGGCTATGGGACAGCTTGTAGAAGACACATACAAACTATAACAAGAAAACTTCATTTCACGACGGTGCGCCAAAAGCGCACCGTTTTTTTTATTCAATAGCCAAACAAAAAGCACGCTAAGATTGTTTATACAACTGTAAAGACTTAATTTTACTATAAACTCCATAAAAGTTGTAAAACCGGTTGCATACAACCCGGGCAAATCACTACCTTTGCAAAAGGTAAGATAACATACAATCTTATAATAAACAGACTATACGATATGACAGCCAACAACAGTGAAATAGAGAGGAAAAATCCTTTCCTGATGCCATACGACACACCGTATGGCGCAACACCATATGACCGCATAACACTTGAGCACTATATACCGGCAATAAAGGAGGGTATAAAAAAGGAAGAGGAGATTATCGAGAGTATTTGCAACAGCAAAGAGAAACCGACATTCGGGAACACCATTGCAGCACTGGACTACGCAGGTTTGATGCTTGGTGACATAATAGGCGCATTCAATGCTGTTGCCAATGCCTGCAGCAACGACGAGATACTTGCCATTGAGGAGGAGATGCAGCAGCTTTACGTTGCACACAAGAACAACATCACGCTCAATGAGAGCCTTTTTGCACGCGTCAAAGCAGTATATGAGAGTGACAACAGCTGCCTCACCACAGAGCAACGCCGTCTGTTGGAACAGACATACAACAGTTTTGTGCGCAACGGTGCAAACCTCACCGGTGAGGAGAGGAACGAATACCGCGCGCTCACTGAGCGTCTTGCCACTCTTGCCATAAGATTTCAGGAGAACTGCATCAAGGACACTGATGCATACACACTGCACATCATTGACAAAGCCGACCTTGACGGCATTCCCGAGGATGTAGTTGATGCGGCACGCAACAATGCCAAAGAGAACGGACAGGAGGGATGGTTGTTCACACTGCATCGCCCCAGCTATCTGCCATTCATCACATTCTGCCGCAACCGCGAGCTACGCAAGCAGATGTATATGGCATACGACACCATTGGTGCAAAGGGTAATGAATATGATAACTGCGGGATAGTAAAGGAAATAGTGAATTGCCGCCTGAAGCTTGCACGCCTGCTCGGCTACAACACAAACAGTGACTACATTCTCAGCGAGCGGATGGCACAGAATACCGATGCCGTGTTTTCAATGCTCGGCAAGCTCACCTGGTCATATATGCCCACCGCACGCAAGGAGATTGAAGAGGTTACAGCCTTTGCAAAAAACAGCGAAGATGAAGATTTCGATTTCCAGCCCTGGGATTTCGCATATTACAGCGAAAGACTCAAAGAACAGAAATTCAACCTCACCGACGAGATGGTACGCCCATACTTTGAACTGAACCAGGCTATATACGGAGCATTCTACCTTGCAACAAGGCTATACGGTGTAACATTCAAACAGAACCACGATATTCCGCTGTTCACCCCCGACGCAAAAGTGTGGGAAGTATATGACTACGACGGTACATACCTTGCACTGCTCTATTGCGACTTCTACGCACGCAAAGGCAAACACGCCGGAGCGTGGATGGACAGCATAAAGCCACAATACAAGGAGACGACAGGTGTAGACCACAGGCCACACATAACCCTGTCCACCAACTACCGCAAACCAATGCCCGGCAAGCCAACACTGCTGAACCACGACGAGTTCAACACGCTGATGCACGAGTTCGGGCACTGCCTGCACGGCATATTGTCGAATGTCACATACCCGTCACTTTGCAGCCCCAACGTATTGTGGGATTTTGTAGAAATGCCATCGCAGATAATGGAGAACTTTGCCACAGAGGAGGAGTTCCTGCAACACTTTGCATTCCACCACAAGACCGGCGACAACATTCCTGCCGAGACACTGCAAAAGATACAGGAGGCACGCACCTTCAATGCCGGATACCAGTGTATCCGGCAGGTAAGGCTTGGCCTGTTGGACCAGGCGTGGCACAACATCTCACAGCCATTCGACGGCAATGTACTGGAATATGAGCACACAGCCACCGAAGCGCTCAAAGTGTTGCCACATATCGCGGGAACAGGCATAACAACCAACTTCGGCCACATAATGTCGGGCGGATATTCTGCCGGATACTACAGCTACAAATGGGCCGAGATGCTTGACGCCGATGCCTTTGCACGTTTCAAAGAAGAGGGAATTATGAATATGGATGTAGCACAATCGTTCCGCGACGAGATACTCTCGAAAGGCGACAGCGAACACCCAATGACACTTTATATGCGTTTCCGTGGCCATAAGCCACAGATAGAGCCACTGCTTGAGCGCGACGGAATAAAGACCATCTGTCCACACTTGTAAATAATATTATATATGAAAGGTATTGCAAAAACAGCAAAGAGACTTATCTTTGTACTTGCTATGGCAGCCATAGCATCCTGCAACAACAGCGACGACATTGGCGAAATATTCATCGGACACGACTGGAAGCTAAGCTACATTAAAGATGGCGAAACTACCCAATGGTCGCCACAGGGAAAGGTGTACAATGTAAAATTTGCAAGCAACAGTTTCGACGCGTTTACCCCCGGCGGAGGCAGAATAAGCGGACGATGGAGCGCCAATGGGAACACCCGCGAATTCCGTTGCACAAACATACAAAGCGAGGGAATAGACAGCAACGACACCATTGCGACACACATTATGCAAATGTTCAGCAATGCTACATCGTACGACGGCGACACCCACTACTTACAGATAATTAAGGACAAGAATCACTTTATGCAGTTCTACAACAGATGACAAAGGACAACAAACAACAGAAACAGCACGACCTCGACCTCAGATACCTTAGAATGGCTACAATATGGGCCGAGAACTCATACTGCGAACGCCGCAAAGTGGGCGCGTTGATAGTAAAGGACAAAATGATTATTTCAGACGGCTACAACGGCACGCCGGCAGGCTTTGAAAACATCTGCGAGAACGACGAGGGTTTCACAAAGCCTTACGTTCTTCACGCCGAGGCCAACGCCATAACAAAGATTGCCTGCTCAAACAACAACAGCGCAGGAGCAACAATGTACGTGACAACATCGCCCTGCATAGAGTGTGCAAAACTCATCATACAGGCTGGTATCAAACGCGTTGTATACAGCAAGAGCTATCGTCTGACCGACGGTATCGACCTGCTCACAAGAGCCGGTATCGAGGTAGTTTACATAGAAATGAGTGACAACGAAAACGACAACAAATGAAACGCCTTACCACAATCATTGTAACCACTATATGTCTTTTGTTGGGGTATTATGTCGGCACAACCAGCACTCTGTCACAAGCAGAAAGAGGAAACACAACCTCACAAGGCAACAAAATAAACGAGGTGCTGGAGATTGTAAGCACAATGTATGTCGATGAGATTGAGACCGACTCTATAATAGAGAAATGTATCCCCCAAATGGTAACACAACTCGACCCTCACAGCGTCTATGTTCCCATTCAAGAGGTTGAGGAGACAAATTCTGAGTTGGAAAGCAGTTTCAGCGGTATCGGAATACGCTTTACAATACAGGAGGACACAATAAACATCAGCGACGTGATACGCAACGGCCCGTCCGAGAAAGTAGGCCTGCTTGCCGGTGACCGCATCATCAAGGTCAACGACACACTCTTTGTGGGCAAAGGCGTGTGCACCAATGACAAGGCAATGAAAAAACTCAAAGGCCCCAAAGGCAGCTTTGTCAAACTGGGCATACAGCGCTATGGCGAGCCAGACATTCTCGACTTCATCATCCGTCGTGACCAAATACCTGTAGAAAGCATCGAGGCATACTATATGATAAACGACAAATGGGGCTACATACAGGTAGAACGCTTTGCCGAGAATACATTCGCCGAATTCCTACAGGCAATGATTGAATTGGCATACCGCAATGCCAAAGGATACATCATCGACCTGCGCGGCAATGGCGGTGGTTATATGGGAATTGCCCTTGAAATGGCAAATCAATTCCTTGAGAAAGGAGATATCATAGTGTACACCGAAGGTGCTCATAGCGAAAAGAGCATAGAGCGCGCGAACGGACACGGACTATTCAGGAACGTACCGCTTGTGGTACTTGTTGACGAGACATCAGCATCTGCCAGTGAGATTATTGCCGGAACAATACAGGACAATGACCGTGGCACCATCATCGGCCGCCGTTCGTTCGGAAAGGGTCTTGTGCAACAACCAATCGAGCTCAATGACGGTTCACAGATAAGACTCACCATTGCACGATACCACACACCATCGGGACGTTGCATACAAAAGCCCTACAACAAAGGCGACCGAGAGGAGTATGACAAGGAGATCATAGACCGCTATAACCGCGGCGAGTTTTTCTCACAAGACAGCATACACCATAACGAAGAACTCATCTACAAAACAAAGAAAGGGCGCACAGTGTATGGTGGCGGTGGCATTATGCCAGACATCTTTGTGGCCGGCGACACTACAATCGTACCAGCATACGCAGCCGAAGTGTTCTCACGTGGACTAATATCAAGCTTTGCTCTCAAATTCAGCAACAACAACCGCCAAAGCCTTGCCGGGTGCAAGACATACGAAACACTCATCGCTGAACTTGGGAAACAACAAGTATTTGAAAGTTTCGTAAAATTTGCGACAAGCAAAGGAGTAAAAGCAGACAAGGAACAGTTGGAAAAATCGGAAGAGCTGCTAAAGCGTTCACTCTACTCAAACATCACCTACCAGTTGCTTGGAATGAGAGAACACGTAAAGTTCATAAACCTCAACGACTCGACAGTGCTGAAAGCCATAGAAGTACTGGAACACGGCAAGGCTATGCCGTAAGACAAAATAACGAATAAGGCTTTAAATAATATTTGTCAAAACAGCAGCTCATTTTAAAATAAAAGTTGTATCTTCGCAAGCAGAAAAAACAACGCGGTAGTAGCTCAGTTGGTAGAGCATTAGCTTCCCAAGCTAAGGGTCGCGGGTTCGAGCCCCGTTTACCGCTCAACAGAAAAGCACCTCAAAGGGTGCTTTTTTGTTGTATTAGCAGGCGAGAGCACGCGACCCTATTAAAAAAGGAAAAGCGCAGCTTGCTGCGCGGGTTCGAGCCCCGTTTACCGCTCAACAGAAAAGCACCTCAAAGGGTGCTTTTCTGTTTATAGTTGTCGAACAACCGTTTTCAAATCACTGAACAATCCTGAATGATATAAAGTATTTCTAACGTTCCAACTCCTCTTTCAGATACTTTGCAGTGTGCCCTACTCCTTTGGCTGCGACTTCCTCGGGAGTACCGGTAGCCATTACCACACCACCATCGCGACCACCTTCGGGCCCCATATCAATTATATAGTCGGCCATCTTTATGACATCAAGGTTATGCTCGATAATCACCACCGTGTTACCCTTGTCTACAAGACGGTTGATAACATTCATCAGCACACGAATATCCTCGAAATGCAGGCCGGTTGTCGGTTCATCAAGCAGATACAGCGTCTTGCCCGTATCGCGCTTTGAGAGTTCGGTTGCAAGTTTAACACGCTGGCTCTCGCCACCCGAAAGCGTTGTCGATGGCTGACCGAGTTTTATATAACCCAACCCGACATCCTGCAGCACCTTGATTTTATTGAGAATTGTGGGAACATTCTCAAAGAACTCGACAGCCATATTTATTGTCATATCGAGCACGTCGGCTATTGACTTGCCTTTGTAACGCACCTCCAATGTCTCGCGGTTGTAGCGCTTGCCGTGACACACCTCGCAGGGCACCATCACATCGGGCAAAAAGTTCATCTCCAACGTCTTGTATCCGTTGCCGCCACAAGCCTCGCATCGGCCACCGGTGACATTGAACGAGAAACGTCCGGGTTTGTAGCCGCGTATCTTTGCCTCGGGAAGGTCTACGAAAAGGTTACGTATATCGGAGAACACGCCGGTGTATGTAGCAGGGTTGGAACGTGGTGTGCGCCCGAGCGGCGACTGGTCAACGTCCACAATCTTGTCAATATGTTCAACACCCTCTATTGTCGCGTATGGGAGCGGCTCACGCAAGGCACGGTAGAAATGTTTTGCAAGAATTGGTTGCAGAGTATCGTTTATGAGTGAGGATTTTCCACCACCCGACACACCTGTCACGCATATCAGTTTACCCAACGGGAACTCGACATCTACGTTCTTGAGGTTATTTCCGCAAGCACCGGTAATCTTTATCACCTTGCCGTTTCCCGGACGACGCACCGCCGGCAGTTCAATTTTCTCCTGTCCATTGAGAAAACGTGCAGTCATTGTATTGCCCTTGAGCATATCGGCCGGTGTTCCGGCAAACACAACCTCACCACCCTTTCGGCCGGCCTTCGGACCAAGGTCTATGATGTAGTCCGATGCAAGCATTATATCGCGGTCGTGCTCCACAACAATCACAGTGTTGCCAATATCGCGCAACGATTTCAGCGAAGCAATGAGCCTGTCGTTATCACGCGGATGAAGGCCGATACTGGGCTCATCGAGAATATAAAACACATTCACAAGCTGCGAACCGACCTGTGTGGCAAGGCGTATGCGCTGTCCTTCACCGCCCGAAAGGGATACCGACGAGCGGTTCAACGACAAATAGCCAAGCCCCACATCGAGCAAAAAGCCAATACGCGTTTTCACCTCCTTAACAATCTCACCGGCAATGGAACGCTGTTTCTCGGAAAGTGATGCATCAAGTTGCTCCAGCCACTCATTGAGAGTTGCGATGTCCATTGATGCCAGTTCGGAGATATTCTTGCCGGCAAGGCGATAGTGCAAAGCCTCTTTGTTAAGACGCGCACCGCCACACTCGGGACAAGTCTGCATCATAGAGAACTGCTCAGCCCAACGGAGCTCCTTAGCCGAGGTGCTCGACTCTTTCTGTAGCTGTATATACTTTACAAGGCCGTCGTATGTTGCTATGCTGTCATAAAACATCTCCGATGCACTATTTAGCTTCAGCGGCACGGGTGAGCCGTAGAGTATCTCATCTATTGCTTCGTCCGGCAACTCCTCGACAGGGGTTTTCAGGTCGGCATCATAACGTGCAAGCACAGCCTCAATCTGCTGGAATATTGACGAACGGCGATATTTCCCAAGCGGAGCAAGAGCGCCGTCATATACCGACAGGGTGCGGTCCGGGACAACCTTGTCAACATCCACACAGCTTACCACTCCCAATCCTTTACATTTTGGGCAGAAACCCTGAGGAGAGTTGAACGAGAAGTTATGAGGGTCGGGCTCCTTATAAGCTAACCCTGTCACCGGGCACATCAGGCGTTTGCTGTAGTGACGCACCTCGCCCGACGGCATCTCCATAATCATCACCAGCCCGTCGCCCTGCGCAAGTGCCGTCGCAAGGCTCTGTTTCAGGCGCTGAGTATCCTTTGCTTCAACAGCGAGTTTGTCTATGACAACCTCTATATCGTGGTTCTTATACCTCTCAAGCATCATTCCGCGCGACATTTCGCACAGTTCGCCATCAATGCGCACATTGAGATAGCCTTTGCGCATCATCTGCTCAAAAAGCTCCTTGTAGTGTCCCTTGCGGTTCTTTACAAGCGGAGCAAGAATGTATATGCGTTTGCCATCGTATGCGTCGAGCAAGAGTTCAAGAATCTTCTCCTCAGTGTATTTCACCATCTTCTCACCCGAGAGATAGGAATAGGCATCGGCTGCACGCGAATAGAGCAAACGCAGATAATCATATATCTCGGTTGTTGTACCAACCGTTGAACGAGGGTTCTTGTTTGTAGTCTTCTGTTCAATGGAAATCACAGGACTGAGACCAGTTATCTTGTCAACATCAGGGCGCTCCATTCCACCCAAGAAATTGCGCGCGTATGTCGAGAATGTCTCGAGATAACGACGCTGTCCCTCGGCAAAGATTGTATCGAAAGCCAACGACGACTTGCCACTGCCACTGAGACCGGTGATTACCGTTAACGAGTCGTGCGGAATCTCGACATCTACATTCTTGAGGTTGTGTACCCTTGCACCAAAGACCTCTATTTTTCCAATTTCCTCTCTCTCCATCATCACTCTTTATTTTACGCTCTCGGTATATCCTCGCAAAAGGTTTACATCACGTTTGATATCATACTCCACACCGTCGGCGCCTTTGGCCTTTATCACCACAAAATAGACACCGTCCTTCACCGGATTACCTTTGAATGTTCCATCCCAGCCACGGCCTTCGACCGCCATCTCATCAATGCCCCAACTATATAACAGTTGCCCCCAACGGTTATAAATTGCACCGTGGAACTCAACAATGGACTTTGTATTGAAGACATTATAGTAGTCGTTTATGCCGTCTCCGTTCGGCGAAAAAGCGTTGGGTGCCTCAAGCCCCGACTCGGACAAAACAATTCTGAAAGGAGCCTCATAATACTCTTCACCGAAAGGCCAGTATATTTCACTATCTTCAATGCTTGTGTAGGTGATTGTTGGCATAACAGTCACCACACCACTCTCGCGCAGTTCTATCTGTACATCGGCATCGTGACGCACAAGATAGGGGGTCTCCTCACCCTCTTTGAAGAATTCCCAAGTGCAAGTGAGGGAATAGCCATTCACATCCCGGGCATTGGCATAGAACCTCACTGTAACAGGAGCCTCTCCCTGATATTCGTCACCGATTGAAAGGTCGTGAAGTTCACCTTTTGAATCGACCACAAGCGCAGTGGGTATTGGACCTTCAATCTCCTGCGCCAATGCAACAACACAACTAAACAGCAACAGATATGTCAATAGCAGTATTTTTCTCATAACAATATTTTTTATCAACACAACGCCAAAGCCAGGCAAGTGCAGTCCCGTGACGCTATGGAGAGCAAAAATAATAAATCCCAATGAAAAATCACAAACAAAACAAGAGGTTTTAACCCTAAGATAACACAACTTTACTATTGTTGCCAAAGGGTGGCGGGAAAAAAAGATTTTTTAGATAGACATCTTTATATATTGACAATAATTACGTATCTTCGCAAGAAATTTGGTTCATTCTGCCCAGCAGCACTGCACCTATCAATTTTTGTTATTATGAAAATCTGCAAAAGAATATTATTCACCTTTGTCCTTGTGATGACAACTGTAGCTTTGAACGCACAAAAAGCAAGCCTTGTAAGCCACACCGTTTCTCAGGGACAGACACTCTACTCTATCTCAAAACTATACAACACCACTGTTGACGAGATAATAAAACTCAACCCCGACAGCGCCAGCAAGCTATCCATCGGACAAAAGTTGATAATACCCAAGAACAGCGCAAAGACCGAGCAGAACCGCAAAACCCACACTATACAGAGCGGAGAGACACTCTATCGCCTGAGCAAGATGTACGACGTTACCACTGATGAGTTGTGCGCAGCAAACCCCGGGCTTTCAATCAATAATTTCCGCACCGGTGAAGTAATTGTCATACCCACAAAAGACAATAAGACAAACACAGACATCACTCTTACCTCACCTCAGACCAAAAGAGAAAAGAGAGTCACAATCGTCGGCACTCACAAAGTAAAACGCAAAGAGAACATAGAAAGCATCTGCGGGATGTACAACATCACCCCTGAGGATTTGTTCAAGGCCAACCCTTCACTAAAGGAAAAGAAGTTGAAACGCAAGATGGAGCTTTACATCCCGGCCCCATCAGTTAAAGAAGAAACTGTTGCAAAAGAGGAGAATCCAAAGGAGCAGACTGCAGAGATTGGAAAGAGCATATCAAAAGGCATCAACGACGACAAAGTGCTCAATGTGGCAGTAGTCCTTTCGTTCCTGCTTGACAGCTATGCTCCCAAAGAACAAAGCCGTATGGTAGAATACTATCAAGGTTTTCTTATGGCTGTCGAACAGTTGAAACGTGAGGGATATTCATTTGTCATAAACACCTACGATGCCGGACAAAAGGACAAGAGCCTTGACAGCCTGCTCTCAAGCAGCGCATTCGACAACGTCGAGATGATTATAGGTGCATCATACCCCAAGCACAACAAACAGCTTGCACAATTTGCAAAAGAGCGCGAAATTCCGCTTGTCATACCATTCTCGAGCAAAAAAGACGAAGCCATAGACAACCCTACAGTGTACATTGCCAACGGAATACAGTCATTCATCCTGCCACAGATAAGTTCAAGGTTTGTAAAGACATTCCCCAATGCAAACGTGCTGTTTGTGAAAGATACTGTTGAGAGCAACAAGATGGAGTTTGTAAAAAGCCTTACAGCAGAACTTGACAAAAACAGCATCCCCTACACAACATTGCCAATGGAAAAAATTTCAAATGGCGATTCTGTGCTGAACACACTATCCAATGTGCACCGCGAGGATAAGGAGATTATAGTAATCCCCACATCATCATCGGCCACAACACTAAGCACACTGCTTCCGTCATTGCTACACGCCAGGAGCATAGACTCTCTCAATGTAGCGAATTTTAAGCTTTTCGGTTATCCCGAATGGCAGATACACGCCAAAAACACAAGAGAACTGATGTATGAGGTGGATACATACTTCTATGCAACATTTTACAGCCACTATGCACTGCCACGTGTTGCAGAATTTCAGGAGGATTTCATCAAATGGTATAACCGCAGCATACAGAACATCTACCCGAGATACGGAATGTTGGGATACGACACCGGCTACTTCTTCCTGCTGGCTGCAAGTCTCTATGGCAATCAGATGCACGAGAAGATAAACCAGACACCATTCAACCCGGTTCAGTCGGATTTCAAACTCGAGCGCATCAGCGAGAAAGATGGCTTTATAAACAAAAAATTCTTCTTCATACACTTCTGCCCGGAATACTACATCGACAAGATGGATTTTGAACAGGACCGTTTCCAGGAGGGTTACCAAGAGACAATACTATAAGATAGCCAAAGGGTAAATAAAAGAGACACAGATGAAAAGAATCATTTACATAACAATATTGTTGCTAACCACATTCGGAACAAATGCAAGTGCCCAAATTGAGAGCCCAAGAAGCATTCTCGAGATTGGTGTCGCAGGCGGTATGAACCTGAACAGAATGGAGTTTCAACCATCCATCAGACAAGTGCTACACCGGGGGTTCAATGGCGGTATCAGCGCACGTTATACAAGCGAAAAGTATTTCAGTATGATTTGCGCTGCACAAGTAGAGCTCAACTTCTCGCAGCGCGGTATGACCGAGGATTTCGACGACGGCACATCAAACAGCTATAGCCGACTGCTGAACTACATAGAGATACCGTTCTTTGCACACCTGTCGTGGGGCAAGGAGGAACGCGGTCTTCAGTTCTTCATCAACCTTGGTCCCCAATTTGGTTTCTTCATAAACGAAAGAGAACACTATAAGGGTAACTGGAGCATCGGAGACCGCCCTGCTACCATAGCCCCATTGTACGGCAAGTCAATCGAAAACAAATTCGAGTATGGTATTGCAGGAGGTCTTGGACTCGAATACAAGAGCAAGATTGGCAACTTCTTCATTGAAGGCAGATACTACTATGGTCTCTCTGACATCTTCGGCAACTCAAAGACCGACGATTTCGGACGCTCTGCAAACACCACAATAACAGCAAGAATAGGATATTCAATCAGGATATTCTGATATTTAAAAAATATAGACAAAAGCATATAGCTTTGAGGAATCAGCTAAGCGACACTTACTTCAATGTAAAGATGTTGCCGAACCTTGTCAAGCCATAGTGCGAGGCACAACAATGCCACTCAAACAAAACAACATCTACAAATATTTCCCAGACCCGATGTTTCCCTAAAACTCTAGCAATTGAGTATTAACCTAAAAACAAAAAAGACAGCAAACAGCTGTCCTCTAGAGCGGAAAACGAGGCTCGAACTCGCGACCCCAACCTTGGCAAGGTTGTGCTCTACCAACTGAGCTATTTCCGCATTTGTTTTTCAAACTTGAGATTTTTGGCTGCGCTCATTGTGTGAAAGTAAACTTTCCCATTCGCTGGCACAAAAATTCCGCATTTCAATATTCACTCTTCTGTTTCGCGCACCTTGCCAAGGTTGAAACCTTTTTCTTTTTTGGGCAAGGTTGTGCTCTACCAACTGAGCTATTTCCGCGTGCGTTTCGCTTAACGGGTGCAAAGGTAGTGCAATTTTTCAAATCTGCAAAGTTTTCAAGACATTTTTTACAATATTTTTTACAAAAATCTTTTTATCAAAACAAAGCAGATTAATAATCAAATAAATAGCATTTAAAAAAAACAACACAAGAGGGGGCCTCATCCCCCTCTTGTGTAACAAAAATCTATAATTAACACATTCTATCCCTATAATCCTCATATTTGAATACCTTGAATATTTCAAACTCGCCGTTTGCGTGCAGCAATGCAATGCTTGGATGTGATATACCGTTGAACATATTTGTCTTCACTGTTGTATAGTGTATCATATCCTCGAACACCACTCTATCCCCCACCTTCAGTGATTCAGGAAATTTCCAACTACCCATATAATCGCCACTCAAACAGCTGTTTCCGCCAAGACGATATATATTCTCTTCAAAAGGCGCACCTTTCACAGCATCGGCATCAAGCGATTCTGCCCCTGTAACAACCGGCTGATATGGCATTTCAAGACAGTCGGGCATATGACAAGTGAAACTAACGTTCAGTATTGCTGTACGTATGCCACGGCTTTCTACAACATCCACCACCTCTGACACAAGCGAGCCGGTCTGCCAAGCAAATGCCGAACCTGGCTCCAGTATAACTTGCAGATTGGGATATCGACCACGAAGTCCTTTGAGTAAACCGATGAGATGCTCAACATCATAATCCTTGCGAGTCATCAAATGACCACCTCCAAGGTTAAGCCATTTTATCTTTGGCAACCACTTTCCAAATTTCTCCTCAATATACATAAGTGTGTTTTCAAGCGCATACGAGCTCGACTCGCAGTGGCAGTGGCAATGAAAGCCTTCTATGCCAACCGGCAGTTCGTCGGGCAAAAGGTCTGCCGTAACACCAAAACGACTACCGGGAGCACAAGGGTTATATAGTTCGGTTTCAATCTCGGAATATTCGGGATTTATGCGTATACCGCACGAAATAGCGTGCTCTGCCGACTTTGTACGCTCATAGAAACGCTCATATTGCGTCAGTGAATTGAACGATATGTGGCTACTGCATCGCATCATCTCACCGAACTCCTCATCAGTATATGCCGGTGAAAAGGCGTGCGCACGACTACCGAACTCCTCAAAAGCCAAGCGAGCCTCATAGATTGAGCTTGCCGTAACCGAATTGATATACTCACGAAAGATTGGAAAACTCTTCCACAAGGCAAAGGCCTTGAAAGCAAGAATAATCTCCACCCCGGCTTCACGCGCCACACGGTTTATAAGTTCCAAATTACGGCGCAAAAGCACCTCTTCCATCACATAACAAGGCGATGGCACTTTCTCAATCATCTCTCTATCCATTTTATCCTATAATTTTTAGTTTTGCAAATTTAAGCAGCAAGGTCTTCACACCCGCATTCTGGAATTTTATTGTAGCCTTCGCATTCTCGCCTACACCTTCTGTCGTCTGAACCTCACCGATACCGAAACGCTCGTGCTGCACTATTGCTCCCACAGAAACTCCGGGTTGCGCAGTACCTCCACCTTGCGAATAACGCTGCACGTCCGACACACGATAAAGATTAGCCGGCCTTGATGTATTTGACGACGCCTCTACAACGCTGTTAGCTCCAACACCATAACCACGCTCCTTTTGCTGCTCCACAGCGCGGCTTGACGCCGCTGCTGCGACGCCAGTACGACTGAATTGCGGGCGTCCATTCTCCTCTTGTCCATAGCTATATGACGAACGTCTGCCATAGTTGCCGTTTGTCGCACCAAACATACCACCCGAGCGCGACTGTTGCTGTTGCTGTCGTTGTTGCACCGCGCCACCATTGGGTAGGACAATAAATGCAGGGTCTATCTCCTTAATAAAACAACTGGGCTCGCAGAACCCGAACTGCCCATACTTGTAACGACTTTTGGCAAAAGAGAGAATACAATGGTCCTTTGCACGTGTAATGGCCACATAAAGCAGACGGCGTTCCTCTTCCATCTCGCGCAATGACTCCCTTGCACCCGAATTTGGGAACAAATCCTCTTCTAGGCCAACGACAAACACAACAGGAAACTCCAAACCCTTTGCCGAATGGACTGTCATCAACGTTATACGCTCACCATCTCCACTATCTTCATTCTCAAGATCGGACATCAGCGACACCTCGGACAAGAAATCGGCAAGAGTGTTATGTTCATTGCCCTCCTCAAGATGCATATCGACAAAATCCTCAATGGCAGCCATCAAGGCCTCCAGATTCTCCTGTCGCGATTTGCCTTCGACACTCATATCACGATAAAGTTCATCGCGTAAGCCACTACTCCTGACCACCTCGCGCGCCACTTCAATGGCACTCTTCTCCTCTGCAAGTTTGGAGAAACCGTCAATCAGCCCTGTGAACTGCATCAATTTTGCGAGCGTTCCCTTGTTCACATCAAGACCACAAAGGAATGGGTCGGCAAGCACCTGCCAAAGACTCATTTCACGTTCAACGGCAAGCTCTTTCACCTTCTGCACCGTTTTGTCACCAATACCACGTGCAGGATAGTTTATAACTCTTTTGAAAGCCTCTTCGTCATTTTTGTTACATATCAGACGGAAATAGGCAATCACATCCTTCACCTCCTTGCGCTGATAGAACGAAAGACCGCCGAATATGCGGTAAGGATATCCCCTGCGCCTGAAAGCCTCCTCAAACACACGCGACTGGGCATTGGTACGATAAAGTATGGCAAAATCACTGAAGCCAAGCCCCTCACGGCGGCGCAACTCCGAAATCCTGTTTGCCACAATCTCCACCTCTTCCAAATCAGAATATGCCGGATACAGCTCCAGCGGAGTACCATCACCACGTTCTGAGTAGACATTTTTCTTTATCTGCCGGCTGTTCTTTGCAATGAGACTATTGGCCGCATTGACAATCATTCTTGTCGAGCGGTAATTCTGTTCAAGTTTGAAAATCTGCGCCCCGCCATATCTCTCTGTAAAGCCAAGTATATTACCTATGTTAGCGCCACGGAACGAGTAAATGCTCTGCGCATCATCGCCCACCACACAAACAGCCTTTCGTTCCTGCGTCAATTGCCATACAATGCAAGCCTGTACATAATTGGTATCCTGGAACTCATCGACAAGTACATAACGGAAGCGCTCCACATATTGACGACGCACATCGGGGAAATCCTTGAACAGACGATATGTATTCACCAGCAAATCATCAAAATCCATAGCGTTCGCCAGACGGCAACGTTCGGCATATCTTTTATAAATCTCGGACACAGCCGGAATGCGCGCCCTTTTGTCATCATTACGCAAGCCTTGGTCATTCTCATAATCCGACGCCGAAACAAGATTGCTCTTTGCCGAGGAAATACGCTCGGCAACAGCATTCGGCTTGTAGAGTTTGTCGTCAAGTTGCATATCCTTTATAATACTTTTTACAAGACTGCGCGAATCACTCTGGTCATATATGGTAAACTGAGGGTCATAACCTATGTGGTGTGCCTCGCGGCGCAAAATCTTAGAAAATACAGAGTGGAATGTACCCATCCACAACATAGAAGCAGCCCTTGAGCCCACACGTGCTGCAATACGCTCTTTCATCTCATTTGCCGCTTTGTTGGTAAACGTGAGCGCAAGTATCGACCACGGTTCAAAACCATTCTCAAGCAAATAGGCTATCTTGTATGTCAGCACACGCGTTTTTCCCGAACCCGCCCCGGCAATCACCAGCAAAGGCCCGTCAAGATAACGTACAGCATCCAGCTGCGCACCGTTCAGTTCATCCTCGTAATTTATCATCGTCAAAAAAATCAATTAACCGATTAAAGTCGCAAGGTATAATGCAACAATAATTTGCGAAGATATGCAAAAAATGGCACAATAGCGAACATCGCGCTCAAAACCTTGTTTTCATTTATACCTAAACAATAAATAATATGAGTACATACACCACAACACGCACCGGTTTCGTAATGCCGGCGCTCAGCTACAGTGCAGGAGCATTATCTCCCGTCATCAGCCAGTCAACCATTGAATGCCACTACGGCAAACATCTGCAAACATACGTCGACAACCTCAACAAATTGGTTGCCAACACAGAATACGAGGACTACACCCTGCGAGAGATTGTCAAGCAAGCACCTCCAGGGCCGCTCTTCAACAACGCCGGACAAGTACTCAACCACTCGCTCTACTTTGAGCAGTTCACCCCGGCAGCTCCGGCCGGGAACCGGCCGGGTGGCAACCTCAAAGAGTTCATTCACTTCGATTTCGGCAACTTTGAGAATCTCAAGAAGAAGATGGAAGAGGCCTGTGCCACACTCTTCGGCAGCGGTTGGGTGTGGCTTGCACAAGAGGAGAGCGGAAAGCTCACCATTGTCAGTTGCCACAACGGTGACACCCCAATGCGCCACCGTATGACACCACTCTACGGCATAGACGTATGGGAACACGCCTACTATCTCGACTACCAGAACCGACGTGCCGAGCACGTGAAGAGACTTTGGGAAATTGTTGACTGGGAAGTCGTTGAAAGTCGATTGGAGATATAGACACACAAAGGAGCACCGCAGTGCTCCTTTGTGTGTCTATACAAGATATCAATATTTACTTCGCCTCTTTTACCAGGTATACTATCACAGGCAAGTGGTCACTGTAGCCATTGAGCCACACACCACCTGCGTGCGTGCGCTTTGTATTTCCCTTATAGCGTCCCTCTTGCTGGAACATATAAGCACGTGAAAAAATCTCCGTTTTATACAGTTTCAATGTCGAGCGGTCTGCGCCAAGCAGATTACCGCTAAGAACAACCTGGTCAAAAAGATTCCACTTGCCTTTATACTTCAAAGTACCCATACCCTTCTTGCGCAGAATATTCCACCAAGGGTTATAAAGGTCATTTGCAGCCTTTACCTCCTCTTTCTCACGCACCGCGCCAAGACAGCTCTTCATACTTTTGTTATCCGGGTCATCATTCATATCACCCATAATGAGCACCTTGGTATCGGGCATCTCGGCCATAATGGAGTCCTTCAACTGACGCACAAGCACACCTGCACGTTCGCGTGCCGGCGACTTAGCATAACGCGAAGGCCAATGGTTTACAATGATATGCACAACCTCGCCACCCATATCACCGCTCACAATGAGAAAACCGCGTGTCTTGTATGTTGTATCATTATCTACAGTAGTATAAGGTGCGAGCTTTGCATTGATTGGCTTGAACAGTTTGGGATTATATAGCAATGCACAATCTACGCCACGTCTGTCCGGACCTTCGATGTGCACGAAATCCCAACCGCGCGGAGCAAGCACCTCGTGCTTTACCAAATCCTCGAGCACACGGGAGTTTTCAATCTCAGACACGCCCACAGCTGCCATACCGACGGGCAACATATCGGTTGCCATCTCATTGAGTACAGTAGCCATATTCTTAAGTTTATTGGTATATTTTAGAGTACCCCACTTATTCGCTCCATCGGGCAAAAACTCATAGTCATTCTTTCCCTTATCGTGAATAGTATCGAAAAGGTTTTCAAGATTATAGAAACCTACACTATAAACCTCATACTTTTTCTGGTTCTGACCCTGAGCCGTGAACATCACAGCAAAAAGCATCAAAAGCGCTAATAGACAACTGTTTTTTCTCATTACGGTCATTTTTTATTCAAAATACATTACCGGTGGTAAAATTAATACAATTTATTGGAAAAATTACTTTGTTTTTATCAATTTTAAAATTACTTTCGCAATCCGGAAAAAAGAAGCATCTCCTTTCTCACGCCGAGAGAGGTTTTTTTGATTGTTTCAGACAAGAGCAACATTTCTTTTACCTATTTAAATAAGAAGCTAATACAAGAAATAAAAAACAATACAATTATGGCACAAATGAATTTTGGTGGCGTTATAGAAAACGTCGTGACACGCGAAGAATATCCATTGGCAAAAGCATTGGAGACATTGAAAGACGAGACAATTGCAGTAATCGGCTATGGCGTACAAGGCCCGGGCCAGTCGCTCAACTTGCGCGACAATGGTTTCAACGTAATCGTTGGCCAGCGCAAGGACTCAAAAAGTTGGGACAAGGCTGTTGCAGACGGATGGGTTCCCGGCGAGAACCTCTTTGACATCGAGGAGGCTTGCGAAAAGGCAACAATCATCGAGTATCTCCTCTCTGATGCCGGACAGATTTCAGTTTGGCCGACAGTGAAGAAACACCTCACACCCGGCAAGGCCCTCTACTTCTCACACGGTTTCGGTATTACCTACAAGGAGCGCACAGGCATTGTTCCACCGGCCGACGTTGACGTGATACTTGTTGCACCAAAGGGTTCTGGCACATCACTGCGCCGTATGTTCCTGCAAGGACGCGGTCTCAACTCAAGCTATGCAATCTTCCAGAATGCAACAGGCCGTGCTTGGGAGCGTGTCATCGCTCTCGGTATCGGTGTAGGCTCGGGCTACCTCTTTGAGACAACATTCAAGCGTGAGGTATACTCCGACCTCACCGGTGAGCGCGGTACACTTATGGGCGCAATACAGGGTATCTTTGCAGCACAGTACGAGGTTCTTCGCCAAAACGGACACACACCATCAGAGGCTTTCAACGAGACTGTTGAAGAACTGTCACAGAGCCTTATGCCACTCATTTCCGAGAATGGTATGGATTGGATGTATGCCAACTGTTCAACAACAGCACAGCGTGGCGCACTCGACTGGTGGAAAAAATTCCGCGATGCGACATTGCCTGTTTTCAACGAGCTCTACAGCGAGGTTGCCTGTGGTAACGAGGCGCAACGTAGCATCGACACGAACTCACAGCCCGACTACCGCCAGAAGCTTGAGGAAGAGTTGCGTGAGATGCGCGAAACAGAAATGTGGCAAGCCGGTGCAGTAGTGCGCAAGTTACGCCCGGAGAACAACTAAAACAAAGAGACTCACACCGACACAAGTAAACCCCAAAAGCTTTTTGCGAAAGACTTTTGGGGTTTACTTGTGTCGGTCATATTTTTTACTGCTCGGATAATACACAATCATAAAAAAGTTTAAAAAAAATCACATATATCCACTTTTTTTTACCATCTTTGTATGATTTTAGACGTATTGCGTAACAGCGCATCTACAGAAAGCAAACAAGTGATTGTATATTAATTTATTATATTACTATGACCAAACTAACAAAATTTGCTGCACTCCTGCTGCTATTCTTTGTATCGACAGCGAATTCTCAAGGAGCGACAACCGTTGGCAACGGTATGAAAAAGGAGCAACCGGCCAGAACATTTTATGCCGACACTCTGAACAACAAGACCAATGCCGTAGACAACATCATTCTCATTGACGACAATAACGAGTCCTACACATTCTCCGAAGGACAGCTTGGCGAAGACGAGGATTTCTCGGGTACAACAGCTATGATTTCGTCAAATGACGACTATTTCCTCTCCGAGGTGGGCTACCGTTTCAGTGCAATGCGTTTCCGCACACGTGCATACGAGTCGCACTATAACAATGTATATGCAAACGGCGTAATGCTCAACGATGCCGAAAGAGGACAGTTCAGCTATGGTATGATTGGCGGTCTCAACGACGCAACACGCAACAAGGAAGGAGCGACATATACCGAACACAACAGCTTTGGCATTGGTTCAATTGGTGGTGCAAGCAACATCAATATGCGCGCCAGCCAATATGCAGCCGGGCACAAGGCATCACTCGTAGGCTGTAACCGCAACTACCTTGCACGTATAATGTACACCGGTTCAACAGGTCTAATGCAGAATGGTTGGGCATTCACCGTCTCGGCATCATACCGTTGGGCAAACGAAGGTGTAATTGAAGGAACATTCTACAACTCACTCGGCTATTTCCTTGCAGCCGAGAAGAAGATTGGCGACAGCCACAGCATCTCTATTGCCACTTGGGGTTCACCCACAGAGCGTGCACAGCAAGGCGCTGCCACCGAGGAGGCCTATTGGCTTGCCGGCAGTCACTACTACAACCCCAATTGGGGATACCAGCAGGGCAAAAAACGCAATGCACGCGTTGTAAACTCATACGAGCCGGCTGCAGTTATCACTTGGGACTATGAAATTAACGACAAGATGAAACTGACAACATCACTCTTCGGCAAATACTCGATGTACAGCACATCGGCTCTCGGATGGAACGGCAATGCAGCCGACCCACGCCCCAACTATTATCAGAACCTGCCAAGTGCAGCATACGATGTATGGGATTTGGAGTACACCCCAACAGATGACGAACTTGCCGACTACAACACACGCAAGGAGCACTGGACTGCGAGCAAGGCCAACCGCCAGCTCAACTGGGATTATATGCATTATGCCAACCAGCAGGCCAATGCTGTTGGCGGCGAGTGCCTCTACTATGTTGAGCGCCGTCATAATGACCAGCTCACCCTGAACCTTGGTTCATCACTCAACATTGATTTCAACAAGCACAACAAGGGAACAGTCGGCTTGCAGCTTGGAACAACCAAGGGTATGCACTACAAGACGATGGATGACCTTATGGGTGCAAAAAAATATACCGACATAGACAAATTCTCGGTTGGTGACTTCGGCATCAACAGCGACTATGTACAGAACGATGTTGACAACCCTAACCGCCAGATAAAAGAAGGTGACGTATTCGGATACGATTACGACATTTACGTAAACAACGCATCACTCTTCTACCAGCACAAATACAGCAAGGGGATTTTCCATTTCTTTGCAGGCGCTCACGCAGACGGTACAACAATGGAGCGTTACGGCAATATGCGCAATGGCCGTGCACAGCAGTACTCTAAAGGAAGTAGCGGCACTGCAACATTCTTTGGCGGTGGAGCAAAGTTGGGTATGATATTCGCATTCAACGCATACAACACTTTGTCATTAGGTGGTGGATATGAGAACCGTGCACCACTTGCCTACAACTCATTCATCGCACCACGTATGCGTAATGACTTTGTAATTGGCCTAAAGAACGAGGATATATTCAATGCAGAAATAGCATACAACCTCAACGTCGGTCCGTTAAGCGCAAAAGTCAGCGGCTACGGAACCATCATCAAAAACAGCGTTGAGCAGAGTGCATTCTACAACGACCAAGAGTCACAGTTCACCTATCTTACAATGACAGGCGTAAATAAATTGCACTATGGTCTTGAGGCTGCAGTTGTGTACAACATAACATCATCACTTTCAGTCAATCTGTTGGCTTCGGTTGGTGATGCCGAATACACAAACAATGCCAGCGGAATGCTCATCAGTGAGAACGAGGCTGTATGGAAAAACAGTGATGTATATATGAAAGGCGTAAAGCTTGATGGCACACCTCTCACAGCATTGAGCCTTGGCATTGACTACAACATCAAAGGTTGGTACTTGAGTGCGAACGTAAACTACTACGACCGCATATACATTGACGCATCCAAATATGCACGCCTTGCAAGTGTTGTTGGTGCACCGGTAATTGATGCAACAACAGGTGAAGAGCGTCTGGATATCCCTTCACAATACAAGGGAAAAGGAGGCATTATTGTGGATGCATCTATTGGCAAGAGCATAAGTTTGCGCGAAGGGAAGAAACTGAACATCAACCTTCAGCTCAGTAACCTATTGAACAACACCAATATGATTACCGGAGGTTACGAGCAGAACCGTGACGACAGCTATGCCGATGGCAGCGAACGCACATACAAGTTCTCAAAGAATCCATTCCTCTACTATGCCAACGCATTCAACTTCTATTTGAACATCGGTTTCCGTTTCTAATAACACCATTATATTAATAGAGAATTATGAAATCAATAAAATATCTATCAATTTTAGCATTGTCACTCTTTGTCACAACATCGTGTATGAACGAGTTTGACGAGCCACAATTCAACGAGCCCCCTTTCGGCAACAACGAGATTGGAGCAGCAACCCACACAATTGCCGAACTGAAAGCAAAGTACGCTTCAACCATCAGCGGCAATTCAGTCCAGCAAATAACCGAAGATATTATCATCGAAGGTGTAGTAGTTGCAAACGATGAGAGTGGCAACGTATACAAGCAATTCATTATCAACGATGCTACCGGTGCAATGGTAATCGGTGTAAATGATGTAGGCCTCTATGCAATGGTTCCAAAAGGACAGCGCGTACGCATTGCCTGCAAGGACTTGTACATTGGCGGCTATGGCAAGATGGCACAGATTGGAGGCCTATATAACGGCAAAGTAGGACGTATGAACAGATACATCTATCCACAGCACATACGCATCATTGGCTTGCCGGATATGATGCAAGAAGAGATGCAGCCTGCCGTTATCGACGACTCATTCTTTACAAATGACAACAAAAACAATCTTGCCAAGTTCGTACGTCTTGAGAATGTCTCAATCACAGAGGCCAATGGCACTGAGTTGTGGGCACCTGAGGAGAAAAAGAATAGCAGCAACGTTGTTGAACGCAACATAAAGATAGGCAGCACAAAGATTGTACTACGAATGAGTACATACGCCGACTTTGCCAATGAAGCAATTCCAACCGGCAAACTCAACATCAATGGTGTGATGACACGCTACAACGACTACTGGCAGTTTGTAATCAGCCACACGACAGACATTGAAAAAGTAATTGAATAACAAATATTATAATTAACCAAAAACAAAACATTATGAAACTTAGGTATTTATTCTTTGCAGCACTTAGCGTATTTGCATTCGCTGCTTGTACCGAGACTCCCGAGTCGCCCTACAACCCCGGTGGCAATACCGGCGGCAACGGCAACGGAACACCGGAGGGCGTATATATCAACGAGACCTTTGCATCAAGTTTCGGTGTATTCAGCACCGAGGAGACTGTCGGCAACTACCCTTGGGTTATCGACTACAGTACTGCAAAGGCAACAAGCTACGACTCAAACACACAGGCAAACAATGCAGCAACAAGTTGGTTGATTTCATCTCCTGTTGACTTTACAAACGAAACAGAGGCTTACGTAGCATTCGAGTACATAATCCGTTATTCCGAGAGCGGCAAGGTTGCAGCCAACCACCAGTTGCTCATCAGCAACAACTATGCCGGTAATGCAGCCGAGGCTACTTGGGTAGACCTCCCATACAATGCTGTAGAGGGAAGCGATTGGGCAACATTCTACAAGGCAAATGTTGCTGTGCCTGCAGAATTCCTTGGCAAGAGCGGCGTTGTATTCGCATTGCGTTACACAGCTACAATAAAGGCTGGTACTTGGGAAGTCAAGAACTTCAAGGTAGCTCACGGCAAAGCCGAGGTTACCGAACCAGAGGAGGCAGAGGAATACACTGTA
Source organism: Bacteroidaceae bacterium (assembly GCA_017546505.1). Lineage (GTDB taxonomy): Bacteria > Bacteroidota > Bacteroidia > Bacteroidales > Bacteroidaceae > HGM04593. The sequence continues at coordinate 27,200 of JAFYWV010000035.1, forward strand.
GCACAGGCTCTTGCTGCATATAGCGGAGCTGCAAAACCTGCAATCGTAAAGGGTTATATCGTTGGTTCAATTGACGATAAATCAATTGACGATGCAAACTTCAGCGGCAATGCTGTATTAAAGACGAACCTCCTTATCGCCGATAATGCCGACGAGACAGACATTGCAAAATGTTTGGCAGTACAGTTGCCAAGCGGTAAAGTACGCGACGCATTAAACCTTGTTGACAATCCGGACAATTACAAGAAGTTTGTAACCCTCACAGGTAGCCTTGAGAAGTATTTTGGCGTTGCAGGTTTGAAGAGCATTTCGGCATACTCAATAGATGGAGTTACACCGGAGGAGCCTGAAACTCCAGAGACTCCGGCCAACGCATACATCAGTGAGGCATTTACAAATGGCTTTGGTTCATTTACTACACAAGAGACTGTAGGTGATTTTGCCTGGGTATCAGATGCTACTTATGGAGCAAAGGCATCAGGCTACGCCAACGGTGCAAGCCAGGATGCAGAGAGTTGGCTCATTTCGTCTGCGATTGATTTCACAAACGAGACAGCTGCTTACATTTCATTCGACTACGTAATCAACAAGGGTGATGCAGGCGCTGCTGCAGCAAACCACAAGTTGGTTATCACAAGCAACTACACAGGCGATGTTGCAACAACAGAGTGGACCGAGGTCAACTATGGCGCTGTAAACAATGGCGATTGGACATTCCACAACACAGGCAAGATTGCACTCCCCGAGTCAATGATGGGACAGACTGCAGTTGTTATAGCATTCAAGTATATGTCAACGACAGCAAACTCAAGCACTTGGGAGATTAAGAATGTTGAAGTTGCAAGCGGCACAGGTGCAACACCTGAGCAGCCCGAGACACCGAAACCAGAAGAGCCAGAGACTCCCGAGACTCCCGAGACTCCTGTAATTCCAACTGAGGGCAATGTTCTTGAGAATGGCGACTTCGAGGAGTGGAGCGGCAGCACACCGACAGGTTGGGGAAAAGACGGCAGCAATGCAACAGCTCACAGTGCAACAATCTCACAAAGCACAGATGCCCACACCGGTAGCTATGCAGTAAATGTAAGCGGCTATTCAGGCGGTAACAAGCGCCTTGCATCAAAAGCCTATACACTCCCTGCCGGCACATATACGATAGCAGCTTATATCAAGCAGAGCGGCAGCACAGCCGGAGCATTCCGTTTGGGTTATGGTATTATCAAAGATGGCAAAATTGAAAATTCAGATTATAAATACCTGACAGACCCGACAACAGTTACAAACGAATGGGAACTCCACGCAGCAGAGTTCACACTTGAGAAAGAGACTGTAATCACAGCTTTGGTAATGAATTCCAAGGTTGGAAACGGTGCAGCAATCCTTGTTGATGATGTAACTATCACCGCAAACTAAAAGAGTGTTCCAACATTAAGCATACATCAAATGCGACGGGCTTACCCGTCGCATTTGATGTATATTACAAAGGACTAATTTGGCCACAACAGCCTTATATAATTCCCAAACACAAAGCAAGCAAACCGCAACGCCTTCCACTACCCCATTTTCTACTTTTTTGGTAAAAAAATATGCCAATATGTAGTTTATAAAAAAAATGGTTGTAAATTTGCGAAACGAGTAAACATAGCTTAGACAGAAGTCCCTTATGTCATACAGAGCATAGCGAAGTATCCAAGAGTTCCTTCACAAATGCTCAGGATGACACTAACACGAATGTGTGTTAGGACACCACTTTTTAAACTACATATTAAACAAAAATACAATGCTTACACTCGACAAAATCTATCACGCATCGTACGTCCTCAAGGATGTGATACGTCGCACAGAGCTCATCCCGGCTCCCTATTTGAACAAGAAGGGAAACATCTTCCTAAAACCCGAGAACTTGCAGTTGACCGGTTCGTTCAAGGTACGTGGTTCATACTACAAGATTTCACAACTCTCGGCCGAGGAGAAGGCAAAGGGTGTTATCGCTTGCTCTGCCGGTAACCACGCTCAAGGCGTTGCTTTGGCAGCTACAAAGAACGGTATAAAGTCAACCATCTGCCTCCCCGACTGCGCTCCAATCTCAAAAGTTGAGGCGACAAGAGGCTATGGTGCCGAAATATGCCTTGTAGAAGGTGTCTACGACGATGCCTACAAACGTGCCATCGAGTTGCGCGACGAGATGGGCTACACATTCATTCACCCATTCGACGATATTGACGTTATTGCAGGACAGGGAACAATCGGTCTTGAACTCATCGACCAGATGAAGGATGTTGAGGTTGTTGTTGTGCCCATTGGTGGTGGCGGTCTCATTTCGGGTGTTGCATTTGCCTTGAAGTCACTCAACCCGAAAATAAAAGTCTATGGTGTTCAGGCAGCCGGTGCTCCAAGTATGAAAAACTCTGTTGAGCACAAGCAGATTGAGCGTCTCGACTCTGTTTCAACAATTGCAGACGGTATTGCGGTAAAGCAGCCGGGCGAGAATACATTCGATTTTTGCAGCAAATATGTTGACGGCATTGTAACCGTGACCGACGACGAGGTTTCATCAGCAATCCTCTCAATGCTCGAGCATCAGAAGATTATCACCGAGGGTGCTGGTGCAGTTGCTGCAGCAGCCGTGATGTTCGACAAAATTCCGGTTGAAGGCAAGAACGTCATCTGTGTTGTATCGGGCGGTAACATCGACGTCAATATCCTCGACCGTGTAATCAAACGTGGTCTCTTCACATCGGGTCGCTCGGCACTCCTAAAGGTTGAGCTTCTTGACAAGCCAGGCCAGTTGGTGCAGGTTTCAAAGATTATAGCCGAACTTGGCGGTAATGTCATCGGCGTGCACCACGAGCGCACAAATGCAAACACAGGCGTTACAGGCTGTTGGATACGCATAGACCTTGAGACACGCAATTTCGAGCACATCAACAAAATTAAAGCAGCATTGACCACTGCCGGTTTCAATATTTTGGATTAAGATTAACCATTAAAAACAAAATAACTATGTTGAAGAAAGTTTATACAAGCAATGCCCCCGAGGCTATCGGCCCCTACTCACAGGCTATCATCTGCGGTAATATGTTGTTCACTTCGGGTCAGATACCCATCAACCCTGCAACAGGCGAAGTTGAGGCAGAAGGCATTACAGACCAGGCTACACAGGTGATGAAAAACCTCTCAGCTGTTCTTGCCGAGGCAGGCGCATCATTTGAAAAAGTTGTCAAGACAACCTGTTTCCTCAGTGATATGGCCGACTTTGCAGCGTTCAACGCAGTTTATGCAGAGTACTTCACAAGCAAACCAGCACGCTCTTGCGTTGCAGTGAAGACATTGCCAAAGAATGTTCTCGTTGAGGTTGAGGTAATTGCTGAAATCTAACCAAGATACACTGCTTTGAAAGCATAACGCCTCCACTTGGCAAAGTGGAGGCGTTATTATATATCACGATATTGTCAAATATTCATTTTTATTTACTATCTTCGCAAGAAAGTTAATGCATTCCCCGGTGGGAGTTGAAACAAACAAAGATTATAGTATATATATGACAAACGTTATTGATGTAGCCAAGAAATGCTTTCAGGACGAGGCTCAGGCCATATTGAATCTGATACCAAAGTTGGATGACAACTTTACAAAAGCCATTGAACTAATCATCAACAGCAAAGGCAAGTTCATTGTAACCGGCGTAGGAAAATCGGGACACATAGGTGCCAAGATAGCCTCAACAATGGCAAGCACAGGCACACCGGCCTTCTTTGTCAACCCACTGGATGCCTTTCACGGCGACCTTGGAATGATTGGTGAGGGTGATGTAGTGTTGGCAATATCCAATTCGGGACAGACCGATGAACTGTTACGTTTCATTCCACTATTGAGAGAGAGGAACATCCCCATCATATCAATGTCGGGCAACCCTGCTTCACTGCTTGCAAAATACTCCGATTGCCACTTGAACGTGTCGGTCGAGAAGGAAGCCTGTCCGCTGAACCTTGCACCGACATCTTCAACCACCGCCACACTGGCAATGGGCGATGCAATTGCGTGTGCGCTGATGACAGTGCGCAATTTCCAGGCAAAAGATTTTGCACAGTTCCATCCCGGCGGTTCACTTGGCCGTCGCCTTCTCTCAAGGGTCAAGGATTATATGGCAAGCGAGAACCTTCCCATTGTAAACAGCGAATCAAAGATAAGCGATGCACTGATGCAAATCAGCCGAACAAAAATGGGTATAGCTGCTGTTATTGAGAATGACGAGATTATTGGTGTTGTGACCGACGGCGATATCCGACGCACTATGCAACGTGACCAAGAGCATTTCTTCCAGCTTACAGTCAAGAACCTGATGAACAGAAATCCCAAACTGATAAAAGAAGATGACAAGCTCTCACACGCCGAGGAGATAATGCGTCAGCACAACATCAAGTCACTGCTCGTTGTCAACGACAATAACAAACTCGTGGGTGTAATAGATGCATTTAGCTGTATTTAAAGAATTATGAAAGTTGTCGCATTTGTCCCTATAAGACTGAACAGCAAACGCGTTGTCGGGAAAAACCTGAAAAAACTGGGTGGCAAGCCTTTGATGTTGTATATCCTTGAAACACTTGCAGGTGTGAAGGATATAGACGAGGTATATGTATATTGTAGCAGCGAAGAGGTAAAGCCACTGCTGCCACCAGGTGTAAAATTCCTTAAACGTGACGAGTCGCTCGACCGCGACGAGACATTGGGACAGGAAATCTACGATTCCTTTACACGGGAGATTGACGCCGACATTTATATCCTGGCACACACTACATCGCCGTTCATAAAAGCCGATACAATAAAGAATGCAATCAGACAAGTCAAAGACGGCAGCCACGATTCGGCATTCAGTGCGCAAAAAGTGCAGACATTCACTTGGTACAAAGGACAGCCCTTGAATTATGAACTTAAGGAGGTTCCACGCACACAAACATTAGAGCCTGTATTCTTTGAGACAAGCGCTTTTTATATCTTCCGAAAAGAGATATGGTGTGAACAGCATCAGCGCATCGGCAACAATCCATACATTGCCATTGTAGACCCCATAGAAGGCATAGACATTGACAACCCCGAGGATTTTGATTTTGCAGTGAAAGTGTTGCCCGGTGAACAATCACAACACAATGTATAGACAACAATGGGCAAGGCTTGGCAAAAATGTTGGAACGCACTCAACTACCTCTATGGCACACTGCTGATTGGTAGCCGTAGGCACTTGCGCACATACAAGAACAGCCATAACGGACGCTGTTTCATCATCGGCAACGGGCCCAGCCTCAGGAACAGCGACCTCAAACGGCTCATGGAGCTTGGCGAAGTGACATTCGCCTGCAATTCACTTATAAAATTGTTCAACGAAATCCCCTTTGCGCCAACCTACTATTTTGCACAGGACAACAAGATTATCCTGGACAACAAGCAGGAGATTGCCGACTACAAAGGCATACGCTTTCTAAAGGCACACTACGCCAACCGTTACCACATCAAGGGCGTGACATATTACAATATGCTCTTTCCGCAGAACCCCATAGGCTTCTCGAACAACATTCCAAACGTTGTTTATAGTGGCCAGACGGTAACATACTCAATGATACAGTTTGCTGCGTATATGGGATTTAAGGAGATTTACCTCATTGGAGTCGACTGCAACTATTCAAGCAACAACAGCGTCATTAATAAAGAGAGTTATTTCGACCCACGCCTGTTCAACAGCAAACGCAGCTATGCCGCCCCAGAGGTCAATACCAACCTGTTGGCATACGCACGCGCACGCGAAGTATGTGACAGAAAAGGTGTAAAGATATATAACGCCACCCGAGGTGGCAAACTCGAAATATTTGAACGCGCAAACCTTGACGATATATTGAAGAACCCTAAAAACAGATGATTATGGAAAATTGCGATAACAGAAAATGTATCTGCAAAAAGGCACTGCTACCAAGCATAGCAATAGTTGCAGGCCTAACCTTGTTAGGTTACTTTATTTCCAAAGGACTCACAAGCATTGCCAATCAAGAGCAATACGTGACAGTTAAAGGACTTGCCGAGCGCGAAGTGCTTGCCAACAAGGTCGTGTGGCCACTACCATATAAATGTGTCAGCAACGATATGCAGAAGCTCTATGACGAGATTGAAAAGAACAAAAAGATAATCCTTTCATTTCTGAAGAATGGTGGCATAACAGACAATGAAATAATCATATCAGCACCGGCCGTCACCGACCGTCTTGCACAAAGCTATATTCCCGACAATATCAAGTTCCGCTACCAGGCCGAGGCTGTGATAACAGTCATATCCCCACAAGTAGAAAAGGTCATAGAGCTGATGAGTAAGCAGATTGAGCTGATGAAGGACGGTGTGATAATAAGCAACGAATACAACTACCAGACACAATTCGAATACACGGCATTGAATGACATTAAACCCGAGATGGTTGAAGAAGCAACGCGCAATGCCCGTGCAGTAGCACAAAAGTTTGCCGAAGACTCGGACTGCGAGCTTGGCAACATCAGACAAGCGACACAAGGGCAGTTCACCATTACAAGTGATGAAACAACACCACAGATAAAAAACATACGTGTCGTGACAACCGTCAAATACGCCCTTAAATGATAAAAGCCTGCAGTAACGCAGGCTTTTATCATAGACAACGCGAGCAGCGGTAGGTCGCACGCAGCACGGATAAAATTCGTGCCGGGATTCAATAAAATGTGATGGTCATTTCTTCTTCAATCCCTTATACGCCAGATATACGACAACAAGAACGGCAACAACAATAAACACAATGCCAATCTCACTGCTGTACTCCTTCACTTTATTCATCACAGCCTCCTCTGTTTCCATGCCGGGGATATATGCCATATAATATCCCAACGCAGTGAGAATAACATTCCATATACCTGCTCCAATAGAGGTGTAAAGCACAAAACGTCCAACACCCATACGGGCAAGACCGGCGGGGATTGAAATAAGCTGGCGCACAACAGGAACAAGACGTCCTATCAATGTAGACACCACGCCGTGCTTGTCAAAAAATACCTCGGCCTTCTGAACTTTAGCCTCATCAATGAGACACATATGCCCCAAACGGCTATTTGCAAACCTGTAAACGATAGGACGGCCAAACCACACAGCAATGTAGTAATTAACCAAAGCTCCAATGAGCGCTCCCACTGTTGCAAACAGAACAACAAGGAACACATTCATTTCACCCGTCACAGCCGCCTTCCAGGCTGCAGGTGGCACAACAGCCTCTGACGGGAAAGGAATAAAAGAACTCTCGATTGCCATAAACAGCGTCACTGTCCAATAATTCAAATGGTCAAGACAAAATTGAATCAATGTTTCCATAATGTTTTATTTTATATTTTTTGTTTGTTTTTTCTGTTACACACAAGACGTACAACCTCTCCAATCCACAGCACAACGGATGTTGAAACTAAAATCACACCCCACTCTTTTGCTGCCAATGGCATAACATTGAACATCCTGCCACCAAAGGTAACAATGATGTATTGCCCCAACAATATAATAAGGCACACCATCAAGAAGCCCTTATTCTCAAACAGCCCATTGAAAGCCGATTTCCCGGAGAGGAAAGCTTTTGCATTGAACATATTCCAGAACTGAAGCATCACAAAGAATGTAAAGAAGAGAGACTGCTCATACAACGAGAGCCCGTCACCACCCGACAGGTACAACAACAATGCAACCTGTACAGCCACAAACAGCGCACCCACAACAAAGATATTGCGTGCCATTGGCTTTGTTATTATAAAATCACCATTCTCACCACTCTTTCGCGGGCGCTCTTTCATCACAGCCCAGCTCGGTGAGAGTGAGGCTAGCGCTCCGGCTGCAAATGTATCCATAATCAGGTTCACCCACAGCATCTGAGTTATTGTCAACGGCGACTCTGTTCCAATAAGTGAACCAATCATAACAATAAGACAGGCTGCGACATTTATTGTAAGCTGGAATAACAAGAAACGCTGAATGTTACGATATAGCGAACGCCCCCACATAACAGCACGCGTTATGCTGCTGAACGAATTATCTATAATGGTTATATCACTTGCCTCTTTGGCAACCGATGTTCCATCGCCCATTGAAAGCCCCACCTGAGCAGCCTTGAGCGCAGGTGCATCGTTCGTTCCGTCGCCCGTAACAGCCACAACAGCATCCTGTTCCTGCAACAGGCGCACAAGGCGCTGTTTGTCCATTGGACGGGCACGGCACATTATCTTGAGTTCCATAACACGCTTTGCAGCCTCATCATCAGTCAAAGCCTCAAATTCAGGACCTGTTATAATGGCATTACCTGGTGTATCCTTGTCACAGATACCAATCCGGCGACCTATCTCACGCGCCGTAGCCGATGTATCACCTGTTACAATCTTCACCTCTACGCCGGCATCAATGCAACACTTGACAGCCTCGGGGACATCGGCACGCACAGGGTCGGATATTGCCACAAAACCAAGAAAAACAAGCTCTGTCCCAATCAACCTGCCATCTGCATAAGGCGCAACGTCTGCATCGTCATCAAGCACCTGGTATGCAAAGCCCAATGTACGCATTGCCATATTCTGATATTCGAGCAGTTTTATTTCAATCTGCGGACGTTGCTCCTCGATGCTTGCATAGACCCCATCGGCAACCTCAACACGGCTGCTGTTTGCAAGCACAATCTCAGGCGCGCCCTTCACGTAAAGCACATTCCTGCCAAGCAATGGCGACCTGACAACCGTCGCCATATATTTACGTTCGGTAGAGAATGTAAGCCGACTAAGGACCTCGGCCTCTTCACGCAAAGGAAGATAATCCACTCCCAGCCTGTCAAGCCAAAGCAACAGGGCAGCCTCGGTGGGATTACCTATTGTCTTTACCTCGCCATCCACACGGTTCAAATTAGCCGTAGCATTGACAGCTACACCCTCTTTCACCATAGCACTCACTATGTCATTACCAAGCGACTGTCCATCAAGAGCAAAGAAATTACTCTCGTATACCTGCATCTTGTTCTGTGTGAGAGTCCCCGTTTTATCGGTGCAGATAACCGTTGCTGCACCCATTGTTTCACAGGCGTGCATCTTGCGCACGAGATTGTTCGCCTTGAGCATACGGTTCATACTGAGTGCAAGGCTCAATGTAACCGACATCGGCAACCCCTCGGGCACAGCAACAACAATAAGTGTGACTGCTATCATAAAATTATGAAGCATTGCCGAGACAACATCCATTGCCGATAGAGCATCAAACATCAGAAGAGTCTTTATGGTCAACAGAGTAAAGGTAATACCGGCTGCGGCATAACCGAACTTGCTGATAACACCCGCCAAACGTTTCAGTTGCATTTGCAATGGCGTGTCAATGTTATTCTCAATCTGTGCACCTTGGTTAACCTTTCCATATTCTGTGGCATCACCCACAAGTTCAACGCGCATAATGCCGTTGCCATCTACAACAGTTGTTCCACGGAGTACCTTGTTCGAAGGATAGGTTGCCTCGTCGTCAAAATCGGCCTCAACAGTTGTCTTTGAAATCATTGGCTCACCTGTCAATGTCGACTCGTTAATCTGCAACGACTGTGACTGGAGCAGCACTCCATCAGCAGGGACCTCATCGCCGGTATTGAGCATTACTATATCACCGACAACAATCTCTTTGCGCGATACCTCCTGCACCTTGCCATCGCGCAGAACAGTAACCATAACATCATCATTTACGGTGTTGAGCACCTCAAACGCACGTGCAGCCTTCACCTCAAAGATAAAGCCGATGCCGCTGGCAAGCACTATTGCAAAAAATATACCTATCGGTTCGAGGAACGCCGGGAAGCCGGCCTTCTCAGGCCCCCAACAGTGCACACACGAGATAACCATCGAAAGCAGCCAAGCAATGAGCAGAATACGGATTATAGGGTCCTCGAATTTCTCGAGAAACTTTTTCCACAACGACTCCCGTGCAGGGGGTGTCAAAATATTCTCACCATTTTTCCGCCGGCTCTCCTCAACCTGTTGCTTGGTCAGCCCTTGTATTTTATCTTCAGCCATATTTTTATCTCTTATATTTATTGCACCGCCATACAACGCTGCACATTCATTCACAAGCCATTATAAACCAATCACCATTACATCATCATTCAAAAAAGATTCGGTTTGTTTGCACGAGCCTCTTCAAGCGAACGCAAAGGAGCAGCAGCCCTCTGCCCTGCTGTTTGACGTAAACTCGCCTGCATCTCTTTAAGCCCGGCAATATATGCCTCTCTGCGGCTTGCATCGCCAAGCAACTCAGCCGCAACCACAACATTCTGAGACACGTCCTTGACGTGAACCACAGCACCATCATACTCGGGTGCAATCTTCAACGCCGTGTGCAGTGGGCTTGTTGTTGCACCTGCTATCATCACCGGCACGGTCAACCCGACAGCCTTCAGCTCCCTGACAACCGTTATCATCTCATCGAGCGACGGTGTTATAAGACCGCTCAACGCCACAATATCCACCTTTTTTTCAAGCGCTGCGGCTACAATTTTTTCGTGTTCAACCATAACACCAAGATCGATAACCTCATAGCCGTTACAACCCATAACAACAGTTGCAATGTTCTTTCCGATATCGTGCACATCACCCTTTACCGTAGCCACAAGCACCCTGCCGGACGATTGAGACGTCTCATACTGCGACTGCCCAATCAACGGTTGCAGAATAGTCACCGCCTGTTTCATAGTACGTGCGGCCTTCACCACCTGAGGAAGGAACAGTTTGCCCTCACCAAAAAGTTCGCCCACACGTTCCATACCGCCCATAAGCGGCCCGCTGATTACACCCACAGCACTGCCATACTTCGCAACAGCCTCATCTAGGTCGGTGGCAAGATACTCGCCTACACCTTTCAGCAACGCCCATTCAAGACGTTGCTCAACCGACAAATCACGCCAAGCCTCGGCGGCAGCCTGCTGCACTGCAACATCCTTGCCCTTCAACTGCCCGGCCAAAACGATTAGACGTTCGGTAGCGTCCGGTGTACGGTTCAACACCACATCCTCCATCACATCACGCAACGGGAGCGGAATATCATCATACTGCACTGTTGTCTGTGGGTTGACAATGCCCATATCCATTCCTGCGGCTATTGCGTGGTAAAGGAACACTGCGTGCAAAGCCTCACGTACATAGTTGTTGCCACGGAACGAGAAAGAGAGATTGCTAACGCCACCACTTATATGTGCTCCACAAAGATTTTCCTTTATCCAGGCACAGGCACGTATGAAGTCGATGCCGTATGCCGAGTGCTCCTCGATACCCGTTGCCACAGCAAGGATATTGGGGTCAAATATCACCTCATAGGGCTCGTAACCGGCCTTCTTTGTCAACAGTTCAAATGCTCTGCCACAAACCTCTATCTTGCGTTCGTATGTTGTAGCCTGACCATTCTCGTCGAAAGCCATCACAATGACCACTGCACCCAAACGACGTGCCTCAATGGCACGCTCCACAAAAAGAGCCTCACCCTCTTTCAATGAGAGTGAATTGACAACGGCACGCCCCTGGATAGACTTCAAGCCGGCACTAATGACGTTCCAGTCCGAAGAGTCGACCATTATAGGCAAACGGGCGATGTCCGGCTCACCGGCAAGCATATTAAGGAAAGTCGTCATCTCGGTCTTGGCATCCAGCAGACCGTCGTCCATATTTATATCAAGCAACTGCGCTCCGTCCTCGGCCTGTTTACGGGCTATATCCAAAGCCTCGGCATATTTTTTCTCGTTTATCAGTCTAAGGAATTTGCGCGAACCGGCAACATTACACCGTTCGCCCACATTAATGAAATTCATACGGCTATCCACCACCAACGGCTCAAGCCCCGAGAGCCAGAGCTCGGCAGGCTTTGCCACAGGACGGCGTGGCGACACTCCATCAACTATTGACGGGAAAAGAGCTATAAACTCATCGGTTGTACCACAGCAGCCACCGACAATGTTCACAAGTTTCTCATCTACATATTCGCTAACAATCGCAGCCATCTCCTCGGGTGTCTGGTCATACTCACCAAGTTCATTGGGCAGGCCCGCATTCGGGTAGACACTCACATAACAGGGTGCAATCTCGCTCAAACGCCGCAGGAAAGGCTTCATTTCCCTTGCACCAAAGGAACAGTTCAAGCCAACAGACAGCAGATTGCGCCCCGACACCGAGGCGATGAAGGCCTCTATTGTCTGCCCCGACAGGATGCGTCCCTGCTTGTCGGCAATGGTAAAGGAGAGCATCACCGGCACATTGCACCCTGTTACGGCACAAGCCTCATCAGCGGCATATAGCGCAGCCTTGGCATTAAGCGTATCAAATATCGTCTCGCACAACAATGCGTCTACACCACCCTCAATGAGTGCAACCATCTGCTCTTTATATGCTTCGGCCAAAGTATCAAAGGTAATATTTCTAAGCGCAGCATTCTCAACATCGGGGCTGATGGAACAGGTGCGGCTTGTAGGGCCCACCGAGCCCACAACAAAGCGAGGCTTTTCGGGGGTTGAGAATGCATCGGCAAGTTCGCGGGCCATCGTTGCTGCTTGGCGGTTAATCTCGGCACACAGATGCCCGCAGCCATACTCTGCTTGCGAAATACGGTTTGCATTGAAAGTTGATGTTTCTATTATATCTGCACCCGCAACCAGATAGCGACGGTGAATATCACGTATCACATCGGGGCGTGTAAGCACCAATATATCATTATTACCTTTTAGCATACAACTGTGCGTGGCAAGCAATGAGCCACGGAAATCTTCCTCGCACAGCCCATAGCGTTGTACCATTGTGCCCATAGCGCCATCGAGCACCAATATTTTTTTTTCTAAAGCCTCTTTTATTGTCATTGCAAAATCAATCATAACGAGAGACGTCACTGTCGTCGGTCTCCCTTTTTATAAAGCATTTACTCTACCCTCACGGATAGAGCAAAAATCAAATACTGCTACAAAATCTAGAAATTTCGTCTTATGCGGTCAAGTTCACGTTTGTCGTCACGCTCCTTGATTGTTTCACGCTTGTCATACTCGTGCTTTCCGCGCGCAAGGGCAATAACCAACTTCGCAAGTCCCTTTTCATTTATGAACAACCTTGTCGGCACAATCGTAAAACCGGGATTTTTCACAGCCTGCTTCAACTTGCGCAGCTCCTTACGCTCGAGCAACAACTTGCGGTCACGCCTTGCCGCGTGGTTATTGTACGAGCCATAGAAATATTCGGCAATGTGCATATTTTTAACCCACAGTTCATCGTTAATAAACGTGCAATAAGTGTCGACAAGGCTCACCTTTGACAGCCTTATCGACTTTACCTCCGTACCCGTCAACACAATACCGGCAGTGAAGGTATCGGTAAAGATATAATCAAACGTTGCACGTTTGTTCTTTATATTTATATTTGTCGCCCTCTTCTCCATAACATCAAGCACATTCGGGATTATTCTGAATAGTTGCCATCAATAGGCCACGCCACAACCGTATCGCCTTTCTTGCGCTTGGCATATATCTTTGTCTTTATATCACCATTCTCTGGAAGAAGTGCTTTTTGCTCATCTGTGAGTAAATCGGCGACATTGGAAATATCGAACGTAAGCAATACCGAAACCGTCTCATTGCTCTCTTCGGCATTGATAAACAGGTCAAACTCCACACAACCATCCTCGGTCACACCACGCACTGCCATCGCATACAAAGCCCCTTCTTTGACACCACGATATTCAACGCTGATATTCTGTCTTTCTTTCCATACCCAGGTATAAAGTTTATCGTAGAAGTACCCGACAGCCCTCAAGCCTGTGATGGGAGTAGCATACGCCGACTCATCAATGTCAGAGCGCAACGACAACGGATAGACAGGCACCTTCTCTTTCACACTCTTGATATTCCACGCACCGGCTTTTCCACTATAAGCATCGTAATAGTAATCCATAACAATAAACGCGCGTTCACCGGTCTTCAGGTCATAGTCATCAATATTATTTACAAAGAAAAATGTATCACTGAACTCCGGCGCAACAGTCGCCTTGTTGACAGTATACAACCCCTCGAGTGTGAAGTGCTGTGTAAACCCCGCCTCAGCAGGGCCGCAAGCCCACATAATAATAGTCGCAACAGATGCAACAACAATGCTATAACATTTTTTCATATTTTTCATATTTTCCATATTTTTCAAAAAAAATCAAACGCGAAGATACAAACAAAATAGCAAATAAAGCCCCTATTTATGTTAATAAATATTTCATAGAATATTTTTGCATCAAATACACCTATACTGAAACAAAAAAAAATGCCACAACCTTTGCTAAAGATATTATTTTAGTTATCTTCGCAGACTGAAAGAGATTATGTTTCACATTTAAAACATACTAAGATTATGGTTTATTCACACGAAGTAGAAAACATGTGTGTTGTGAAGAAAGGTCCTAACCACGGTCCTGCTCCAATCCCAGAAGAGGGTAAGTGGATCAAGGCTAAAGAGGTTGCCGACATTTCAGGTTTCACACACGGTATTGGTTGGTGCGCTCCTCAGCAGGGTGCTTGTAAGCTTTCATTGAACATCAAGAACGGTATCATCCAGGAGGCTCTTGTCGAGACAATCGGTTGTTCAGGTATGACACACTCAGCAGCTATGGCATCTGAGATTCTCCCCGGCAAGACTATTCTTGAGGCTTTGAACACAGACCTTGTGTGCGATGCTATCAACACAGCAATGCGCGAATTGTTCCTCCAGATTGTTTACGGCCGCAGCCAGTCAGCTTTCTCAGAGGGCGGTTTGATTATCGGTGCAGGTCTTGAGGATTTGGGTAAAGGTCTCCGCAGCCAGACCGGTACACTCTATGGTACTTTGGCAAAGGGTTCACGTTACTTGGAGATGGCCGAGGGTTACATCACACGCCTCGCTCTTGACAAGAACGACGAAATCTGCGGTTACGAGTTCATCAACCTCGGCCAGCTTATGGATGAGATTAAGAAGGGCACAGACGCCAACGAGGCTGTCAAGAAGTTGACAAAGTCTTATGGCCGCTTCTCACAGGAGGCAGGTGCAGTTAAGTATATTGACCCACGTAAAGAATAAGGAGGAAACAAGCTATGATAAGACCCGTAAAATTTGAAAGTCAGGATCGTCGTATCAAGCAGATCCTCGCTGTACTTAACGAGAACGGTATCGCTTCTATCGAAGAGGCAAA
>JAFYWV010000036.1 GCA_017546505.1 Bacteroidaceae bacterium
CCTTGCCTCTCTGTATATATCATTACTTTATTTTTTTTTAGTTTCATACCTTAATATTCCCGATAAAGTGCTAACTTTACAAAGTTTTGGAATATCCGACAATGTTTAAATTCAATGATATGAAAAGAGTTCTGTTTTTATTGTTTTTTGTTGCTGCTGTACTTGGCGTGAATGCCCAGGACAAGAAAGTGGCAATCAGTGGTGCGTATGCAAGCAGTTTTCAAGAGGGTGAGGCTGCGGCAAGGGCTATAGACGGCAATACTGCCACAATATGGCACAGTGCCTACTCCGGTTCGGGAACAAGTTTTCCGGTAACCTATACAATTAATCTCAAAGAGGTCTCTCACGTCGACTATTTGAGATATACTCCTCGTCAGGACGGTACACCAAACGGTAATTGGAACGAGGTAGACCTTTCCTATGCCGCAACAACCGGCAGCTCAACCTTTACAAAGATTGGTACTTACAAGCTTGGTGGTTCAAGTGCCGTGTACGATTTTACCATCCCCGATGGTGGAGTAGAGTGTGGCCGTGTACGCTTTACAATCAAGAGCGGCGCTAACGGTTATGCATCGGCCGCCGAGATAGAGGCGTATGAGATTGACAATGCAAAGACACAGGCTTTTGCACAGTATTTTGAGGATGATCTTTACACCGTTCTCAAACCGGGCGTTACAAGTAGCGAAGGCATTGCTGATGCCGATGTTAAGGAACTTGTAGACAACTTGCTTGCCGATGCTGCCGGATACAGGAAATTCCGCGTTGGTGAGTACGAGGCCTATATGACAACCTCAACCTTGAGAAATAATCTCAAAATCAGTAGCCAGTACAACAACTACGAGAACCCCACAGGTGTATATCTTAAAGCCGGTGAGTCTTGCGTTGTAATGGTGAGCGGTATTGGTGACTATAACGTTGGTCTTAAGATTAAGAACTGGTTGGTGAACGAGAACTCAAGTTCATATTCTTTGAAAAACGGTTTGAATGTGATTGCAGCACAGACCGAAGGTAACGTGTTCGTCAACTATTATACCGATAATTTTGAAAAAGCTCCAAATGTGAAGGTACACTTTGTCAATGCGCGCGTTCAGGGTTATTGGGATCAGGAGACAATGACCAATGACGACTGGAAGCAGATGCTCAAAGGCCGTGCAACCAACGATTCGACAATCATCATCACCCGTTCACGTCACGCGCAGTTGGCATATCCCGTATGTGCCTGGTTGCAACACTGCCCCACAAATGTGGATTCTGTGATGACACTCTACGAACAGGTACAGTGGGCCGAGCGTGATATTCTTGGTCTTGAGAAATATGGCCGTCAGGTGAAGAACCGTCAGTTGTTCTTTGCCACCAACTATGGCTTTATGGCAGCCGGTGGCGATGGCGCATACTGCCACATCGGTAGCTTGGGAGGCATTATGACTCCAAATGCAAAGAGCTTTGATTTCTGGGGTGTGGGTCACGAGTGGGGTCACAACAACCAGATGCCTAATGGTTTCAAGTGGCCGGGTTGTGGCGAAACAACAAACAATATATCGGCATCTTGGGCACAGCTTCACTTCTCGGGCAACAAAAACTATATGCGTCTCGAGGATGAGGTATCAGGTGTAAACGAATACAAGAATACACGCGGTGGCCGCATGCAGACATACTTTGAAGAGGGTATCCGCAAGGGCGTTGCATGGCAGTTGCAGGATGGTCCCGACTACAATGGCGCTACTCCTGGTGAGAAGACTGTTACCGGATATGATGCAGATGGAAAGAGCATTGGTACCGTGACGACTACAAGCCGTAACTATGACCACTTTGTGAAGCTTGTTCCATTCTGGCAGCTTAACCTTTGGGGTACAATGGCAGGCAAGTCGCCCGATATCATTCCTATGGTTATCGAGGGAATACGCACCGATGCAAACTACGCATCAAAATACAACACCGCAGGCAAGCAACAGATTAACTGGATGAAACTTGCTTGTGACAGCACAGGTCTTAACCTTCTGCCATTCTTTGAGAAAGCAGGTATGCTCAAAGAAATCAATGCATATATCGAGGACTACACTCCCGGTTGGCTTGTAATTTCAACCGGTATGATAGATGCCTTGAAGGAGCACGTGCGCACAAAAGGCTACCCAATGCCCAAAGAGGAAATCAACTATATCAATGCACACAACTACCATATATTCCGCGACAAGCTTCCGCTTGAAGTGCCTGCTGAGTATGGCTATGGATGTACAGCGCCCAAGGGTAATAATGGCGTGCCTGCCGGTACAATCCGTGTAGAACATTCTAAAGTGAAGAATGCAGTTGCATTTGAGACATACGATGGCTATGGCAACCTGACACACATTACAATGTATGGTCTTGCTACAGCACGCGATGCCCACCCCGATACCAAGGTGCTTTTCACCGGCGAGTCGGCATACATCGTTGCTGTCGGCTATGATGGTACACGTAAAATGATTTATGGACAGGCAAATGAAGTAAAGGGCTTGGATGCAGGTGTATACTATAACATTTCATCAATGGACGGCGGTACGGCGTTGAGTTGCGGAACAACAACACAGCGTGAACTTACCGGCGAAATTACCTGGAACATAAAGCGTGCCAAGGCAAATGTCAGCGGTGCAGCCGACCAGGTTTGGCTTTGGGAGGCTGTTGACGGTGGTTTTCGTTTGAAGAACCAACAGACAGGTCTCTATTTCGCTTGTGATGCCGGTGGCAATCTGAATGATTTGAGAGAGGCCGATGAGGCTTCACTTCTTGAGGCTGTATGTATGGACGAGGAAGAGGGGCTCTATGCCTTCAGGCTTGCAGGCAGCAATAACTATGTGACTGCGGTGTCGGGCGAGATTACCGGTGTGAAATTCGGTAGCGCTGACGATGAGAGTAACCTTTGGAAGGTGCAGAAGGTCGAGGAGTTCAAACTCTCAATCCCCACAACAAAGCTTCTTGCAGCGTGCTATCCCTTTGCAATGGCAATCCCCGATGAGCTTACAGCTTATGTCGTTACCGGTGCAGGAAAATGGACCTACGATACAAAGCAGTACGACTATGCTTATATTGAGGAGGTACAGGGTGGTGTAGTCCCTGCTTATATGCCTGTAGTCTATGTTGGAACTAAAAAGGCCGACTACTATGTATCTCTTTTCCCCGGTGATGATACACCACATATCGAGAACAATCTTTTGCACGGTACAACTATCAGAGCATATCTCACAAAAGGTGACTTTCTCTCAACTGTAGCTTCGACAACAGCAGCCGGCGCGATTATGACCTTTAAAGGTTCTACCTCTACATCGGGTGTGTACGCAAACAAAAGTTATCTGTTGAAAAGTGACGCCGGTGGGGTGTTGACTGTATATCTGGCCAAAAAAGATGTTGTAACATCCATCGATGGCATTGATGCCGCTGAAGAGGAGCCGGTGTTGTACGACATCAATGGCGTTAAGGTGCTCACTCCCGAGAAGGGCGGCATATACGTGACATCTACAGGTAAGAAAGTGCTTATAAAGTAATATTCAAAATCTCAATCACGGGGGCACGGCAGTAATGTCGTGCCCCCCTTTTTATTTGCATTTGGTGGTGCTTGCTTTGCTGTCTGCCAAAATTGTGCTATCTTCGCAATAGAATATTATAAGAAAAATACTAAAGATTATGTTTTCAGGTATTGTTGAAGAGTTTGCAACCGTGCGCAAGCTGGTGCGCGAGCAGGGTAATCTGCATCTGACATTGACTTGTTCGTTTGTAGGCGAGTTGAAGATTGACCAGAGTGTAGCACATAACGGTGTCTGCCTCACAGTGGTGGATATTACAGGCGATGAATATACAGTGACTGCGATGAGTGAGACGCTGGAGCGTTCAAATATCGGTGCATTGAAGGTGGGTGACAAGGTGAATGTGGAGCGTTCTATGATGATGAACGGACGTCTCGACGGCCACATTGTGCAGGGACACGTTGATATAACAGCCGATTGCGTGTCGGTGCGTGATGCCGACGGCAGTTGGTATTTTACATTCCGTTATGCCAATGATGCAGCAATGGCGGCAAAGGGGTATCTCACAGTCGACAAGGGCTCTGTAACCGTGAATGGTGTAAGCCTCACTGTGTGTGAGCCTACAGCGGATACCTTCTCTGTTGCAATAATCCCTTATACATACGAGCATACCAATTTCCACACAATAGAGGTGGGTACAAAGGTCAACATCGAGTTTGATATAATAGGAAAATATATAGCCCGCATTGCTGCAATGCAGTAAAGTGTTTTAAATTTAAACAGCTTCTAAGATACAATGGTAAATAAAGTATATCTGGAGAATTTTGAGAGCCGCATAACCGACGAACTTTTGCGTATGTGCAAACAATATGGTGTGCTCGATGGAACGTTGCTTGCCTCGGACGATATTACAGCGCGTTGGGATGCACTTGCCCCTGAATATATGGCCGATGCCGTTCCCAATATAGCCGATTACCCCACAGTGGCAGTTGCTTGGGCCGGTTACATTGGAATGGCTGTTGCCCATCAGTGGGATGGCGACTGGGCTGCTCACAGCACGGCCGGGTATAATAGCTACTATGGTGCACAGGGCTTTGACGATATGGACGAGCACATTGTGCGCGATGTGATAGGCTTTCATCTCGAGTCGCGCGAGGCAAAGGCAATCGAGGATATGATGCGCCGTTTGGGCGAGACTGCTGTCACGTTGATACGTCGCGAGAGGATTGAGCCACAGTCACCTATGGCATTCCACGTCTATGCACGTGTGGTGAAGGTTATGTTCCGCATTGGAGCTGCAATGGAGCTCAAGCGTCTTGGCTATAAATTTGAGCAGGTTAACTTACCAAGCATAAACAACAGTGTTGCAGAGTGCTGATTGACAGCATTTGCATATAAAGCAAAATCCGTCTCGTTCGCACGAACGAGACGGATTTGTTGTTATAGAGATTTGTTCTATCAGAACTTGAAGTCAACACCGATTGTTGCGTTGTAAGTGCTTCTGTTGTAAGTAGCTGCTTTCAAATCGTTCTTGTCCTCTTTGTAGACTGCAAAGCAGAAACCAGCGTTGATGTCCCAGTGCTTGTTGATGCTGTATTTACCACCAAGACCTGTCATAAATGAGTCGTTGTTGAAGTTGAGGTCGCTTGTGTACTTGTTTGTTATGCCAAAGTCTGTGTACTGTACACCGGCAGAGAGAAGAAGCCCCTTGCAAACCTTGAACTCAAGACCTGCTGCAAGCTCGTATGTGTTGTGCTCGAGGTTTACATTGTTGTCTGCACCGCCAAGAAGTGACTCAACAACAGCGTCCTTGTCAAAGTAGTAGTTTGCGCTAATCATAGCCTGCAACCAAGATGTAGCCTGCCAAGATGCACCCAATGACAATGATGCAGGTGTGTCGTTGCGCAATTTCTTGCCGTTCTCAAGTGTTGAGAGCATTCCAAGTGTACCGCCTGCGCTGCCGGCAACCTGTCCTGCTGTCTCAGCTGCAATCTGAGCAGCCATTTCTGCCGGTGCACCCTGTGCCAATGCCTGCTGGTATGCTGCAGCATAAACCTTTCCGCCGATAAACTCGCCTGCACCTGCAACACCTTCGTTGAAGTTCTCGCCAAAGATACCAAGGTTCTTTGTGTTGTTCTTGAGGGTTGTTACTGCAGCGAACTCATACTTTGCAGCGAAGTTGAAGTTGCCTACCTTGTAGTCGATGCCAATGATAGGAGTCACTGAGAAACCCTTCTGTGCAAGGTCCAAAGAAAGTGGAGAAACCTTTGTTGCACCGCTTGCGCTCATTGCGTCAAAGTGGATGCCACCATTGTATGTTGCGCTTGTGTAGTTGCCGCGTACACCAACGTATGCAGCAAGGCCGTCGGTGATTCTGTATGCAGCACCCAACTGAAGACCGAATACATACTGTGTAGATTCAAATGCTGAATATGCGTCGCCTGTTGCCTGTGCACCTGCTACTGGTGGGAGCAGAGCCTTGAAACCGTTTCCAAGCTGGTTGAACATTGGCAGACCGTCGTTGAACTTTGCGTTACCGCCACCGCCGGGGATGCCGAAGAAACCGCTGAATGACCACTTGCCTGTTGTGTATGATGCCAAAATGCTGGGCATAACAGGAACGTAAATCTTTGCACCATACTTCTTGTTGTCGATATGGCTTGTGATGTCACGGCTCTGCCATACCATCTGCCAGTTTGCCGATATTCTCCATCCCTCGTTGAAGAATGCTGTACCTGCGGGGTTGAAGTAGATAGCGTCAGTCTCGAGCGATGCATAACGTGCAGGGTTGCGAACGAATGCAGCGTGCTGGTTTGTGTTTGTCAAAAGGCCACCTGCGAATGAAGAGAGTGCAAGTGATGCCACAACAATACTTGAGAAAATTCTTTTCATAATAATAGTTTTATTAAGAAGATGTTTAAATTTCTAAAAATTCTTTTCTTATAGAAGTTGACTGTTTCGCCGTTTTTTATGTTCAAAAATGTCTGTTTCTTTCTTTTTTGCGGTTACATAGCCTGCTATGTGCCCTTAAAAAATAGATAAACATCCTATTCTTGTCCTATAAAAAACTTGGCGATATAAATTTAAACAGCTTCTAGGATTAAAATTTTAAGTGTTTTGCTTCTCTTTGTTATTTTGTTTTGCGCAAAGGTATATTCTTTGTGCAAAACACTGTCGTTGTGGTGGGATTTTAACCTAATAAATGTAGTAAATGAAAAGTAGTTGTACAAAACAATCCCGCAGTATCTGCGAAATATGTGTGGTAGTATAAAAAAGCAGGCTCTTGTATAATATAAGAGCCTGCTATTATAAAAATATAATAAGGTATAGTTACTTCTTTACAGGTATGGCATCTATGCGTGCCTGGTGACGGCCACCCTCGAACTCTGTGTTCAGGAATGTCTCGACACACTCCTTTGCGCTCTCGCTCTCAATGAAACGACCCGGCATAACCATTACGTTGGCGTCGTTGTGCTGGCGGGCGAGTGCCGCAATCTCGGGCATCCAGCAGAGCGCGCTGCGGATGGCGTCGTGGTGGTTCAATGTCATATTAATGCCGTTGCCTGTTCCGCATATTGCAATACCTTTCTCAAACTCACCGTTCTCAATTGCATTTGCAAGTGCGTGGGCAAACTCGGGGTAGTTGCAACTTTCTGTGCTGTGTGTGCCAAAGTCTACGAACTCGTAACCCATTGCTGTGAGCCACTCCTTTACCTCCTCTTTGAGCGGATAACCCGCGTGGTCGCTTGCCAAACCTATCTTCTTCATTATAACATTGATTTTACTTGGTTGTACACATTTTCTGCTGTAAAGCCGAGCTTCTCGTCAAGCACTTTATATGGTGCAGAGAAACCGAATGACTGCAAGCCCCATACCTTGCCGTTTGCACCTACAAGGCCTTCGAGGTTCACGGGCAGGCCGGCTGTGAGTCCGAATATCTTTGCTCCTGCGGGGAGAATGCTCTCTTGATACTCCTTTGGCTGTGTGCGGAAAAGCCCCTCTGAAGGAACGGAAACGATACGTGTCTTTATGCCGTCGGCCTTCAAAAGCTTTGCACCGTCTACCAAAGTAGAGACCTCAGAGCCCGATGCAAGGAGGATGACATCGTAATCCTCGTCGCTGCCGGCAATTATATATGCACCCTTTGATGCCTCTTCGTATGGTGTGCCCTCGGGCAGATTGTTGATGTTCTGGCGAGAGAAAATCAAACCTGTCGGTGTGTTGTCATTCTCCATTGCGAGCTTCCAAGCCTGTGTTGCCTCGTTTACATCGGCGGGGCGCAGAACAAGCATTGAATTCTTGCCGCTGTGGTTCTTTACCTTCTCCATCAGGCGCACCTGTGCCTCCTGCTCAACCGGCTCGTGTGTAGGGCCGTCCTCGCCAACGCGGAACGCGTCGTGTGACCATACGAACTTCACAGGGAGCTCCATCAATGCTGCCATACGTATTGCAGGCTTCATATAGTCGCTGAACACGAAGAATGTACCGCAGGCTGCTATTACACCACCGTGCAGTGCCATACCTATGCATACGCAAGCCATAGTCAACTCCGAAACACCTGCGTGCAAGAATGCTCCGCTGAAGTCGCCCGGTGTGAATGCGTGTGTCTTTTTCAAGAAACCGTCTGTCTTGTCGCTGTTGCTCAAGTCGGCCGATGAACAAATCATATTTCCATAGTTCTCGGCAAGGATGCCAAGTACTGTAGCCGATGCGTTACGTGTTGGGCCGTCGGCCTTCTGCTCGATAGCTGCCCAGTCAATCTGTGGCTGCTTGCCGCTGAACCAATCCTCAAGGTTCTGTGCTTTCTCGGGGTTTGCTGCTGCCCAGGCTGCCTTTGCCGCCTTGCGCTCTGCAACAATCTGGCGAAGCTCGTTGAGACGGTTGTCGTACATCTCCTTAACTTCGGGGAAGAAAACGAATGGGTTTTCTACGTCACCGCCAAGGTTCTTGATGGTGTTGATATATGCGTCGCCACCGAGTGGTGCACCGTGTGTGCCACAGTCGAACTCGTAGCTGCTGCCATCGGCACGGCGTGCGCCTTTGCCCATTACAGTGTTTCCTATGATAAGGGTGGGGCGCTCCTGTTCTGCCTTAGCCTCAATAAGTGCGGCACGGATAGCGTCGCAGTCGTTACCGTCGATGGTTATTACCTTCCAGCCCCAAGCCTCGTATTTCTTTGCTGTGTCCTCGAACATAACCTCGTCACAACGTGTCGAGAGCTGAATCTGGTTAGCGTCGTAGAACATAATGAGGTTGTTGAGCTTCAGGTAGCCTGCCAAGCGGCCTGCACCCTGTGAAATCTCCTCCTGTACGCCACCGTCCGAGATGAATGCATAGATGGTGTGACCCATAACTTCACTGCCTAGGCGTGCCTCAAGGAACTTGGCAGCAATGGCTGCACCCACTGCGTAGGTGTGTCCCTGGCCAAGAGGGCCTGATGTGTTTTCAATACCACGGGCAAAGTTCACCTCGGGGTGTCCGGGTGTCGGGCTTCCCCACTGGCGGAGCTGCTTGAGCTCATCCATAGTATATTTGTCAGATAGTGCAAGCACTGAGTAGAGCATTGGTGACATATGGCCGGGGTCGAGGAAGAAGCGGTCGCGTCCCTCCCACAATGGATTTTCAGGGTCGTGTACCAAAAACTCTGAATAGAGGACATTGATAAAGTCGGCACCACCCATTGCACCGCCCGGGTGTCCCGATTTTGCTTTCTCTACCATAGCAGCTGTCAAAATACGGATATTGTCGGCTGCTTTGTTCATCAATTGCTTGCTGTTCATATCTTTATAGTTAGTATTTTTTATTTTACCAATGTGTCTTTTGGGGTATTTCCCCGGTAAAGCCACTATGTATCCCGATATTTTCTACAAAAGTAAGATATTTTGTTTGATTTAGGAAAATATTTGCCTACATATTAATGCCTGTATCACTATTTTTGTGCGCTGATAGTTGTTAAGAAACAGTTTTTATAATTAAAAAGTATTATCTTCGTAAAAAAAATGTTATGCTTGTAGAAATTATATCAAAGGAGCTGTCTTTTGCTCCCGAAAAAGTAAAGAATACTATTGCCTTGATTGATGATGGAGCGACTGTTCCTTTCATTGCCCGTTACCGCAAGGAGGCTACCGGTTCTATGGACGAAGTGGCTATTGGCAATATAAAGGATATGTACGAAAGGTTAAAGACTATCGTTCAGCGCAAGGAGACCATAATTGCAACCATTGACGAGCAAGGAAAACTTACCCCCGAACTCAAAAAGCGCATCGACAACTGTTTCGATGCCGTGGAGCTGGAGGACATTTACCTGCCATATCGTCCCAAGCGCCGCACACGTGCTACAATAGCAAAGGAGCGTGGGCTTGAACCGCTTGCCGACCTTATCTGGCTTCAACAGCACAACGATGTCAAGGGCAAGGCGCGTGCCTTTATCTGTGCCGACGTGCCGACTGCCGATGATGCCATAGCCGGTGCTTGCGACATTATTGCCGAGCGTGTCTCCGAGGATGAGCAGGCTCGCAACACTGTGCGCAGGCTGTTTGCGCGCAATGGTGTGCTCTCCTCAAAAGTTGTCAAGGGTAAAGAGGGCGATGGCATAAAATATTCCGACTACTACGAGTGGCAAGAGAATGTGGCGCGCATCTCGTCGCACCGCCTGCTTGCTATAATGCGTGGCGAGGAAGAGGGGTTTTTGCGAATGTCCATAACCATTGATGGAGAGGAGGCTGCCGAACGGCTTTGCCGTCATTTTGTAAAACGTTTCTCCCCTTCGCGCGAATATATGGAGGCCGCCGTTGCCGATGGTTATAAACGCCTGTTGGCACCGTCCATTGAGAATGAGACGCGCGGCAATGCCAAACAGCGTGCCGATGATGAGGCAATAGCTGTCTTTGCCGAGAATTTGCGCCAATTGCTTATGTCGTCGCCGCTTGGTCAACGTCGTGTACTTGCCATCGACCCCGGTTTCCGCACAGGTTGCAAGGTTGTTGTGCTCGATTCTCAGGGCAATCTTCTGCGCCACACCGTCATATACCCTCATCCGCCACAGAACGACCGCGATGGTGCTGCACGCATCATCACGGCGCTTGTAAAGGATTACACCATTGAGGCTTTTGCCATCGGCAACGGCACGGCAGGCCGTGAGACCGAGGATTTTGTCCGCTCACTTGGGCTTGATGCCGAGGTGTTCTCTGTGAATGAGGATGGAGCATCGGTCTACTCGGCATCGGCCGTGGCACGCGAGGAGTTTCCCAATGAAGATGTCACCGTGCGTGGAGCTGTCTCCATCGGTCGCCGATTGATTGACCCGCTGTCCGAGCTTGTGAAGATTGAGCCACGCTCCATTGGAGTGGGGCAGTACCAGCACAGTGTCGACCAGGGCAAGCTGAAGGAGCGCCTTGATGTGGTTGTTGAAAGCTGCGTGAACAAGGTGGGTGTCAATGTGAACACCGCTACAAAACAGATATTGACACACATATCAGGCCTTGGTCCTGCGCTTGCCGAGAATATTGTGAAATACCGTGCGGCAAACGGTGACTTCCGCACCCGCAAGGAGTTGCTCAATGTCCCGCGTCTTGGCAACAAAGCTTTTGAACAGGCTGCAGGTTTTTTGCGTGTGCTGGGTGGTGACAATCCGCTCGACAGCACAGCAGTTCACCCCGAATCGTACAGCGTTGTCATTAAAATGGCTAAGGATTGCGGCATTTCGCTCGAACAGTTCATTGCTGACAGTGAGTTGCGCAAGGGTGTCCAATTGTCGAAATATGTGACAGAAAAGGTTGGAATGCCGACGTTGACGGATATTATGGACGCCTTGAACAAACGTGGTCTCGACCCGCGTGAACAGGCCAAGGCTTTTTCGTTCGACCCCTCTGTGCACGAGATTGAGGATTTGCGCGTGGGAATGGTGCTCCCCGGTCTTGTCTCTAATATAACAGCCTTTGGAGCATTTGTGAATATAGGTGTGCATCAGGACGGTCTTGTACACATCTCACAACTTGCCGACAAGTTTGTCTCTTCCCCCGGCGATGTAGTCAAGTTGGGTCAACAGGTGATGGTAAGGGTTACTGAGGTCGACTTGAAGAGACGGCGTATATCATTGTCTATGCGCGGTTTGTAAAGTCCACTAAAAAGGCATATGCTGTGTTACGGTTGTTTTTTGGCAACAGTCATTTACTATAAGTAAACTCCTGTTTTAAAAAACAACCAAGCCTTGCATCTGCACTTTTTATTGAACTTTATAGTTCTGTCTCTTTAAAACAGCGATGACTGCGTTACGC
>JAFYWV010000004.1 GCA_017546505.1 Bacteroidaceae bacterium
CTCCTTGGTGTTGACCTTGATGGTCTGTATGGGTTGCAGGGTGCCGTCGGCATTGACATACTCCACGAAGTCCATGCGCACCACCTCGGCTATGCGCAGGTCGGCAGCAGAGATGCGGAGCTTACTGGGGCTGAGCGCCGTAGCGAGCAACCCGATGACTAACACGATAAACAGTGCGCCTGCGATGAGCAGCGCGCGGTACTTGACGTACCATTTCTTGGGGGCTAATTGGATGTCCATATCTTTGATTTACAATTTGACAATTTACGATTTACTATTTAAACTCGCTGATTTTTTTTCACGCGAATCTCGCGAAAGACGCGAAATTTTCTTTCATCGCTGAATTTGGTCTCACAGATATCACGAATCTCACAGATAGCGCGTCGCTTTGCCCGCGCTTGTCGGCTTCGCCGAGTGTTTGCGCACCGGATAGGACACGCGAGTGAAACGATGCGTGCTTCGTGAGATCCGTGAAATCTGTGTGAGAAATATTCATAAGACCTGGTTTTTCGCTTTTTTCGCGAGATTCGCGAGATTCGCGTGAGATTAAATTTATTTTTTGATTTACTATTTGGCGATTTACAATATACAGCGATGGTGAAATTGAAAAATTATAAAATTGAAAAATCAATGGTAAATTGTAAATTGTCAAATGGTAAATTATTTAGTTTTTCTCTATGTCGGAATATTGGTATTCCAGCGGCAAGCCATACTGGAAGTCATACTTCGTGAGGCTGCGTAGCGTGTAGTACAGGCTCCAGTAGGTGGCGAGTGAGGAGATGTAGCTGCGGTAGGCGCTGTCCTTCTCGCTGATGGCCGAGTTGAGGTCCAGTATGGTGCTCTTGCCCATGAGGTAGAGCTGGCGCGCCACATCGTAGCGGTGGGCGGCAGTCTCCATGGTGCGGTGGGCGATGTCCACGCGGCGTGCCTGCAGGTTAAACTGCTTCACCACCAGCTGCACGTTCTGCTCGAAGGCTATCATGCGCTGATCCATCTGCGTGTTCACCAGCTCGAGGTTCGAGCGTGCCACGCGCACCTGTCCGCGTCCCTTGCCCCAGTCGAGGATGGGGAGGCTCAGGCTCACGCTCACGTACTGCTCGTCGAGCAGGTCGTTGTAGCTATGGCGCAGGTCGTCGCCCGTCTGCGCCAAGCCCAGCTGCATGTAGATGTTGGCTTTCAGTCCCGCGTTGGCCTTGGCATGGGCCAGGTTGCTCTCGCCCTGCAGGCGCTGACGCTCCATATACTCTATGTCGGGGTTGTTCTCGACGGCCAGCGCCATGGCCTCGGCGATGGGCACCATGAACTGGGGCACGCTGTCGTCGGTCACCACCTGCAGATTCACCGCCTCCTGTATGTTGAGGTAGCTGCGCAGGTTGTCGGCCGCGTTGTCCACCGATATCTGTGCACTCAGCACGTTGGCCTCCTCATTGAGCTTGCTCACCTCGAGCTGCAGCAGCTCGTTCTCGGTGATGGTGCCTATGTGGTAGCGCCCTAAGGCAAAGCGGTAGAGCGTGTCGGCAGCCGCCTGATTGGTCTGCGCTATCTCCAGGTTGGTCTGTGCCGAGGCAAGGCTGAAGAAGTAGTTGGCCGCCTGTGCCGCCACCAGCTCCATGGTCTCTGCATACTGCTTGCGTGCCTCGCGGAAGCGCACCGGCTCGATGCGGCGGTCCCACTTCAGCGCGTTGTAGCCGAAGAGGCTCTGCTGGTAGGTGAGGTAGAGCGGCTGCACGTTGTAGCTTGTCGTGCTCGTGCCCAAGAGGTCGAGGCGGCGTGCTGTGCTGCTCACCTGGAAGGTACCGCCCGTGAACCACACGTTCTGCGTCACAGCCAGCGAGAGGTCTGTCTTCACATTGTTTTGTCTTACGTACGACACCGTGCCATCGGCCGAGGTCACATAGTCGGTCGTGCGGTTCAGGTAGGGGTTGCTCCCCAGCGACAATATAGGCAGGTTGTCGGCGCGGTAGTTGCGGTAGGTCCAGTAGGCCGACTTGTAGGTATTGCGTGCCGACACGGCATCGGGCGACTCCGTCTGTGCCATCTCGATGACCTCGGCCAGCGTCAGCGTGCGACGCTCCGCCTGTGCCATCAGTCCGAAGGGCAGCATCGCCAGTGCAGCGATCACGATTCGTTTACTCAGTTTATTCATATCTATGCTCTGTTTTGTATTTTTTATTGATATTCTCTTATGATTTATTATTTCACGCAAATCTCGCAAATCTCACGAAAAGGCTGCATCGCACTCCTTGGGAGAACTAAAGTAATGGTGCTGAAGCACGCTCTTCGGAGGAACTAAAGTTCCTTTCATCGCAACCGACGCTTTCATACCGCGTCGGCGCAGCTGTCGGCATACTGCCGAGTGTATGCATTCCGGAGGTAAGCACGAGCGATAGCAAGTGCGCTTCTGCGAGATTTGCGAGATCTGCGTGAGACAAAATTTTGCGTGAGATTATTAATCATTGTGTCTGTTTTGTTCGTTTTACGCAAACAAAGTTAGAATAACCGCCAAGCCTCATCACCAAAAAAATCGGACAAAATGCTTTTCCTGATGAAAATTGTCTAATTTTTTGACACTTTTTGCCTGCTCGCCTTCTGAGATAAGCAAAATTGATGAAACGAGACAGTGTGCGAGTGGTGACGGATGAGCCTTCGATGTGCTCTATCTGTTAGGATATACCCATCGCGGAATATCTACCAAATAGTGTAATAAATGTGTACAAATATGTGTACAATTATTTGATGTATTTATTGGTTAATCAATAGATTAATCGCTTAAATATGTACAAGTCACTTTCGAGTATGTTTTTCTACATATTATGCATTCATCTATGCTCCACCGAGGAGCTTGGAGCGGTTCCCTTATCAACACGAAGTACTCGATGGCTAATACTGGTTTAGCCGCAACTCTCATCTTACCTGTTCTTTTGGGTCACCAGCAAAAGCCTGTGTTTAACCATACATCAAGGATGGTTTATCTCAGGCTGAATGTTTTAGTCTCACGCAGAGCCGCGGAGAACGCAGAATTGGCGAGTCGCTTCGCCCTCGCTGTCGGCCTTGCCGAGTGTTAGCGTCCCGTAGGCAAGCACAAGCGAAGCGCGTGCGTCTTTGCGTTCTCTGCGCCTCCGCGTGAGATAAAATTCCGAGTGTTGGCGTGCCTGAGATGCGAGGGCGATAGCGACTCGCAAAGTTTGTGAAGTCTGTAAAGTGGAAGGCAAATACCGCGATGCAATGTATACCCTGATACCACCAAAACACACGATTTTACTGGTGTTCCGTTCTTTTTGAGTAACGCATTTTCTGACTGCGGGTAGAATGGTTTCTACTTGCAGGCAGAATTATTTCTATTTGCAATCAGAAAAAACTCTGCTTGCAGTCAGAAAAACTTTTGGTTGCATAGAACAGAGAGTGAGGCAGTCAACATCAAATAGGAAGAGCAGCAAGAATACCATACGAGGTTCAGCAAGATATCAGAAGTTGTTTGGATTTTATCGCAGATTTGTTTGAAAATAAGCTTTTCGGTTTATTTGAAATCCTTTTTTGGCATCTTTTCCCTCTCGATTCTTGCAAGGATAGTGCCAACGAGCGCATGTAAGCTTGCTTACAATGCACTGCGAGTGTAGCCTATCCTCATTAGAAATAAATAGACCACTATTTCTATATGTACAAAACGATTCTGAGGAGGCAAACAGAATACTCCTTTGTGCCGATAAACCGGCAGTCGTCGCAACCGACGCTAATGCTCCGCGTCGGCAACTAAAGCCGAAATAAAATCCAACCACTTCTCAAAAACAAAGAAAGTGACGAGAAAATGCAATTGTACATATTGTGTGCATCAAATCACTGATATTCACATAGGTTAAGTCTGGGAATTGTACACAAAATTGTACACAAATCTTACATTTCGCAACAACTCCCCAAATCAGAGCCTTTCAATAAGAAAAAAGCCTTTGTCTGATAAATTTGCCAGAGCCGTCCGTTAGAAAAATCGGAGCCATCTGATTTTTGGAGGCTTTATTATTGATAAAAAAGTGGTGTAGAATCGGCAAATTCAGCGATGGAGTGTTAACTCTTGCTTATTTTTTCTTGCCCAAATCCTCAATTGTTTTGATTGAGAACAGATAGTCGCGCTCTACGTCGCTGATGGTACGCTGCTTGTATTTGCGATATTCCGTAGTGGCATGCTCCATGGCTTCTTCGTGAGAGACATTACCCGAACCTTGTAACAATTGCTCACCAGTCATGGTCAGAATCCTATCCAAGTAGGCAGCCCAGTCGTTCATCGTCATGGCTTGTTCGCGCTCGGCTTGACGCTCGGCGAAGTCCAAGTATCCTGATACGAGTTGTCCCATCGCGCGAAGTTCCTTGTCATTCAGGTAGTTCTTCGCTGTTTTCGCTTCGAGCAATGTCGGGTGGTTACCTTTAAAGGTCAGCAGTCCCATGAAATCCTTTTCGGCATCGGCACGCTCCACAATCAATTCGGCTGCCGTATGTCCATGGATAGCATAATGTATCTTGTTCTGCACTTTCCTGAAGAACTCCTGAGATATCTGTGCCCGTGGGTCATAGTCTATACTGGTGGCATATATCTCGAGTATCTGGCGATAGAGGACTTTCTCTGTGGCACGGATGTCTCTGATGCGTTCCAGCAACTCCTTCCAATAACTGCCGCCACCCAGTTTCTTCAACCGTTCGTCATCAAGTGTAAACCCCTTGACGATGTATTCCCTTAACCGCTCTGTAGCCCACTGTCGGAATCTTGTGGCGATGAGGGAACGCACACGATAGCCGAGAGCGATGATCATATCTAGATTGTAGTGCGATACCATATACTCTTTACCATCTGCGGCAGTTGTTCGGAAATTCCGAACAACTGATTCCTTATCAAGTTCACCCTCCTCGAAGATGTGCTTAATATGCTCACTTACATTCGATTTGCTCGTCTGGTATAGCTCGCACATCTGTGCTTGTGTAAGCCACAAGGTTTCCTCCTCGAGTTTTACATCAATCTTCGTCTTGCCATCGTTGGCTGTATATATGATAACTTTATTCTCGGGCATAATAGACTCTGCTACAATTGTAGTGCGAAGATACTA
>JAFYWV010000037.1 GCA_017546505.1 Bacteroidaceae bacterium
ACCTTAAACAATGCCTGTTTGGAGAACATCTTTTACCCTCCGATAGCCACCGAATGGTGGCACTTGTGGAGAGCGAAAAGAGTGCTTTGATAGCCTCCTATTTTCTACCGCAATACCTATGGATTGCAACGGGCGGAAAGAATGGAGCGTTCAATCGAGAGGCTATGAGCGTGCTAAAAAATCGACAGGTTTTGCTCTTTCCCGACCTCGGAGCAACCGACTATTGGAGGGGTAAAATGGAGATGATGCAACGACTCGGGATAGAGGTTTCACTCTTTGATTTTATGGAGAATAACGCCACCGATGAGGAGCGAAATGCAGGATACGACATTGCAGATTACCTCTTAAAAACTGAGACGAAAGAGTCTGTTTTAAGTCGAATGATTGCTAAAAATCCGCACCTCGAAACGCTCATTTCAACCCTCGACTTAGAAGTTGTAAGCATTGAGAAACACTCTTGAAATTCAACAGAAAAGAGGGAATTTCAGACTTTGACTTAAAAGGATGAAATCAATCTATTTTCAGTTGAGCAAGTTTATGTCGGTGTATTACATTTTACCGACAACTTGCTCATCTGAAAGGCAGATGAGACAGCTCCCGATGGTCACATAATTAACTCAAAAACCAAGTACAAAATGGAAAAGAAAAATACAATCACAATCCGACTTTCGGATGAACAATACGGATGGCTGCGAGCACTGAGCAGACGAAGTAAACGGAGTCAAAGTGAAGTAGTGCGATCACTTATTGAACAAGGTACAGTGCGTGAGCGAATCACTCGCGAGAACCTCGACATCATACGAAAATTGATAGGTGAAAGTACTAACCTGAACCAGCTGGCAAAGCAGGCAAACAAGCAAGGATTTTTCCGAGTTCGTGACGAGTGCCAGGCCACAGCATTGAAGATTTCACAACTGATAAAACGGATAAAAGATGATAGGTAAAATTACAAAAGGAACATCGTTCAGTGGGTGCGTGAACTATGTGCTGAAAGAAGAAAAATCGCGCCTATTGGAAGCGGTCGGAGTCGATGGTTCACCCTCGGAAATGGCTGAGCAATTTGAGTTGCAAACGCTACTCAACGAGAAGGTCAAAAACACCGTTGGCCACATATCGCTAAACTTCTCGGCAGAGGATGCGGCAAGGCTCGCAACCGATGATAAACTGATGCTCAAAATTGCCCACGACTATATGAAGTTGATGGGTATCGAGAACACTCAATTTATCATTGCCCGACACATCGACCGCGACCATCCGCATTGCCACATCGTCTATAACCGAGTGGATAATGACGGGCGAACTATAAGCGATAAGAACGACCGATTCCGAAACGAGAAAGTGTGTAAGATGCTAACGGCTCGCTACCGACTACACTTCTCCGAGGGCAAGGAGAATATCAAGTTCCACCGACTACGAAAGCACGACAAGGTGAAACACTTTATATATCTCGCCTTGCGACAAGAAGTCCCCAACGCCACAAGTTGGAGCGAACTGAGGCGAGCATTACGACGCTACAAGATTGACACCGAGTTTAAGTTGAATCGCAGAACAGGCGAAGCCGAGGGTGTAAAGTTCATCTGCAACGGGTAT
>JAFYWV010000038.1 GCA_017546505.1 Bacteroidaceae bacterium
GGCAACAGTCATTTACTATAAGTAAACTCCTGTTTTAAAAAACAACCAAGCCTTGCATCTGCACTTTTTATTGAACTTTATAGTTCTGTCTCTTTAAAACAGCGATGACTGCGTTACGCTCGATTATGTAAACAGTCATTTGTTTCACGAACCAGCTCTCGCTATAGTAAACTCCTGTAAAAAAGGTTGGCGCAGCGCCAACAAAATTAAAGTTTATTGTTCGTTCAGGTATTCTTTGATACATCTTTCGTGGATAGGAATTGAAAATCGGGGTAAAATTTTCACTCCCATTTTTGCATAATCTTCAAAATAAAGAAATGGTTCGCTATCTTTTAGAATTTTTGTATTTTTCAAGGTGTCGCATCGGTTGCGTCACCCTTCTCCTGGTGTGTTAAAAAGCCGTTTGCTTGTGAGGCGTATTTAAATTTTAACTTTCAGCAGGCGGCTTTTATTATTAATTTACTTAACTTTGCAGAAAATTTTTTAAAACTTGGGTTGTTAGGCTGTTTTTCGATATGCCTTTATAGCTACATCTGTGAGTGTCGCATTGCATTCCGTTTGTGTGGGCTTTGGAAAAGAACCGTAGCTAAAACGTAGTAGCTTGCGGTGTATTGTAAGTGTGCAAAACAGCCTTGTGTTTAGTAGTTTAAGTATAAAACTTTTGAAATCTATTTTTTATGAAAAGAATAATTCTTTCCATTGCTGCGGCTTTTTCGTTGTTTACGGCAAATGCGCAGTACTTCTCGGGTGAAAAACCGTTCGAACATCTTGATTTCGGTGTCTCTGTAGGTACAACAGGTTTGGGCTTTGACTTGGCTCTTCCCATCTATGACCGTTTCCGTGTGAGAGCAGGATTCTCCTTCATACCCAGATTTGACAAGACAATCAATTTTGGCATTGATGGCACTGAACAATACGAAGATGAAGATATTTTCTCGGACAAGTTCAATGAAATTTCCGACAAAATTTCCGGACTCATTGGTCTCAAGATTGAAGATAATGTCGATATGATTGCAACCCCATCTTTCTGCAACGGAAATTTGCTTGTCGATTTCTACCCTATAAAGAATAATGCTTTCAGGGTCACGACCGGTTTCTATTGGGGTAAATCAAAGATTGCAAGCGCCTGCAACGCGGCAGAGGATATGTCGACGCTGTTGGGAGCCAGTATGTATAATCAATTCTATGAAAAGATTGAAAATGGTGAACCTATAATTGGTGATGATATATATCTGGATCCCGATCTTGAGGATAAATTCTTGGAGATTGGTCGACTTGGATTTCACGTTGGTGACAGGGTTGGTGACGGCTCGGCTTATATGATGGAGCCGGGTGAAGACAATACAATCAGGGTTGATGTTTTTGCAAATTCATTCAAGCCTTATCTTGGTGTCGGTTATGGAGGAAATCTCTCAAAGAAGGGTAATGGAATCAATATGGAGTTTGATGCCGGTATGTTGTTCTGGGGCGGTTCTCCAAGGATTATGACACACGATGGTACAGATTTGGCAAGGGATGTCAGGGACGTAGGTGGAAAGGTTGGCCGCTATGTGAATTTTATGAAGGCAATAAAGGTTTATCCGGTGCTGAATTTGAGAATATTTTTCCGTATGTTCTAAAAGTTGTTAAATTCCCATAACACTGTTTTACCAATAAAAAATGCAATGCTCACGCATTGCATTTTTTATTGGTAAAAGTGAATTGTTTTTTATAAAATCACTTCACCATAACCTTCTTTACAGTACCATTCTCAAACAGCATAATGTTTATGCCCTTTTGTGGCTGCTCCAACTCAACACCCTGCAAATTGTATAATTTGTATGAGAGGTTCGCATCAAAAATCACATCTTCAATACCGGCTTCGCTCTCCGAAACCAACTTGATTTCTCTTGGAGAGTTTTCCGGAACTGTGAGATAGGCAGTGTTTGCCGGTATAAAATCAAGGCCATCGGCTGTGATGAAGCCAAGCTTACCGTCAGACATTGTGCCAAGCACTCGCATAGTATTGGCATTGTATGCCAACCTGTTGTAGTGCTTCAAACTCCCATTGTTGAAATATACACCCTTCAACAGGTTTTCAGGCAATGAAGTAACTCCATTCTCTCCAACGACAATCTTGTTGTCGGCATAATTCTGTGATTTGCACTTCACGTAAACTGCTGTAGAGGCCGGAACTTTGCCATCCTTCACCTCTTTCCACACAGCTTCGCCGCCATCTACTGCGCTTACATAGTAGGCTGTCATTCCTGCGGGGACAGTGAATGGGAATGCTGCATATATAGTGGTGTAGTGGTTGCCCTCGGCTGTAACTGTTGGCTTGAATGCAAAATATTGTTCTTCGGCCTGGTTTACAGGTTTGATATACCAGTCGCGGGTCTTTTCGCTGTTTGTCAACAAAACGCCATAGTCCTCTTCCAAATATTCATCTTCTTCGTCACACAGATACTTTGCCATACTACTTACTTTACCGTATGCTCTGTAAGTGCCACTGCCGTCTCTGTTCTCACGAATAGTTACACCATATCCGACCATATCTTTAACAGTTGTTCCTTGAGCCGCTAAATCATATACGCCGTTTTTGACTGATATGTAGATGATTGTGGCTGGGTCAGAGACAACATTCTCAAAATGTCTTATTGTTTCAAGCGCTCCCAAATCAATGTTGGTGGTCGTAACTTCCGCGTCAGCCTTGTTGTCAATTACTCTGATGTAACGTTTTGTTGCTTTGTTCAACACTCTGTAGTAGCCGTCTCCATTTGTATTCAATTGGGCGAAGGCACAGTTTACTGTGGTAAAAATGGTTAAAAAAAGTAAAAGTTTCTTCATCTTTTAATCTAACAGAATAGACTCTGCCTTGCAGATGCTATTGCATATACAAAAGGCAGAGTCTATTATCAAACAATATTTATTACTTTACAATTTCAACAACCTTCTCAGACTTTGCAACAGCGATTGTTACGCGGTTTGCAGTGCCCTCCTTTGGTTGCTCGGTATCACCCTTGAATTCAATGTTAATACGAGATTCTGCGATTTTGTACTTGTTCTTCAATGCATCAGCAACAGCCTTCACACGTTTCTCTGACAACTTAGCATTGATTGTTGGGTTACCTGTACCCTTGTCGGCATAACCGCAGAGTGTAACATTTGCATCAGGATGGTCGTTCAAGAAATCTGCAACCTCCTGTACCTTGCTCATCTCTGATGATGGGATAGTGGTGTTGCCGGCCTTCTTGAAGTAGATTGAACGGCTGATTTCGTGGATTGTCTTCTCAACGTAGATAGTCTTCTCAACAACCTTCTCAACAACCTTAATCTTCTCCTCAACAACAACAGGTGCTGTTTCAACAATCTTAACCTCCTTGTTGCTGCTACCGAATACATATTTCACACCTACAAGAGCGTTGAAGTACCAGTCTGTGTTGCCGGCCTTCTTTGAATTGTACTTGTCGCTGACTGTGGTAGCCTGCAACTCAAGACCTACACTCCAGTTAGAGGTGATGCGGAAGTCTCCTGTAAGACCTGCTCTTCCAAGGAAACTTACCTTTGAGCAATCCCACAAATAGCGCATAAGATTATCGTGGCCATAGTGCTCTGTCAAATCCTTCTTCACGCCTGCAGCCTCTTTATTTCCAAAAGCGATGTTCATACCGATACCGGCAAATGCACCGAATGTGAAGAGACGGTCGTGTTTGTAACCGAATATCAAGTTCGAAAGGTTTGCTGTTACATCAACTGCCGGTGCAATGTAGTACCATTTCCAAGCCTTGTTGATATTGTCTATGTCCCAGCCGGCCTTGCTCTGGAATGCGTTGATGGCAACGCGTGCACCCAAATACTTGTTGAAATTGTAACCTCCTGCAACCTGAAGGTTGTATGACAACAATTTACCGAATGGATTCTCTCCTAATGTATATTGCATACCTAATGGCTGGGCTTGAACATACCAATGTGGATTGAATACATTCTCTACCTTTTCGCCATTTTCCTGAGCTATAGCAGAAGAACTCAATACCATCATCAACAGACCTGCCAATAATGCTTTATTGATTTTCATAATCCTTTATATTAAAATGATTTTCTATTTAATCAAGTGGGGCAAGCCCCACTTGATATTTATCTCTTATTAAAGTTTACTTTACGGTTACATAGTATTTCTTAGCAGCAACCAAACCGCTGAAGTCAACACTTGTATAAGTTACCTCGTAGATGTAACCCTTCTCAGCTGTGAAGTTTACAAGCTGAGTGTCACCGTTAAGGATTTCTGCCACACCTGCCTTAGCGTTCGCATTCTTCAATGCAGACAAGCAGTTAGCATCGCCGTTCTGTGCGCTCTTGCTGCGGTCCATTGAGAATACGTTTGTTACACCCACAAGCTTCTTGTATGCAGGAGCAATAATCTCTGCAGTGTATGATGTCGGGATGAACTGAACATTTGCAGCGCTCATCACTGTTGGACCGTAGATTGTCTGGCTAAGCTTGTGGAAACCATCGGTTGTTCTTACAAGCATAACAGGCTGAAGTGTCTTGTTGATAGAGTTGATACCGGCGAGCAACTTACCCTCAAGTTTATTGAGGAAGCTGATAATCTTGCTCTGGAGGTTGCTGTTAATACCGTCAACCTTGCTGCCAATCTCTACAATCTTGTCTTTTATCTCTGTCAATTTCTCAAGCTTAGCGAGGTATGTGTTCACTTTCTCGATAATAGCATTTACCTTGTCTTTCTGGCCATCCAACAAATTATTAACGTCAATCTCCATTTCACTGAATAATTCCTTGAACTCTTCTAAGCTAACAGTCATTGTTTTAGTAACAGGAATACTTACAGGAATTGTAACTTTCTTATTGAAAAGGGTATTGGTATTAATACATACCTCAACTTCTTTTGATGGAACAGTAATTTCCTCTTCTACATCTGTTTTCCAGTGGCCGATAAAATTGCCGTGCTCATCAAAGAAGTCTGCATCTATAGGTACTTTTACTGTGAATGTCTGTTCTGGAACTGTTACAGTATCTATCAATTCTTTATCAATGTAATCCCTAAAGTCTATTTCTATATTTGTTTCGAATGTATGTGAGAAAGTTACATCCAATTCGAATTTAACGCTATCCAAATTGAAATCAATCTTGTTGAAGTTGATGTATTCAATAGAGTCTGTATCCAATGTGAAAGAAGATAGCTTGTTGATGACAACGTTGAACTTTTCGGTCATCTTGTCCAACAACTTGCCTGTAAAGTTGCGCATCTTGTCAAAGCCTGGGAATGACTCAAAGTGTGCATCCTGCATAAATGCGTATGACAATGGTTTGACAGCTGTTGTTGCAAGGTTGTAGTTTGAATATACGTTACGTGTTACACCAAGCTTGTCTGTCCAGCTTGCCTTCAATGCGTTTGCATCGAGGTCCAAGTTGAACTGGCCGAGTACATCGAATACAGTGCTTGCAAGCTGGCTTACATTGATACCGTCGAGTGGGTTGATGATATCCTTTACAGTCTCCTTGAACTCACCTACATTGAGGTCGAATGTCATCTTAACCTTGTTGATGTCAGCAGGAGTCAAAATAGCCTCAGCCTCATAGAAACCGTTTACTGCAGCTCTTGTCGATGCGCCGAATGTCAACTTCTTGTCTGAATACTTGAGACCGGTCAACTTAATGCCTGACTCCTCGTCCAAGCTGTTTACGATGGAAAGTGGCTGACCCTCAAAGTTAACGTTTGATGGGTTAACTGTTACATATACCTTACCTGCGCTACCTACGATTGCAGCACCTTCATCGGCCAATTTCTGAGTAGATACACCAAGCATCTCGATGTCCTTTTTGCTGAGCTTCTCGGCTGCTTTTGCATAGTAACGAGCCTTGTTTGTTGGGAACTCTGCACCGTAGCTGCCAGCATAGCCATAGTATGCCATCAAAACGTTGGTCTGGATGTTTGCAGGGAGTGAGTATGAACCGAATACAGGGTTCTCGGCTCTCTGGAGAATGATGCCTGAAACATACTGAGCCAAAGCCCCCTCAACATTCTCAATTTTCTCCTCGATAGCGTCGAGTCTGTCTGTCAATCCCTCAATCTTCTGTTGGTTATCTTCAATGAGCTTTTCTGTTGCCTCGAGCTGATTTTTCAAAGCGTCAATATCAGCCTTCAACTCCTCGTCAGCCTTCTTGTATGCAGCCTCAATGTCTGCCAATTTTGCGTTGATGTCACCACGGAGCTCCTCAACTGCAAGCTTAACACTCTTGTCTGTGTAAGCCTTTGCATCTTCCAAGTTCTTTTCAGCCAATTCAACAGCCTCGTCTACACTTTTTTTGATAGTGTTCAACTCGTTGCAGATGCTGTCGATTTTTGCAAGCAATTTATCGTTGTCAGCTTTATGTGCACCCTCGAGTTCGCCCAACTCCTTCTGCAAATTGTCATAAGCAGTTTGAAGTGCAGAGATTAAGCCTGCGTTGCTATTTGCAAGGTTGTATGCATCGTTAGCCTGCTTAACTGTCTCGTTCAAAAGGATTGTAAGATCGTCTACCTTTTTGTTCAACTCAACAAGTGCTTTGTTCAAATTTTCGATTGCTGTCTCGTTTGCAGCAACTCTCTCTTCAAGTTTATTCGTTACCTCAGTGATTTCATCCTTAAGCTCAGACATATCTTTTGCTATTGCGCTCTCAAGATATGTAATCTGGTTCTTGATCTCCTCGGCAAGCTTCTCGTCACCTCTTGCGATTGCATCCTCAAGAGCTTTTCTGTTATCCTCGATAAGCTGCTCAAGTTCATCCATATCTTTCTCTATTGCGCTCTCAAGATATGTAATCTGGTTCTTGATCTCCTCGGCAAGCTTCTCGTCACCTCTTGCGATAGCCTCCTCAAGTTCAGACTTTTTGTCTGCAATGGTCTGCTCAAGCTCAGCCTTGCTGTCGCTGATAGCTTTCTCAAGATCCTCCTTGTTCTTTGCGATAGCTTTCTCAAGATCCTCCTTGTTCTTTGTTACTGTCTGTGACAAAGCTGTCAAGTCGCTCTGCAAAGTAACGATAAGTTCGCTGAGATTCTTCTCTGTTTCCGCCAGCTTATCCAACATCTTGCTCTCCAAAGCCTCGTTGGCTTTAATCATCTCTTTTCTAAGGAGTTCAATCTTCTGCTCAAGATCATCGTGCTTAGCCTGGTTCTCTGCAATAAATTTTTCGTAGGCAATGATGTGCTTGTTGTACTCTTCTTCAATTGTTACAAAGTTGCCCTCAACATACTTCTGCCAAAGTTCAATCTGCTTCTTCCAAGCTTCGCAGTTCTCCTGGCACTGCTTTTGAGCTTCCTCCAGAGCGCCGATTTGCTCATCCAGTACCTTAACCTGCTCATTGACAAGTTCCTCCAATTTGGAGTTCTCTCCAAGCATATTTGCGTATGCCTCTTCATCGTAGTCCTTACAAGATACATAAGAACCGACAGTAGCCAATAACATAGCTACTAACAGAAATCCGTTGTAAAATTTCTTTTTCATCGAAGTAAAATTTAGTTAAAAAATAATATTATAATTTCCTTTTTTGTTTTCTAGCTGGTCTATGTAATGTATAAAATACCGTGCAAAGTTAATATTTTGAAATTATATGTGCAAATTTTGCTTATTTTTTTTGTTTTTAACGGATTGTTTTTTAATGCCTTTTATGGACCGGTATGGACTGTTTTCTTGCTCGTATAGTGAATGTTTTTGTGAGTGGTATTCTCATAGATATAAAAAATAAAGAGCCCGGTGTGACCGGACTCTTTAACAATGCTTTGTGGCTAATATTTATTAGCAGATTTTGCGAGAACCGTCGCCGATTACTACATCGTAAACCTTTGGCTGCTTACCATATTTCTCCTGGTAACGCTTCTTGGCCTCCTCGATGAATACCTCGTACAACTCCTCCTTAACAAGGTTGATTGTGCAACCGCCGAAGCCGCCACCCATCATACGAGAACCTGTTACACCGCAGTCGATAGCAACGTCTACCAAGTAGTCGAGCTCCTCGCAGC
Source organism: Bacteroidaceae bacterium (assembly GCA_017546505.1). Taxonomy (GTDB): domain Bacteria; phylum Bacteroidota; class Bacteroidia; order Bacteroidales; family Bacteroidaceae; genus HGM04593. Next base: position 7,997 of record JAFYWV010000038.1, read on the forward strand.
TTACCTCGTAATCCTTGCTGAGGCCGAAGTGTGTCTCATACATCTTCTTACCTACAGTCTCATAGTCACCGGCCTCAAGAGCTGCGCAAACGTCGAGAACGCGAACAACCTCACCGATAACGTACTTTGCGCGGTTGTAATCCTCGGGCTTCAACTCTGCCTTAACCTCCTCGAGCTGCTCGAAGCTTGCATCGCGCAATGACTCAACCTCGGGGTGCTTAGCCTTGATAACCTCGGCTACGCGCTCGCAGCTCAAACGACGCTCGTTGTAGGGTGAACCCACGAGTTCGTGCTTAACGCAAGTGTTCAAAAGAACGAGCTTGTAACCCTGTGGCTTGAATGGGAAGTACTGGTACTCCAATGAACGGCAATCGAGACGGATAAGGCTGCCTGCCTTGCCGAACACGCTTGCGAACTGGTCCATAATACCGCAGTTAACGCCAACATAGTTGTGCTCTGTAGCCTGGCCAACCTTTGCAAGTTCGAACTTATCTACCTTGTTGTCGCCGAACAAATCGTTCAAAGCGTATGCGTATGTGCTCTCGAGAGCTGCTGATGAAGACATACCTGCGCCGAGGGGTACATCACCTGCAAATGCAGTGTTGAAACCCTTGACGTCAACACCACGCTTAATCATCTCGCGGCAAACACCGAAGATGTACTTTGCCCAAGATGCGTGTGGTGCGTCCTCCTCCTTCAAGCCGAACTCAACATAGTCCTTCTCGTCGATAGAGTATGCGCAAACCTTGTCTGTGCCGTTTGGCTTGATCTCAGCCATAATACCCTTGTTTACGGCGCCTGGGAATACGAAACCGTTATTGTAGTCGGTGTGCTCACCAATGAGGTTGATGCGGCCGGGAGATGCATAGATGCTTCCTGTTGTACCGTCGAAATGCTTGATAAAGCGGCTTCTTACAAATTCTATATCCATAATCGTTATGTATTATATAGTTAAACAATAAGTTTTTTCAGAATGAATTACTTCTTTGCCGGTTTTGAGCCAATGAGTGCATAGAAAAGGATGTATGCAGCGCAGAACACTACAACCCAGAAGCTTGTCATATAGTTGGTCAAGTCGGCAACGTAGCCCTGGATACCCATCATCACAGCGCAACCGAACACCATTGTCATAAAGATACCTGATGCAACGGCGGTGTACTTGCCAAGGCCCTCAACAGCCATATTGAAGATTGCACCCCACATAACTGATGTGCAGAGACCTACCAACAGGAATGAGAAGATACCTACAGGGATATCCTGCCAAATGAGCTCGAGCTTGCCCCAGTCAACACCCGGGAATGCAACGAGAACGTCTGCCGGAGCGTACATACCGAAGAGTACAAGTGCCAATGTAGCTACAGAAACTGTTGTAACCATTGCACGGCTTGATACCTTGCTGCCGATTGATGCACCTACGAAACGGCCGATGAGCATCATAAACCAGTAAACGGCAACAATCATACCTACAGTACCGGCCGGGATAGAGTAGGGAGCCGATGTCAACATCTGCTGTACAGCGTTGGGAACACCAACCTCGATACCCATATAAAGGAAGATAGCCAATGCGCCGAGTGCGAAGTGACGGTGACCCATAGCGCCCTTGATAAGGCTTACCTGAACAGGTGCCTGCTCGGGCTCCTCAATCTTTGTAAAGAGGATAACGATGAAGGCTACAACAAAGATGGCAAGTGCAATCATCAACGCAGGAGTAGCGTCGGCAATCTTTGCCTTTGTAGCATCGGAGATTAGCGCACCCATAAGGATGTAGCAGGCTACAGCCGCTGATGAGTTGAACACACCGCCAATCTGAATGAGCTGGTTACCGCTGTTGCCGCCACCGCCAAGAAGGTTGAGCATTGGGTTGACAACGCAGTTGAGGATACACATACACAAACCTGCGATGAATGCACCAACGAGGTAAACTGCGAACACAAGACCAAGGTTCTGCTCAACGTCGAGCAAACCGCTTACCCACTGGATGAGGATACCTGTTGCACCTACTGCCAAGCCGATGAGGGCTGTCTTCTTGTAACCGAACTTTGCGATGAGCATACCGGCGGGAATACCCATAACCAAGTATGCGATGAAGTTACCGTAGTTACCAATCTGTGCAAGAACGTTTGAAATCTCGCCCTGGTTCTTGATGATGGTTGCCATTGGTGTACAAAGGTTGGTCACGAAGGCAATCATTGCGAAGAGTGCAATCATAACTATAATTGCTCCCCATTGTTTCTTTTGATTACTCATAGTCTTTTAATTTTTTTTTGAATTGTTTTTATTTAGTGTCTTTATTTCTCTACACCGAATTTATATATAGTAACCTGTTTGTAGGTCTCGCCCGGACAAAGCACCACGCTCGGGAAATGCTGGCGGTTGGGTGAGTCGGGGAAGTGCTGTGCCTCGAAACAGATTGCACTGCGCTTGGGGAATGTAGCTCCGTGTGCGCCGGCAAAGCCGCTGTGCCAGTTCGATGTGTACACCTGTACACCCGGTTCTGTTGTGTAGACCTCCATTGTGCGGCCGCTGACAGGCTCTGTCACCTTTGCTGCAAAGCTCAATTCGCCAACCTCCTTCTTGTTGAGCACGTAGCAGTGGTCGTAACCGGCGCCGTGCTTGATTTGCTCCTCGTCGGCATCGATGCGTGCACCGACGGCTGTAGGGGTTGTGAAGTCGAATGCAGTGCCCTTTACCGGTGCTATGCAACCGTAAGGAACTGATGTGTCGTCGATGGGTACAAAGAAATCGGCATTGATTTCGCAAATGAGGTTGTCTATTGTTGCTGTCGGGTTAGCAATACCCGAGAGTGAGAAGAAACCGTGGCTTGTGAGGTTCACGATTGTCTTTTTGTCGGTGGTTGCCGTATAGTCGATTTTGAGTTCATTGTCATCGTTGAAGGTGTAGATGACGGTGATGTCAAGATTTCCGGGGAATCCCTCCTCCATATCTGCCGAGAGATAGTGGAGCTTCAATGTCTGTGCGTCGGTCTGCTCGGCATCCCACACTCTTGCGTGGAAACCTGTAGGGCCACCGTGCAGATGGTTGGGGCCGTTGTTGATGGCGAGGTTGTACTCTTTGCCGTCAATAGTGAACTTGCCTTTGCAGATGCGGTTGCCATAACGGCCTACAAGTGTGCTGAGGAATGGCTCGGGGCTGTTCAAAAGATTGTCGATGCTGTCGTGTCCCTGGATTACATTGGCGTAGTTGCCGTTCTTGTCGGGAACCATAATGCTGCATATTGCGCCACCGTAGTTTGTGATTGCAACTTCGTTGCCTTGCTTGTTCTTCAGTATGAACAACGCTGTCTCTTTGCCGCCAATGGTCTTTTTGAAATCAGCGGCTTTCAATTGTGAAAGATTTTCTGTACAACTCATATTATGTCTGTTATAAATAGCTATTCTTCTGCAAATAAAATAAAAAAAAGATTTACAGCAAAGGAAATAAACAATAAAAATCGGCAGAAAAGTAAAATGATGTACATTTTCTCTTCTGCCGATTTTAAACAGGCGTTGTCGGTGGTGTTGATTTACTGCTTGTTAGCGAATGATAACAGGTCGGCAACAATGAAGCAGCTGCCCCCGACGAAAATGAAATCAGTTGCGGCGCTGTCGTGTTTTGCGGCCTGCAGAGCCTCCTCTACGGTGGGGTAGTGACAACCTGTCAGTCCATACTCCGCTGCCATCATTTTCAGTTTCTCGGCCGGCATTGCACGTTTTATGCTTGCCTGTGTGAAATAGTATGTGGCTTTTGTGGGCATCATAGCAAGTACGGCCGAGATGTCTTTGTCGTTGACCATCCCGAAAACAATGCGCAATGCCGTGTGTCTCTTGCTCTCGCGCTCCAACTGCTCGACAACGTATTTTATTCCGCCGATGTTGTGTCCTGCATCACACACCGTTTGTGGCGATTTTCCAATGGTCTGCCAGCGGCCGGTGAAGCCTGTTAGAGCGCAGACGTTTGTAAAACCTTTTCGCACTGTGTTCTCGTCTATCTTAATGCCGCACTCTTTCAATTTTACAAGTGCCGACAGCAGTGTTTCGGTGTTCTTTTTCTGGTAGTCACCGCTTAACTCTCCGGTGATTGTTCCGAAAGGTCTTGTCCTGTATGTGAAACCGCCTTGCTCCTGTTGTGCGGCTGACAATAACAGCGCTTCCTCTTCGGCAAAAACAATAGGCGCTCCTGCGCTTTTGGCCTTTGCCATAAAGACCTCTTTTGTCTCGGGTGTCGTCTCGCCTATTACAACGGGTACTCCCGGTTTTATTATGCCGGCCTTTTCACCGGCAATCTCGGCGAGCGTATTGCCCAGGAACTGTGTGTGGTCGGGGCTTATGTTGGTGATGATGGAGAGAATGGGGGTTATGATGTTTGTGCAGTCGAGCCTGCCGCCAAGCCCCACCTCAATCACAGCTATGTCCACTTCTTGCTCCGCAAAGTAGTTGAATGCCATAGCTGTTGTCAGCTCAAAGAATGACGGGCTTAGCGGTTCAAAGAACGCCTTGTGCTTCTCTACAAAGCTTGTGACGTACTCCTTGCTTGCCACAACGCCGTTGACCTTGATGCGTTCCCTGAAGTCGACAAGATGGGGTGATGTGTAGAGCCCTACCTTGTAACCGCTCTCCCGGAGGATAGCCGCCAGGGTGTGCGACGTCGAGCCTTTGCCGTTCGTTCCGGCAACGTGTATTGTAAGGAATTTTTTGTGTGGCGAGCCCAAGTGCCCGTCGAGTGCAATTGTTGTCGATAGCCCCTCTTTGTAAGCAGCACCGCCTACTTGTTGAAAGGGCGGTGCGCAGTTGAAGAGATATTGGACTGTCTCGTCGTATGTCATATCTATATCTGTTCTTTAGTCGAAAAAGTTCTTGAAGCGGCGGAATATCTTCTCCTTGATGCTTTCGCTTGGGCGGAAGTTGTCGGAGTTGCGGAACTCCTCAATGCGTTTTTTCTCCTCTTTTGACAATGTCTCGGGGATGTAGACGCTTATGTTTACAACAATGTCGCCTTTGCCGTATCCGTTGAGCGATGGCAATCCTTTGCCACGCAGGCGCAGCACCTTGCCGGGCTGTGTTCCGGGGTCGATGGTTACCTTTGCCTTGCCGTCGATGGTGGGTATCTCGGCAAATCCTCCCAACGCGGCAGTCGGGATGTCGAGCAGCAGGCTGTATATGAGGTCGTTCTCGTCGCGTACAAGGGTGGGGTGCTTCTCCTCCTCCACAAGTATCAGCAGGTCGCCCGGGATGCCGTTGTATTTGCCGGCATTGCCTTTGCCGCGCATAGAAAGCTGCATACCCTCATATACTCCGGCCGGGATGTTTACCTCTACAATCTCCTCGCCCATCATAATGCCGTCTCCGTTACAGTGCTGGCACTTGTTCTTGATGATTTTTCCCTGGCCGTTGCATCGTGGACAAGCCACCTCGCTGCGCATCATTCCAAAGAAACTCTGTTGTGTGCGCACTACGCGGCCTGTTCCCTTGCAGTCGGGGCAGGTCTCTACAGCGCCGTTCTCGGCGCCACTGCCGTTACAGTGGGTACAGGGTACGTATTTCTTGAGCTTGAATTTCTTGGTGACTCCGTTTGCAATCTCTTGAAGCGTGAGCCTTACTTTCACTCTCTGGTCGCTGCCGCGGTGCTTTGCCGGGCCGGCATTGCCGCCTCCAAAACCCCCGAAGCCGCTGAATCCTCCGCGTCCGCCGAATATGTCGCCGAACATCGAGAATATGTCGTTTATGTCCATTCCTGCGCCGCCAAAGCCACCTGCGCCACCTGCGCCGCTCACACCTTCGAAGCCGAACTGGTCGTAGCGGGCTTTTTTGTCTGGGTCGCTCAGTACGCTGTACGCCTCTGCTGCTTCCTTGAACTTCTCCTCGGCTTCCTTGTTGTCGGGGTTCTTGTCGGGGTGGTACTGTATAGCCAATTTGCGGTAGGCCTTCTTTATGTCGTTTGCCGACGCGTTCTTGTCCACGCCAAGCACTTCATAGTAATCTCTCTTTGCCATACTTGTCAATTATTCGCCGACAGCAACTTTTGCGTGGCGTATTACTTTTTCGTTTAGTGTGTAACCGGTCTGTACGCAGTCGAGAACCTTGCCTTTGAGCTCCTCGCTTGGTGCAGGTATCATAGCTATTGCCTCGTGAAAATCGGTGTTGAAGTCTGCACCTTCGGTCTCAATCTTCTGCAAGCCGTTCTGTTTCAGAATTCCAACGAATTTGTTGTATATGAGTTCGATGCCGGTCATAATCTCGGTTGCGTTCTCATCCTTTGACATATTGGCAAGCGCTCTCTCAAAATCATCGAGCACGGGCAGGATTGATTCGATGGCACGCTCTCCGCCGTTCTTGATGAGTTCGGCTTTCTCCTTTACTGTGCGTTTGCGGTAGTTGTCGAACTCGGCTACCTGACGAAGGTATTTGTCCTCGAGCGTGATGATTTTCTCGTTTGCCTCATCAAGCTCTTTCTGGAGTCTTTCTTCGGTAGTCAGTTCAATACTCTCCTGCTGTTCGCAGCTCTCCTCGTTTGCGCCGTTTTCGATATTGTTTGCGGCGTCTTCCAAAATTTCCTTATCTTTTTCGCTCATAATTTAAAAGCTTCTAAATTTCTTTCGGGTGTTTTCTACTTTAATAATAACAAATAGCTTGCCAATGCTGTTTTGGCAGAGTTTGTTGCAAAGATACCTCTTTTTTGTGTGACACACGGTGTCAAAATGGCAGAAAATAAAAAATTTGTCGTACTTGTTTTTCTGTTTGTCATCGAATGACTATTTTCGCAGTGCCGAATCCGGCGGGTACAGTTTTTGGTTTTTATTTGTAAATTGTAGGGTAGTGGCTGTGAAAAAATTAGGCTCGGGAATGATTGCTTTTGCGCTTACGTCGCCTCTTTTGGTGTCGGCGCAGGCTGTTTGCGAGGGGGGTAAAGTCTCTCGCCCCAACGTTGTTCTGATATATACCGATGATTTGGGCTTCGGTGACCTTGAATGTTATGGTGCCAAAGGTGTTAAAACACCTAACATCAATAGTTTGGCTAATGATGGTTTGCGTTTTGCGAATGCGCATTGTGTTGCTTCAACGAGCACCCCTTCGCGCTACTCTCTGCTCACTGGAGAGTATCCTTGGCGCAAACCCGGGACCGATGTTGCTGCCGGCGATGCGGCTATGATAATTTCTCCCGGGCAATACACCGTTGCTGATGTGTTCAAGGATGCGGGATATAGGACCGCCGCCTTTGGAAAGTGGCATCTCGGGCTTGGGGCAGAGACCGGTAAACAGGATTGGAACGGTGTCGTCTCTCCGGCTTTGGCAGATATCGGTTTCGATTACTCCTATATTATGGCTGCAACTGCCGACAGAGTGCCCTGTCTCTTTGTAGAGAATGGCAAAGTGGCGAATTACGACCCCTCGGCTCCTGTGTATGTAAGCTATGAGAGTAATTTCCTCGGCGAACCGACAGGGAAGGATAATCCCGAACTGTTGTATAATCTAAAATCGAGTCACGGGCATAATATGTCAATTGTCAATGGGATAGGACGCATCGGTTATATGAAAGGTGGAGGCTCTGCACTTTGGAAGGATGAGGATATTGCCGATAGTATAACGGTGCGTGCGGTGGATTTTATCAGAAAGAACAGCGATGTTCCATTTTTTGTCTATTTTGCCACTAATGACATTCACGTGCCGCGTTTTCCGCATCGGCGTTTCCGTGGAATGAGTTCTATGGGATTGAGGGGTGATGCCATAGCGCAGCTCGACTGGTGCGTGGGTGAGATTGTGAGTGTGCTCAAAGAGCAAGGGTTGTTTGAGAATACCCTAATCATTCTGACGAGCGACAACGGCCCGGTGCTTGATGACGGTTATGATGATGCGGCCGAGACTCTTGTCGGTGGACATAGCCCCACAGGTGGCTTGCGTGGTGGCAAGTACAGCGCCTTTGAAGGTGGAACGCGTGTTCCGTTCATAGTTCATTGGCCTGCAAGGATTAAGACACCGGCTGTTAATGCACGCCTTGTATCTCAGATTGACTTTCTGGATGTGATGGCAAGCATTGTGGGGGTGGGTGGTACGGCTCCTCTTTCGCCCGACGGTTCACCGTCCGAGGCCTCGACCTGGTTGGGCGAGAAGGAGGGCGGCCGGCCTTTTGCAGTCGGTATGGCGTCGAACCGTACTCTGTCGCTGATAATGTTCGGCTGGAAATACATAGAGCCAAAAGGCGGCCCGGCAATGGTTCCTTGGGGGCCGAAGATTGAAACCGGTTATTCTGCAAAGCCGCAGCTGTACAAGATGGTTGATGGCGATTTTGACGAGAATGACAATCTGGCCGATGAGAACCCCGTTATTGTCAGTGCTTGGCAGGCTGTGCTCGATGAAATACGTCGTGGGGAGTTTGAATTGAAACAATGATTGGATATATATGAAAATTTTGAAAAAAATACAGGAAATTGCATTGCAGAAATTGGGTATCAATGAACTCAATGCAATGCAGACAGCGGCTGTGGAACATTGTCGCAAGAATGGCAGTATGGTGCTTCTGTCGCCTACGGGAACGGGAAAGACATTGGCTTTCCTTTTGCCGTTGCTCGAGAGGTTGCAGCTTGACGAGAAGGGTGTGCAGGCGCTTGTGGTGCTGCCGACCCGCGAGCTTGCCAAACAGGTCTTTGAGGTGTGGCGCTCGATGGCTACGCCTTTTCACATTGCCGCGTTCTATGGGGGTCGTCCGTTGGAGCAGGAGATTGCATCGCTTGGCGGTGCATCGCCGGCTGTGATTGTGGGCACTCCGGGTCGTCTGCTCGACCATCTCGGCCGTGCGTCGTTTGCAGTGGACAGGTGTACGTTGTTGGTGATTGATGAGTTTGACAAGTGTCTTGAGATGGGTTTCCGCGACGAGATGTCCAAGTTGCTTGAGGCGCTCCCCAATGCAACGTCGCGTTTCTTGCTATCGGCAACGGATGCCGATGAAATACCGATGTTTGCCGGTGCGGCCGATGTCGGTAGGCTCGATTTTCGCGCAGATGGTGAGCAACCGGCTGTGCGCACAAATTTCTTTACGGTTACCACAACGCCCGACAAGCGTCTGGATAGCCTGTTGTCATTGTTGTGCTCCTTTGGCGGTGAGCCGGCAATCGTGTTCTGTAATTTCCGCGAGACGGTCGACGAGGTGCAGGCACATCTGAGAAAGGCCGGGCTTCACTCCATTGGCTATCACGGAGCAATGGAGCAGAAAGAGCGCGAGCTTGCGCTCTATCGTTTCACTGCCGGATGTTCCAATGTTCTTGTCAGTACCGACCTTGCCGCGCGAGGCCTTGATATTAAGGAGGTGCGCCACATTGTGCACTATCAACGTGCGCTGTCGTCCGAGATTTTTACTCATCGCAACGGACGAACAGCACGATGGGAGGCCGGCGGTAATGTCTATCTCATTGCTTTTGAAAACAAGGCTTTGCCCGATTTTGTACCCGACGGGCTCGAGGAGTACACACTTCCCAAACGTCTTGTGTTGCCGCCAGTTCCTGAATGGACGGTGCTGTATATTGGAAAAGGGAAACGTGACAAGATAAGCCGTGGCGACCTTGCCGGCTTTTTCATCAAAATAGGCGGTCTGCGCCCCGATGAAGTGGGTACAATCACCGTGTTTGACAACTTTTCATACGTTGCCGTGAGGCTGAACCGTATGCGTGCTGTTCTAAAGGCTGTCGAGGGAAAGAAAATAAAGGGTATAAAGACTGTTGTCCAACCGCTGCGTGGCAGGTGAGTGTTGCGTTGCTCTGCAATTTTTCCAAGTGTGAAAATTTTGTGAAAAAATCTTTGTTTATGTGAAAAAATGTCTCTTTCTTTGTGCAACGTAAAAAAACGACCGTTGTGCTATGCGTAAAATGGGTGTATGCGGTTAGTGAAATTATAAAGAAAATACATATTAATTATTAAAACAAACACATTATGAAAAAGTTTTTTGGTATTCTGTCGGTTGTAGCTGCTCTTTTTGTAGCAAACGGTGCACAGGCACAGGTTACAACTCCGGTTTTTGACAAGGGTGATAACATTGTCAGCCTTACAATTGGTTATGGTGGTCTTGGTTTCAGTCAGCGACTTGTTTATGAGCGTTGTGTTGCAACATTCCTCGATGGACGTGCATCTATCGGTGTCGGTGGTTCATTGAGCAACAGTTTCAAGTCAAAAACTGAGAAATACTCAGATTATAAAATCAAAACATTCGAAGATTGGTTCGCTGTTGGCGCTGTAGGTTCATTCCACTATCAGTTCATCGACAATCTCGATACTTACGTACAGATTGGCTTGGGCGGTGGTTTTGACCACGGAAGTGCAAAATCTACTGTTGATGGTGTGACTGTTAAAGCTACAGATTCAGTTGGTTTCTTTGGCTGGACAGGATCTCTTGGTGCAAGATACTACTTCAACGACCAGTGGGGTGTAAATGCTGAGCTTGGTTATGTTGTAGGTTCATTCTTTATGGCGGGTGCGACCTTCAGATTCTAATTTTACCGTCAGATTTTTGTATAGAGAGGCTGCGCCTGGCGCAGCCTCTCTTTTTTGTTTTATATGGCAGTTTTGATATGTTTCGCTTTTTTACTATTTTCGCAGTGAAAAAGTGAAGTGTCAGTGTAATGGAAAAATTCAATTTCAATGCCGGGCCGTCGATGTTGCCGCGCGAGGTTGTGGAACAGACGGCTGCAGCTGTGCTTGATTATGGCGGCACGGGGCTGTCGCTGATGGAACTCAGCCATCGTTCGGCCGAGTTCAAGCCTGTTCTTGACGAGGCGCGCGCGCTCTTGAAAGAGCTGCTCGACGTGCCGTCGGGGTACGAGGTGCTGTTTCTTGGTGGAGGTGCAAGTATGCACTTCTGTATGGTGCCGTTCAATTTTCTCAGTGGCAAGGCGGCCTATCTAAACACGGGTACTTGGGCGTCTAAGGCAATGAAAGAGGCACGGTTGTTTGGCGAGGTGGTTGAGGTGGCATCATCGGCCGACAAGGCTTTCAGCTATATACCAAAGGGATTTGCTGTGCCTGCCGATGTGGATTATCTGCACATTACATCGAACAACACGATATATGGCACGCAGTTGCGCCGGGATATTGATGCGCCTGTTCCGTTGATAGCCGATATGTCGTCCGATATTCTTTCGCGCCCGGTTGATGTGGCAAAATACAACTGCATATATGGCGGTGCGCAAAAGAACCTTGCGCAGTCGGGGCTTTCGTTTGTGATAGTCAAGGAGAGTGCGCTTGGCAACGTTGGGCGTGAGATACCGTCAATACTCGATTATCGTGTGCACATTGCCAACGGTTCGCTCTTCAACACGCCGCCGACGTTGCCCATATACACTGCGCTGTGCAACCTGCGTTGGGTGAAGGAGCAGGGTGGCGTGGTTGAGATGGAACGCCGTGCAAGGGAGCGTGCGCTTTTGCTGTATGACGAGATTGACCGTAATCCGCTGTTCTGCGGAACGGCAGCAGAGGATGACCGCTCATATATGAACATTGACTTTGTTATGGCTCCCGGATACGAGGAACTCGAGGATGCCTTTGCCGCTTTTGCTGCCGGGCGTGGCGTGGTTGCCATAAAGGGGCATCGCACGGTGGGCGGTTTCCGTGCCTCGTGTTACAATGCTATGCCGTTGGAGGGCGTGCAGGCGCTTGTCGCGTGTATGAGGGATTTTAAAAAGAGTATCTGATATGCTTGCAGACGATGTATACAAGACCATAGAGGAGCAGGGTGAGGCTATTTACACCGAGAAACGCAGCAAATTCCTTGCCTTTGCCATTCCTGTTACCACTATTGAGGAGGTGAAGGAGTGGATTGAGGTGTACCAGAAAAAATATTATGATGCGCGCCACGTGTGTTATGCCTACCGCTTGGGTGAGCGTGGCGAGAATGAGCGTTCCAACGACAACGGTGAGCCGTCGGGAACAGCCGGAAAACCCATTCTGGGACAGATACACAGCAAGGAACTCACCAATGTGCTTGTGATTGTGGTGCGTTATTTCGGTGGTGTGAAATTGGGTACGAGTGGCTTGATTGTCGCTTATCGTGCTGCTGCAGCCGAGGCCCTCGAGGCTGTTCCGCACATTGAAAAGACGATAAACGGCGAGATTGTGTTGCGCTTCTCCTATCCATTGCTCAACGAGGTGCTGCGCATTGTAAAGGAAGAGGAACCGAAGGTGGTGGAACAGCTGTTCGACAATGACTGCCTTGTGCGCCTGTCGATGAGGCTGTCGCGCCTGCCACGCCTTATTGAGCGTTATGAGAAGCTTGTCATTGCAAGCAAGAATGATTTGAAAATAGAAAAAATATAGGAAGCGACTAAAAAGCAAATCTCTGCGTTACGCTTGCCTTCAAAATCCTCATTTACGCTCAGTAAATTAACCCACAGATGTAGCTTTTCCTCCTCGCTACTCGGCATAGAATGCAAGCACTCTCTGCTCTCGCATGCAGCGTCGGTTGCGGTTTTGAAGCCTTCGCAAGCCTTGACCTTTGCCTTTTATTCACTCCCTATTGGTAATAGTGAAAAAAAAGATTTTGTTACAGAATAGTAGGCTGACTGGTGTGTCTGCCCGGAATGCAACAATAAATTTCAAAATGCGCCCCGAAAAAGACTTCTTCGACATACTGCAAGCCGTAACCGTTGACTGCAAGGACAACGGCGAGTGCTTTACCGTGGCGGACAGGGTTGCTGTGATTGAGCGGCTGCTCGAGGGCTCGGTCTATCGGCTTGTAGCGCGTGAATCACTTGTTCTGCTGTATGCAAAGCACGCGTTGCGCGAGGGCGACAGGGTGTTGCTCGTCTCGTCGCATATCGATTGTTTATACGGTAAATGTTTCTGTGGTGACGAGGGTGATTGTCTGCGCGGAACATTCGACAACAGCCTCACCAATGCGGCTCTGCTTTGGGATATGCTAAACGACACGCTGCCCGATAATGTGGTTGTTGCTTTCACGGGCAACGAGGAGAGCGACTCACAGGGGGCGGTGCAGACGGTTGTTGCGCTTGGACGGATGGGCTGTGAGGTGGCTGCGGCGCTTGTGCTCGATGTTACCAATGAGGGGTGGGAGAGCGGCGCGCTGTTTACACTGGAGAATGACCTGGGAATAGATATTCTGACAGGATACAACATTGTCTCCTCGCTTGAGAGGTATGACGGGCGCTTTGCGTTCAAGCATAATGCTTTGCCTGACGAGTCTTGGGACTATTCGGAATATGGCATCCCTTCGCTCACGCTCTGCGTGCCGGTGGACGGCGAACTGCATAGCGATGCGGGCGTGATGCTGCGCAAGGAGTCGGTGCAGGAATATTGCAATGTCCTTGCTCACATAGCCGGCGTGCTATGCTGATTTTTTACCCTTTTTATTAATAAAAAGGATAAATATTTTTGCTGACTTATCATTTTTTCTTTTTCTTTGCATTTGGTGGAGTGTGCTTGCTTGCGTACTCCCGTTGATGAGTAATTTTTTATTAACTAACCGATTTTTATAATGAAGAAACTTTTTACTTCTTTGTTCGTGTTGGGTATGATGGCTCCATTTGGAGCATCGGCACAGCTCCAGCTAAAAGCTGAGGCTCCTGCTAACCCCGACAATGAGCCGGTTGAGGTGCACCCTGTGCCTCACCCACGTCAGTTAAAGTGGCAAGAGACCGAGTTCTACGCTTTCTTCCACTATGGTATGAATACTTACACCGGCCTTGAGTGGGGAAACGGTGACGAGAACCCCGCACGTTTTGCTCCAACAGCTGCGCCAAACCCACGTCAGTGGCTCGAAGTTGCAAAGGCTGCCGGTATGCGTGGCGGTATTGCTGTAGTAAAGCACCACGACGGTTTTTGCCAGTGGCCAACATCTACAACCACACACAATGTGACTAACTCGGGTAACGAGTATGGCCGCAATACGAACATTCCACGTGACTTTGCCGCTGCTGCAAAGGATTTGGGAATGAAATATGGTTTCTATGTATCTCCTTGGGATAGAAATAGTGTACATTACGGTACAGACAAATATGTGAAGGACGTGTTCCTCAAGCAGTGTGCCGAGCTTGCCGAGTATGGTACAGACCAGTTCGAGATGTGGTTCGACGGTGCGAACGGCGGTAGTGGTTACTATGGTGGCCGCAACACGACTGTGAACGTTGACCGTGCTACATATTACGACGTTCCTAATCTGCGCGACAGTATCCACAAGGTATGTCCCGACTGCGTTATGTGGGGTGTTGGTGGCGAGGCACGCTGGATTGGTAACGAGGCCGGTTGGGCAGGACAGACAAACTGGTCGCCCGAGAACCGCGACTATGCTCCCGAGGGCAATGGTATGTATGGTACAGAGAACGGTTGGTTCTGGCTTCCCGGCGAGAGCGATGCCAAGGCTACAAACAGCGGTTGGTTCTACCACGATGGCGAAGCACCACTCTCATCAGAGCGTCTCTTCCAGATGTATCTTGAGACTGTTGGTCGCAACGCTACACTCATCCTCAACATTCCTCCCAACAAGGCTGGTGTGTTACCGACAGCTTCTGTCAATGCCCTCACAGGTATGGGTGACCTCATCCGTGCACGCCTGACAAACGACTTCGCTTCACAGGCCGAGGTTACAGTGAGCGAGACACGAGAGGCCGGTGTAAACCGCAACTATGCTGCGGCAAACATCATCGACGGCAACAAGGATACCTATTGGGCAACAAACGACGGCACAACCGAGGCCACAATCACTCTTATGTGGAATGAGGCCAAGACAATCCGTTACGTTGAGCTAATGGAGTATATTGCCAAAGGACAGCGTGTGAAGAAATTCCGCATCGAGACTACACAGGATGGTGTAAACTGGACACGCCGCGCATCAACCGTGGAGACAACAACTGTTGGTTACAAGCGCATCATTCCTTTGAACGGCAGCACATCAAACAGCTATGGCAACGGTTATGATGTAATGGGTGTGCGCATAATAATTGAGGACAGCAAGGCTTGTCCGCTAATCAGTAAAGTAAGCGTTTATTAATTATCCGAAAGATTACGACTATGAAAATGAAAAGAATATTCGCGCTTGCTGCTATGGCATTACCATTGTTTGCTTCGGCGCAGACAGAGATTACATTCGAGACACAGGACTACAAGTCTATCGGTCTTTACGATACTTGGGAAGCATCTCCTTTCCGCACAGGTGCATTGAAGGGCAACTATGCAGTCATCGACAACCATCTTACATATGTTGACGACCAGCTCTCGATTGCTCCAAATGCTTCGTCAAAGATTCTTGCCGTTCAGCGTTCACGCTTTGGTTCAAATACATTCGGTGTACGCATCGACCTAAATGAGACTTTCGAACTGACACCAACGGTGAAATATTTGCACGTGAAGGTTTACCGTCCTTATGGTGGCCGCGTGATGGTTGTAGGTTTGGGTAAGCGCACAGAGCGCAAAGACCAGTCGCCCGAGGCTGAGCAGTTCTGGGCAATGTCTACAAGAGATGTTGGCGCAGACAAGTGGCAGGATGTTGTTCTCCCAATCAAGGGTAACGGTGGCATCGATATTTACAGCCTTGTTGTTGTGCCCGACTGTGAGTCACCACACAACTACACCGAGGATGCCATCTGCTATATCGATGATATCAAGGTAAACAACGATCCTAACTCGGAGCTCATCTACGGTTACTATCAGACATCTATGGGCCCAGACCAGCTCTATACACGTAACGACCGCCATTTCGACGCTGTCAAGTTGCAGGCTAATGGCGGTACAACACAGGTGCTGAACTCTCCTACATCGCCAAAGACCGTGTATGTGAATATCACCGACAAGCAGCTTTTTGCAAAGCCTGGTGCAACTGTTACTCCAAGTGTTGCATACACCGGTGGTTGGATGCACGCATACGCATACATCGACTACAATAACGACGGCAAGTTCAGTGCTCTTGTAAACGACAATCTGAGCATCGCCCAGGGTAGCGACCTTGTATCGTTCTCGTTCTATGGCGGCAGCAATAACGACAGTGGTGTGAACAGTGCCGGTACTGCAATCAGCGGCCAGGGACGCAACACATTGTCAATGCCAGCATTCACAATCCCTGCGGGAACAGCACCTGGTATATATCGTATGCGTTACAAGATTGACTGGAACAGCATCGACCCTGCCGGCTCAATCGACCAGTCGAACCCAATCCTTGGCAATGGTGGTGGTATCATTGACGTAATGCTCAATATTCACGGCGATTATGCAAATGTAAACGATGCAAACCGCAACGGAGAGGTTCTTTCGGCTGTCGATGGCGAGCGTCTTGTGAAGTACAATGCACCTTTCGGTCAGGATTTTAAAATCAAGATGAACCCCGAGAATGGCTTTGAATATAGCGGTGTTATCGTTAAGTGTGGCTACAACCTACAGGGCGACAGCATTGTGCACGACAATATTCAGTGGAGAAAACTCTTCCTCGAGCGTCAGGAGTTCGACAGCGAGGATTGCATCGTAATCCCAGGCGAGTATATGCGTGGTGATGTTGAGATTGAGGGCCTCTTCATTGAGAAGGGTACATACGTTGAGCCCGAGAAACCAAAGCGCTACGAGACTACAAAGGTGGAGAACGGCGATTTCGTAGGTAATATTCCCTGGTATACAATCCAGATTGGCCAGCAGGGATATGTGCTTGCAGACAATGGCAGTGCCAGCTACATAGCACTCAACAATACCGAGGTAGATACTGAAAATCCTGCTCAGTTGTGGTGCTTCACCGGCAACGAGGAGGATGGCTACTACATCTACAACAAACAGGCCGGACCAACAAAGGTACTTGCAGCTCCCACAACAATGAGTGGTACGACAGGTGCAAACTCATATCCTGTGCTCAAGGATAAGGATAATCTCCCCAGCGGTTACACTGCTGTGTGGCGTTTTATGGACTCTAACTCACTTGGCTCAACTGACGTTGCGTATGCTTATATGTACGAGGACGGATATGTTGCCAACAAGGTGAACAATCGTGACAATAAGCTTGCTTTCTGGACTGGTGGTCAGGATTCCGGTTCTACATTGCAGATTCGTCACGCAATGTACACAACAGGCATTTACAATGTCAAAGGTGAAGGCGGAAAAGTGAAAACTGTATATGACCTCCAGGGGCGCCAGTTGGCCAAGGTGGAGAAGGGTATCTACATTGTTGGTGGTGAGAAGGTACTTGTGAAGTAAATAGTTCCTTTAGCTATAATATGACGGCAACCCCGCAACGGGTTGCCGTTTTTCTATATATATATGGTGTGTGATTAAGGTAAAATCTACTACCAAATAAATCCTTATTTAAATTATTCTGTGAATGAAAATAAAGCGTCAAATAACCGCCGACGCAGTGCTGAATTTTTACTTTTTATATAAAATGGACAAATATTGAAGTGAACCCCAAAGTTTGGACAAAAAACTTTGGGGTTTATTTTATGCGTAAGAAACACGACTATTCAGCATTGCTAAAATATATGCATATGCTTGAAGATGGTTATTCCATCAATTACATTCGCACCAATTACGGCA
>JAFYWV010000039.1 GCA_017546505.1 Bacteroidaceae bacterium
AGTAGGTGAATGCATTATTTCCAATAAATATTACGCTATTAGGTATTGTTATGCTTGTAAGACAGGAGCAGCCACTAAACGCATGTTCTCCAATGCTTGTTACGCTATTACCAATTACAACGCTTGTGAGACCGGAGCAATCATAAAACGCATAATCCCCTATGCTTGTTATACTATTAGGGATTGTAATGCTTGTAAGCTTGGAGCAACCAGAGAACGCCCAAGGCGTAATACCCAAAGTTCCATCCTTTATAGTAATTGATGTATTTTCGGGCATTGTACCTTTATAATTATAAAGCACTTTGCCGGCATAAACTACACCATCGGGCTGGCTATTATACCAAGCAGTATCATAGAACGCATGATTTCCAATGTGTGTTACGCTGCTAGGGATTACAACGCTTGTAAGACCGGAGCAACCAAAGAACGCATCACTTCCAATGCTTGTAACACTATTAGGAATCTCAACACTGGTAAGCCCGGTGTAAAGGAATGCTGCATTTCCAATGCTTGTAACGCTATTAGGGATTACAATGCTTGTAAGGCCGCATTCTCTGAACGCATTATCTCCAATGCTTTCAACCCCGTTTGGAATTGATGTGTTATTACAACCGACAACCAATGTATTTGTTGCCGTCTCTATTATTGCATTGCAATTATCGCGACTGTCATATTTTGTATTACCGGCTGCAACCGTTATACTTGTAAGGTTATAGCAACCAGAGAACGCAGAATTTCCAATGTTTGTAACACTGTTAGGGATTGTTACACTTGTAAGGCCGTAGCAACCAGAGAACGCATCATCACCAATGCTTGTAACACGATACTCCTCACCGTTATATATTACACCCTCGGGAATTACCACATCATCGGTGTATCTATACCCATTTGATGTTACACTGGCTGTTTTGTTTGATGAATTGTAAGTATAATAAATTGTCCTTTCGGTAATTGTTACAGCACACTCTGCCTTTATTCCGCCAGCACCGTTTGCAGTTGCTGTAATTGTCGCATTACCCAAAGCTACACTTCTCAAAACACCATTCTCGTCAACCGTTACAACAGATTCGTCCGATGTACTCCAGATAACAGTTTTATCAGTTGCATCGTCAGGTGTAATTGTTGCTGTGAGCTGATAAATCTCATTGACACCAAGCGTGAGTTGCTCTTTGTTCAGTGTTATATTGGTAGTCTCTATGCCACCAACAGTTTTCATATTTGCAAAATAACTGCTCCACGCACTGTAGTCGCTCCCCACAGGATAGTAGAGCGTTGCCGATGATGAGATTCCGTCAAATGAATAACGGTTCACATACGGTGCAGTTGTTGCCAATGATGTCACGCTTGCAAGACCGGAGCAACCTCTGAACGCATAATTTTCAATGTTTGTAACGCTGTTAGGGATTACAACCTTTGTAAGCCCGGTGCATTTATAGAATGCATATCCCTTTATCTCTTTTACACCTCCGGGAATTACAAGTTCAGTCAACAATGCACCATTCAAATACAAGTTCTCTGCATAGTACAACGGATTGGCAGAACTATTACCAAAATATACACCACACCAAGCAGCAACGTTACTTATATGCACCTCTTCAAGCCCGGTACAATCATAGAACGCATAATTTCCAATGCTTGTTACGCTCTCGGGGATTGTTACGCTTGTAAGGCCGTTGCAATCTCTGAACGCATTATCTCCAATGATTTCGACGCTGTTAGGGATTGATGTGTTTTTGCAACCGGTAACCAATGTATTTGTTGCAGTCTCTATTATTGCATTGCAATTATCGCGACTGTCATATTTTACATTCCCATCTGCTACATTTATACTTGTAAGCCCCGTGCAACCACGAAACGCATCATCTCCAATGTTTGTAACTCCATTACCGATTACAACGCTTGTAAGACCGGAGCAACCATAGAACGCATCCTCACCAATGTTTGCAACCCCATTACCAATTACAACGCTTGCAAGACCGGTGCAACCATAGAACGCACTCTTACCAATACTTGTTACACCGTCACCGATTACAATGTTTGTAAGCCCGGTGCAATGAAAGAATGCATCCTCTCCAATGCTTGTCACGCTGTTAGGGATTGTAATGCTTGTGATTGTTGTGTTGCCATTGAATACATTTGCACCAACAGCATAATTCTCACCTTTATAATTGGCAGGCAAAGTTAGTTCTTTAGCATTGCCCAAATAGTAAAGCAATGTATTTACACCATTTTTTTCACCAAATATAAAATCACCCTCCATTGAGCCATTGGGGACATTATAAACATTGTCGGCATAATAAGCAACATAACCATTGTCGCTTGAACCCTTACTGAATGTTAGATTAGATAAATTATAAACAGTTTTAAGCTCGAAGCAATATTGGAATGCATATTTTTCAATAGATGTTACGCTATTAGGGATTACAATGCTTGTAAGGCCGGAGCAACCATTGAACGCTACACCTCCAATAGATGTTACGCTATTGGGGATTGTAATGCTTGTAAGCCCGGTGCACTCTAAGAACGCACCGGCCGCAATACCCAAAGTTCCATTCTTTATAGAAATTGATGTATTTTCGGGCATTGTACCTTTGTATTTATAAAGCACTTTGCCGGCATAAACCACACCATCGGGCTGGTTATTATACCAAGCAGTATCATAGAACGCCTGATTATGAATGTTTGTTACGCTGTTGGGGATTTCAATGCTTGCAAGCCTGATGCAATGCAGGAACGCTGAACCTCCAATAAATGTTACGCTGTTAGGGATTACAATGCTTGTAAGGCCGGCGCACTCAAAGAACGCTAAACCTCCAATAGATGTTACGCTCTCTGGGATTGTTACGCTTGTAAGGCCGGTACAACAATAGAACGCCTCATTTCCAATGCTTGTTACACTGAAAGTTGTACCATTGTAAGTGACAGTCTCCGGAATGGATACACTGCCGGTGTACTTGTTGACTCCGAGAGTAACCTCAACAGTCTTGCCTTCGTTGGACAGGATGTTGTAATAGATGCCACCCGCTTCAAAGTCTTGGGCCGTTGCTACTGTTGTGCACAGCAACAGCAGTGCGGTGAACAGATGTTTTAAATGAATGTGTTTCATAATTCTTATATTTTATTTTGGTAAAAGTACAGACTTTTCAACACGCGCGGTTGGTTCATCTTGGTTCTTCTACCCCCCCATTTGGTTTTAGGAGAGCTTTTGAGACTTTTTGTTGATATTTTTTCCTAAATTCGCAAAGGAAAAACACGCAGCCGGAATGGAGCAGAATAATATATACAAGGTATTGCAGGAGAAGGTGGAGGTTATCGCGGGGCGTAAGATGAGAACACCGCGTGACTTTGACTATCTGTCGACACGCATTTTCGACAAGACGAAGGCATATATTTCGCCAATTACACTAAAGAGGTTCTGGGGCTATCTTGGCGAGGAGCACCGCAAGAAGCCTTACCGCAGTACACTGAACACACTAGCCATATACGCAGGATACACCTGCATTGAGACATTCACAGACAGCACCGGCAATAACAACAATTCAAGCAGCGAGACTATGCACAACCCCAACCTGCAGACAGCAGCACTGAACAAGGGTGACGTGATTGAACTAAAGTGGACTCCCGGGCGCTGTGTGAGAATAAAATATGAGGGACACGATATGTTCCGTGTCATTGAGTCACAGAACAGCAAACTAACCGCCGGCGACACATTCCTGTGCTACCAGTTCATTCAGGAACAACCGCTCTATTTGCGCTGTCTTGTACATAACAACAGCGAACCCACAGGCTATGTGTGTGGCAAAGTGGGTGGCATTCATTATATTGTTGTGGAGTAAAAAACAAAGGACAATGGTTTCTTCATCCGATTTTATCTGTAACGAGAATACTTTCGAGGAGAAAATTTTTATTGGTGACAGTGGTGCAACATCATTGTCCTACAGGGTGTGCCGCGATGGCCGCCTCTATTTTATGAAGCAGCTGCGGCCGGAGCTGTTTCCCAACCACAACAACAGAGTGCTGTTGCAAAAGGAGTTTGCACTTGGCAATAGCATAGAGCACAATAATGTGGTAAGATATGACTCCATCTATGAAAGCGAGGAGGAGATGTACATTCTAATGGAGTATGTACAAGGCTCAACCATTGAAGAAAAACTGAAAAACGACACCGCCTTCTTTGCAAATGAGAACAATATACGCCGCTTTGCTCTGCAGCTGCTGGATGGTTTGAAGGCACTGCACTCAAAAGGAATTGCATACGTGGATATAAACGCCGGCAACATTATGCTCACACAGGTGGGCAACAATGTAAAGATTGTAGACCTGGGGTTCTGTTTCAGCAACGAGTTCAGCCACGCAACGTTCGGGGTTACAAAAGATTTTGCTGCACCCGAGATTTTGGATGGCAACACCGATAACTTTGGCGAGCGTAGCGACATCTATGCTGTGGGATGTCTGTTAAGATATATAAAGAAGAAAAGCGGCACAAAGTACTCACACCGTTTTGAGAACATCATAAAGCGTTGTATTAAAAAAGAGAAGGCTGAACGATTTGCCACTGCCGATGAGGTAATAAGTGCCATAAACGCACACCACAAGAAACGCAACATTCTCCTTGGCATAATATTGCTGTTGGCAGCTGTCTGCGGCATTAATTCACTATGGCGCAGCAATGAACACAACTGCAAAGAAGCGCAAAGGATTGAGATGACAGAATCACAGGATGATATTATCTACCGCGTTGTGTCGCACGAGGAGCGCACCTGCGAAGTCGTTGGCGGCAATGGACGTGGAAATAATATCTACATACAGTCAAGCGTTTTATTCGGCAACACAGAGTATAGAACAATAAGCATTGCCGACTCGGCCTTCGCAACAAGAGACATTCTGTCGGTTCGCCTGCCCGAAGGACTTGAAAAGGTCGGATACTGCGCATTCTTTGGCTGCGACTCTGTTGTAAACATTTCATTACCAAGCACCCTGACAGAATTCTACACCGGATTCAAAGATATGAAAAGGCTAAAGACAATCAAGTTTCCACAACATATAAAGTCAATCAGCGCTGCGGCATTCGTGGATTGCATTGCTCTTGAAAAAGTTTATATCCCTGAGGGGGTTGAACGCATTGAGTTTGACGCTTTCGGGCGATGCTATGGTTTGAAACAGGTTTACTTGCCACAGACTTTAAAGGTGATTGAGCGCGGAGTATTCTGGATGTGCAAGGGGCTGGAGGAGGTTACCGTCCCGGCAGGAGTTGAAGAGATTGGCGACTACGCCTTTTACTACTGCGACAGATTGAAGCACATATATCTTCACGCACACACTCCACCCGCAATAACCACAATACTGAAGAACAGCAGTGCCGTGATACACGTGCCTTTCACAGCACTGGAAAATTACAGGAAACACCCTTACTGGGCAGAATACAACATTGTAGGAGACCTGTAATCAATAGTTCCTTATCACCTCTTCGTGCGCCCTGCTGCGCTTTATCTTGAACAGTTTCCAATCCTTGAAAATTGCATCGGTTGCCCAATAGGCCAGCTCGGCAGTCAAGATACCCACTGCTGCACCCACAATGACATCACTCACATAGTGACGGTTATTGAGCACACGCATCACTCCGGTTGTAGTTGCCAAAGCATAGCCGGCTATAGGTATCCACACACTCCTGTGTCCATACTCGTGAGCCAGCAGAGTCGCACCGGTAAAGGCTGTCGCTGTGTGCCCCGATGGAAAACTGGCATTGCGTCCATTGGGGCGTGTCCTGTTGATACTGTACTTCAGGCCATTCACAACCGCAGCCATCATTATGACGGCAAAGGCATCGGCCGTGAGTATCTGGTAACGGTTCTTGCTCACTCCCTTTACTCCACAGAGCCCCATAGTCAACTGTGCGGCCCAAGGAGCATACTGCAGATAGTCGTCAAACCTCAGCTCAAAGCCGGGAAGGTTCTTATGCACGCCATCGCGCACGTAACCGTCAATGGGAATAAGTGCCAAACCGGCAGCAGCAATGGGCAATGCTGCACTGAAAGTGTGATGGGCATAGTGAAGATTAAACCTCTTTTTTGTCATCTCAACCCCTGCGACATTACCGGCATTAACCTTCAAAGCGACAGTATCTACCTGTGCACCGGCAGCAAGTGTGCCGAAAAGGCACATAAAGATAAGTATTCTTGTTTTCATAGTAATTATATTTGCCACACATTCAAGGACAAACAGAGTGCAAAGGTAATCAAAAAAACGATGAAAAGTACAAGAATACACGGATTATGAAAAATCCTTATCTGGCGTGATTGTGTTTATACAACTGCCAAGTATTTACGAGATTATGCCACAAAGAGTAGAAGCCTCCGGCAATGGCGGTAACAGGCGTCAGGAAAGTGCACGCAAACCAGATGGCAAACACAGTATTCTTTTGCCCCAAGGATTGCCCACCGGCAATGACCTCGCCATTGCGACGACCAACAAAGCGCCCGAAAGCGAACTGCAGCACGCAACAGACCAGTGACACCAATGCAATACCCGCCATAACCCAAAGCGAGAGGTTGCTGTGCGCTATTGCACGCGAAGTCATTGCAATGGCAAGCGACAGCGCCACAAGCCACAGGTAAAAGGGAAGATTACGCCCTTTGGTAACGAGCAATGAGTGCAGGCGCGGCAGTAGCCGACGTGCAGCCTCGGCACACAAAAGCGGCAACAACAGCAATGGAAAGACCTTGCCCATAATGAGCAGGAACGACGATGCAAGCGACACACCCTCAATTGGATGCGAGAAAGCAAGCAGTAGCGGAGCAACAAGTGCGACGGCAATGTTAATCTGCATTGTATAGGAGATTAACGATGCCGAATTTCCACCCAAACGGGCTGTGATTACAGCAGCCGCAGTTGCGGTAGGACACATAAGACACATCATTGCCGACTCGAGGAGCACGCGCACTGCCACCGGCATCTGTGGAACGAAGGCTATGAGCAGGGAGAGTGTAATGAACGAGAACATCTGAAAAGCCAACAACCACAAATGCCATTTAGAGGGTTTGAGTTCCTTTATCCTCACCTTGCAGAAAGTCACAAAGAGCATTGCAAAAATAAGCCCCGGCTGAACAACCGCAAGCAGCGACGACACAAAATTATGGGTACTATCGAACAGCGGGATATTGGTGTAGAGCAGATACATCATCACACCGCCACCCATTGCAATGGGCAACGACCAGTCACGCAAAAGCTGATGGAATTTCACGTTCATTCCCACAATTCAGCCAAATAGACCAACCCCTCTTTGTAGCCATCAAAGCCTTTGCCGCAGATGGTTTTTTGGGCATAGAACGATACATAGGAGAAACGGCGGAACTCCTCGCGAGTGGAGATATCGGTCAAATGCACCTCCACGGTGGGCAACGCCACGGCCTTCAGGGCATCAAGAATTGCCACACTGGTGTGCGTGTAGGCCGCAGGATTTATGAGTATGCCGTCGAACACGCCGTACGCAGCCTGAATCTTGTCGACGATCGCACCCTCGTGGTTCGACTGGAAAAGCTCTATCTCAACACCACACTCTGCAGCACAATCCACAACGAACTGCTGCAAAGCCGCAAAATTCTGCGCACCGTAGAGCGCAGGCTCACGCAACCCCAAAAGATTGAGGTTAGGTCCGTTTATAACCAGTATCTTTTTCATATCAAATTATATTCAACAACGCAGCTATCGCACTTTTAAACAATTCCACAAAATTGTTAGTATAAAACGGTGAGAACAAGGCTTGCGACAGTTTTGGAAACGGGAGTTTACTAAACGTAAATGACTGTTTACAAAACCAAGCATAACGAAGTTATCGCCAATTTAGACAATGTGGGATTGGAGTAAAAGTGTGAGAGCAAGGCGTGGGGCTGTTGGAGAACCGGAGTTTACTTGAAGTAAATGAGGATTATACAACAGCCATAATAACACAGCTATCGCACTTTTAAACAATTCCACTAGATTATTTCGGCATAAGTCCCAAAATACCTGAACTGCTCGCCGCACTCGTGAAGCTCGCACATAAGCGAGAGGAACTCGTCGCTGTAGACAGAGGCCTCGATATCGAAATAGAAACGGTACTCAAACTCGCGCTCGGGGATTTGACGGCTCTCGAGTTTCACAAGGTTCACACCGCTGGCATTGAAACGAGACATTATGCGGAAGAGTGTTCCGGGGCGGTTGGGGATATTTATCATCACACTTGTGCGGTCGGCACCCGAATATATTTTAGGTTCTTTTGAAATGCAGATGAAACGGGTATAGTTGTTGTCGCGGTTCTGCACGGATGACTTGAGTACCTGTAACTGGTAAAGTTCGGCACAAAGGCGCGATGATAGCGAGGCTTTTGTGGAGTCACCGCCCTGTGCAACCATACGCGCAGCCTCGGCGGTGTTCTCGCAAGCTATCACGCGCACATTCTTGAGTGTTGAGAGAAATTCGGAACACTGATTGATTGCCTGCTGGTGAGAGTAGATTTCACGTACATCCTCGAGCTTTGTTCCCGGCAATGCAAGAATTGCGTGGTCCACTTTGAGGCGCACGCCACGGACTATGCTCACGTTGTAGGCAGAGAGCAGGTCATAGATGGCATTCACCGAACCGGCAAGCGAGTTCTCGATTGGCAACACTCCAAACTCGCAAAGCCCACTGCTGACAGCTTTGAACACACCCTCGAAATTATTCATATACATAATCTCGGGAAGGTCGAAGAGACGCTCAGACGCGAGGTGCGCATACGAGCCCTCACAACCGGCACAGGCAACAGAACCACGCTTTGGAAAAGGCTGTGGCGGAACAGATGCTATCTGCTTGAAATGATTGAAGAAATCCGTACCCTCGGAGAGCATACGTGTCTCGTATGACTCGCTGAGGTCGAAGATGGTGCGGTAGAGCGTGCGGCCGTAGCCCTCGAACTCCGGACCAAGACGCTTTGAGACGTTCTGCAACACGGTGCGTGCACGCGATGGATGATACACCGGCAAATTATTCTCCTTCTTGTATTTCCCGATACCCGAAACCACCTGCATACGACGCGCAAAGAGGTCGCACATTTGGGTGTCTATTTCATCTATCTCCTGACGTAGTTTGTCCAAATCCATATTATGTTGTTTTTTTATATTTATTCTCTAATAACACGTAAGCCTGATGAAGCGAAATATTTTATCTTTAACATTCCGTCTCTCCGCCAAGCATTGCAAAGTCGTCGAAGAACGATGGGTAGGACTTTGCAACGCAAGTATACCCCTTTATTGTTGTCACCCCACTTGCAACAGCCGACATAACTGCCGCCGACATTGCTATGCGATGGTCGCCATAACTGTCGACCGCCGTTGCAGCCACCGGCTCACCACCATAGACGGTGAATGTATCCTCGCCAATCTGCGAAGCAATCCCAAAGGCTGACAACAAATCCTTTACAGCAACCAAACGGTCGCTCTCCTTGTAACGCAGACGGCCAACACCCGTAAACACGGTTGTTCCCTGCGCCACAGCAGCAGCCACAGCAAGCACAGGAACAAGGTCGGGGGTATCGGTACAATCAAGTTCTGCTCCAAAGAGGTGCGAAGGCATTGCCACCACCCCCTTTTCGTTGCATTCAATGAATGCACCCATTGAGCGCAGATGCTCAACTATGTAGCTGTCACCTTGCAGGGAGTCATCATTCATTCCGCAAACGGTAACAGGACGCCTACCTGTAATGCCGGCAACAACCCAAAAGGCTGCCGATGACCAATCACCCTCGACAACGACACGTGACGGCATACGATAACGTTGGTTTCCTTTTATTCTGTATATATTGTTCTGCTGTTCTATCTCTATTCCTGCCATACGAAGGGCGTCAAGCGTCATTGTAACATACGAAGCACTTGTGAGCCCGTCCGTCACCTCAATTTCACTATCTTCGTTTGCCAATGGCAAAGCAAAAAGCAAACCTGTCAGGTATTGCGACGAGATGTTGCCCGGCAGGCTGTATTTACCACCGGTGAGAGTGCCTTTGCAGGTGAGAGGCAGCTCATTGCCTGTGTGGCGAGCAAAAGCCACACCGTGCGGTGCAAGAGCATCGAGCAGTGCTCCCATAGGACGTTGAGGCAGTTTGCCACAGCCCACAAAGGTGGCATCAGCACCAAGTGCCGCCGCCACAGATACAAGAAAACGCAGCGTAGAGCCACTCTCGCCACAATCGAGTATACCACCCCTGACAACACTCACCGGCGTCACTTCAAAAACGCCCGATGAATAGGTTATTTTTGCGCCCAACGCATTAAGGCAACGCATTGTTGCCATTATATCATCGTTCACGGCACAGCATACAATGCTGCAAGGCTCACTACCCAATGCTGCACAAATAAGTAACCTGTGCGCCTGTGATTTCGAAGGCGGTGGAGTAACGCAACCCTCCAATGTTCCGTGAACTTTTATCTCCATTGTCATATTACTTTTTGTAGCAACTCCTTTAAATCCTCTACGGGCATATCATACAGCACACAGTCACCAACCGCACGAGGCAGGACAACCGAAATTTTGCAGCCACGGCGTTTCTTGTCGGAAAGGAGTGCATCATAGATTTCATTGGCGGAATAGCCTGCTGTTATGTCAAAGCCATACCGTACAAGCAAATCGGCAAGTTCATCGGCAACGTCGCAAAGGCCGCACAAAGGCGCAATCCTTGCTGCAACAACCATACCTTTTGCCACAGCTTCACCGTGTGAAACGCCAAAATTGCTCAATTTTTCAATGGCGTGACCGAATGTATGGCCAAAGTTAAGCAGCCCACGCACGCCATTGTCGAACTCGTCCTGTTGCACGACATCGCGCTTGATTTCTACACAACGTGCAACAACTGCCTCGCGGTCAAAAGGCAAGGTGTGCAATGTATCATAGAGCGAGGCATCAAGTATCATTCCATATTTTATCACCTCGGCACAACCGTCGCGATAAACATCAGCAGGCAGAGTGTCCATAAGTGCAGTGTCGCAGCACACCATAGATGGTTGATAGAAACTGCCCACAAGATTTTTGCCGGCAGGAATGTCGATGGCTGTCTTTCCACCGACAGAGCTATCCACAGCTGCAAGCAGCGTCGTGGGCACCTGTACATATTTCACGCCACGCAGATAAAGTGATGCAGAGAGCCCGGCAAGGTCGCCCACCACCCCGCCACCAAAGGCAACTATGGCATCGCTGCGTGTAAGCTGCTCACTGGCAAGGAAGTTGAGGAAGGCCAGGAGATTGTCGGCACACTTTGAGGCCTCGCCTGCAGGGATTACATATTTGCAGGCATCGTACCCGGCCGATGCAAGGTTTTCCATCATTGCCGCTCCATAGAGCGCATTGACATTGCTGTCGGTGAGCACTGCCAGACGACATTTGCCAAGCACCGGTGCAATGAGTTCGCCAATACCGGCAAGTATACCCCGGCCAATACAGATATCATACTCCTTTGTGGCCTTGACATTTATCTTATTGTATTGCATAATCACTATTTTTCAGCCTCTTCCTTTGCAATGCGGCCATCGCGCAACAGCCCCCTGAGCATCTCGGCATCATCGGCAGCTATTGCATTACGGTATTCGTGAAGAGAATTTATCAAAAGGTCGAGTTCACCCAACAGATGCTCCTTGTTCTCGAGAAAGAGCTCTGTCCACATATCCTCGTTGAGGCGCGACACACGCGTAAAATCGCGGAAACTGCCGGCACTGTACCCACGGTGATATTTTGCCGACGGGCTCTTGATGAATGCATTGGAAACGACGTGGCACATCTGCGAGGTATAGGATATCATACGGTCGTGGAAATCGGCAGTTGTTACAACATATTTCCTGAAGCCAAGCGGTGCAAGCGCCTGCTTGACCTTGTCGAGCAGTGCAATGTCATCGTGTACGGGGGGTACCATAATGAACGAAGCGCCACTGAAAAGTGTTGCCTTTGAATATTTGTAGCCCGAGTATTGCAAACCGGCCATAGGGTGACCGCCCACAAAGGTAAAGCCATACCCGGCCGCAAGTGCAAAGCCCAACTCGCACACCTTGCGCTTTGTTCCGCAAAAATCCACTACAAGTGTCTGCGGATTTATGTACTTGGCATTCTCTCGCAAATAACCCTCGACCGCTTTTGGCGTTGCAGTGAGCAGCAACAGGTCGCAAGTGGCAATATTCCCGGCATTGAGCACACCGTCTACAACACCTTCAAGCTGTGCATACCCGATAATCGGTTCGTTTATGTCACAGGCAACAACAGTTGCACCGGCGGCCTTGAAAGCCTTTGCCGCCGAGCCTCCTATCAATCCCAAACCAACAATACCTACCACCATACGCACCTATCAACGCATTATACTACGTATCTCGTTAACACGCTGTGCCACCTCATCGAACTGCTGGGGTGTCAGCGACTGAGCGCCGTCGCACAACGCACAAACAGGGTCATTATGCACCTCAATGATAAGGCCATCGGCACCGGCAGCTGTTGCGGCACACGCCATAGGACGCACAAGACGTGAAACACCTGTTGCGTGGCTTGGGTCTACAACTATCGGCAAATGGGTCAGTTCCTTGAGCACAGGAACAGCTGCCAAGTCAAGCACGTTACGGGTGTAGTTGTCATAACTGCGTATACCGCGTTCACAGAGAATAACCTGTTCATTACCCTCGGACATTATATACTCGGCACTCATCAACAACTCCTTGAGAGTGGCCGACATACCACGTTTCAAGAGGATTGGTTTGTTGCAACGTCCAAGCTCTTTCAAAAGCTCAAAGTTCTGCATATTGCGTGCACCAACCTGAATGATATCCACATCGGCAAAGAGGTCGAGGTGTGATGCACTCATAATCTCTGTGACAATGGGGAGGCCTGTTGCCTCACGCGCTTTGAGAAGCAACTGCAGGCCCTCGGCGCGCAAACCCTGGAAATCGTATGGCGATGTACGGGGCTTGAAAGCACCACCGCGCAAGATATTTGCACCGGATGCCTTTACGGCACGAGCGACAGTCAATATCTGCTCCTCGCTCTCGACCGAGCAAGGACCGGCCATAATGGCAAAGTGGCCACCACCAATCTTCACACGGTTCTCGCCACTGCCGACAACAACAACAGTGTCATCGGGGTGAAAACTGCGGTTCGCACTCTTGAATGGGTCGGTTATGCGTGTCACACGGTCAATTATCTCAAGACCTGCAAGCAAATCCATATCTATTTTGCGGGTATCGCCAATGAGGCCAAGCACTGTCTGCATCTCGCCCTCAGAAACGTGCACCCTCACATTCTGCGACTCAAGCCAATGGATGAGGTTGTCGCGCTGAGCCTTGGTGACTCCGTTTTTAAGTACTGCTATCATAGTAATTATAGTTTAATCTTATTATATAAATATGTGAATTGCAAAAATACAAATAAACTTTAATTTTCCTATACTTTTAACGAATATGCAGCAGGCCGCAACGTTTTTTTGTCACTTTTTAACAAAAACAGCAATTTCCGTATGTTTTTGTAATTTAAAAACAAAAAAACGAGGCACCCGTACAGGTGCCCCGCAAAATTCCGTAAAACCGGTATACTATAGTTACCGCCTTATCTCTTCACAATCTTTACGATATTTTCATTGTACTTCACAATGTAGATTCCCGCTTTAAGGTCTGCAACAGAGATGCAGCTGCCATAAGTACTCTTCACCAATCTGCCACTTGCATCCAACAACTCTATGGCACCCTCTTCGCCTACAGAAATGGTATTGCTGTCCCAATCGACATTCAATACGGAACCATTGTCATAAATATTCTCAAGTCCTGTCGTTAAAGTGAAAATATAAGTAAAATAATCATCAAGTGGCTTGCCATTGATATCATACAGAACAACTACCAAGGCGTATGTTCCGGCTTTCTCAACGGTCATATTGAACTCTGCGCTCTCTTTCAAAGAGAAGTATTCCTCGCACTCACCCGAAGCTATATATTCTGCAACACTTTCCATAAACTTTTCGTCAGTGTTGACTACAACCAGGAATCTGCATTCCGAGACGTCTGCGCCCATAGTTGCACTCAGGATAGCTGTTTCCGTTTCATCAACGGTCTCCTGGCCAATGAGCTCGACAGAGAAACTGTAGTCGTATTCATTGACATCCTCCGGGATTATTTCTGCTTCAAACGGTGCACTCTCACCGGCAATGCTTTTGAGCTTGCTTGTGTCAATAGCATCAGATTCATCACCTTCTAAATATTCAAAGGAAACGGTATATGTACCGCTTTGTGCAAATGCCTCTGGAATTGTAAATGTTGCAATAACATTGTTTGCATCAAGCAACACGGTAGTCACAGCAGCCTCTGTCTTCACCTCACGTTTCACCTTCACACCATTTTCGTAGTGGTTTATGACCGGGACCAATACAACCGTTCTGTTTATCTTGCTATTGTTGGCAAATGTTGCGTTGAAAACAAATTTCTCATTTGAATATTCTGGCATCTTTAATATGCGGAACTCATCAAGCTCATAACTTGGTTGTGGAGAGCTCAAGATTATTGCATCCTCTGTCACTTCAAGAATAAGTCCGTTGAATGCAGAGTGCATATATTCGACCTCTTCATCTGTATTCATAAAGAAAGCTCCGACAATGTACTTGCCGACCGGCAAATAGTATTCGCTACTGTTTACATTGCTTACGCTGAATGTGAAAGCACCGGAATATGTTTGTTCAATGCTTCTTGGATAAAGGTCAGGCTCATCAAACTCAATGTCTCTTACAAGATTTCCATCCTTATCCAAGATTCCGAAACCAACAGAACCCTCAACGTCGGAGTGTGAGAAGTTGGCTAATCTTATTGAAACGCCAAACTCTGCCATACCATCCACAAACCCGCAGGTCAACTCACCTATATTTTCCTCGGTATTTATGTCAAAAGGACTCATTTCTGTCAAAGAGATGATGCCACCTTTGTCAACTTCACCTTCGGTGCGTGGCTTGATATTCATAATGGCATGCTGGCTTACATTATATCGGTTGCTGAAGCCTCCAATACCGTTTCCTACCGGCTCCATTATAGCCATATCGAAATATCCGTTGTAAAGACCGCTCCATCCCCAATCAATGTGAAGCAGGTTGTTTTCATCAATACCGTCACATACAAAACCGTGGCCGCCATCGTAGTTCTGTCCATAACCGCAATATACAACAGGCTGTCTATTGTTCAGGTTCTCCCTGATCAATGCTATATATTCTTCAAATGTATAGTCGCTTCTCTCTGCAATAAACAATTCGGGTGAATAATTGAAAACGTGTACAAGCGCGTAAGCAATATTAGGAGAGTTGTTACCGGTCATCCCTGGCTCATAGACACTTTTTGTAGCTTTGCCAAGGTCTGCCATAAGGAGTGCTACAGCGTTGCCCTGAGCCTCGCTATACCCGGAAGCATAGTTCCGCAGCATATTATCCCAGTCATATACGTGTGACTTCATTTCGCAGAATTCAGTCTCGCCGGTAATGTTGTTCACCCACTCGACATCAGCAATGGGGCTTGCAGGCCACTCGTGAAATTTCATCACCTGTGCTGTTGCGGTGTTGCCACAACCGGTGTATGCTCTTTGCCCATTAGCAAGTATGGGGCACATATTGTTGTATGGCGCATCCTGGTCCCAAGCAGTAACAAGCATAGGCTCAATATGTGTATATGTCTGTCTTGTGCTCCTGGAGAATGGCTCGACTTTGCCGTCACGTACATCATTGACATATTCGCTGTACTCTTCGAGATATGCAGCAAGAGCCGGAGGCATTTCGCCCGAAACGGCATTTGTAGAGTAGCCCACGATAGGGTTGAGCCTGTCGTCACCCGACACAATTACAAAACCGTTGTTGCCGGCCTCGGTGAAAACATAGTATGTATCGTGCCCGTTTGATGAAGCAGTGCGTGAGGATGCTTTCAATGCTCCTTCTGCAGGAACAAGGTGCGACTGTATGTTCTTTTTCAACGAAACGTTGTTTGTCCAGAAATTGTTGGCAATCTCCAATGCCCTTTCCGGATCAACAGGTGCCGCAAAAAGCTGCATTACAGCAAAGATAAACGTCAATAGAGCAATGTAAATTCTTTTCATAAATATACTGTTTTAAAATTCAACAACCGTGTGAAACGGGAAAGATTCCTGTTTTCACCTATATCCCTTTCAAGGAATTCAATCACAAAGATATTGATTTTTTGCAACTGTTACAAAACGAATTATATAACAAACTCTTTCCCTGTGGAGAATATAAAATTCGAGGCATCCCTCACGGAATGCCTCGAATTTTATATTGAAGTTATATCGTTTACTTCTTTGCGAAAGCCTTCTTTACCTCTTTTGCAATTGCCTTGTCAGCAGAAGCCTTTGCTGCGTTGAGTTTCTTCTGTGCAGCAGCCTCAGCCTTTGCATTGCCGGCAGCCTTTGCAGCCTTTACAGCATCATAAAGATCCCAAAGTTTCTTCTGTGCTGTAACCTTCTTCTGAGCAGCGGTGTAAGCCTCAGCCTCAGCCTCTGTTGCAGCCTCAGCCTCAGGAGTAGCGAATGCGTGCTTGTAACCCTTTACCTCATTCCAGTGACCGCGTGTAAAGTCGGGGAATGTAACGGCAGCGCAGTTGTTGTCCATTGACAATGTACCGAGCTCGGCCAAGCAGCACCACTCTGCCATATCATATACGTCCATATCGAGTGGCAAACCGTTCTGCAAGCAATATACAAGACGTGAATCCATCACGAAGTCCATACCACCGTGACCGAGGTCGCGACCCTTCTCAACATACTTCTTGAGGATTGGGTGGTAGTACTTTGCCATCATAGCATCCTTCTGCTCGTCGCTCATAAAGCCGTGAGCGTTGAGGTTGTCAACCTGAGGAGCGCCTGTTCCCTTGAGAGCCTCGCCAGAGAGAGCGAGCTTAGGCTCGGGATACTTTGTAGCGTAGCCCTTTGTACCTGTGAGCTTAAACAAACGGTTGTAGGGCTGTGGAGTCATAACGTTGTGCTGGATTTCAACAACCTTACCCTTTGCTGTACGCATAAGTGTTGTTGTGTGGTCGCCGTTGCGGAACTCCTTGCACTCCTTACCGGTCTTCTCCTTTACAAGTTCCTTGCCGAAGAATGGATCTGTATCCATTGCAACAAGTGTTGTAAAGCGGTCGCCACGGTGAATGTCCATACACTGCGCTACGGGGCCAAGGCCGTGAGTAGCGTAGAGGTCGCCACGGTTCTCTTTGTTATACTTCAGACGCCAGTGGAGGTTGTCAACATCGTTGTCGGCAGGGTCCTTCCAGTATGCATCCCAGAACCACTCGAGGCTGTGGATATATGCACCCTCGGCACGGATAATCTCACCGAATACACCATCCTGAGCCATTGCAAGAGCGTTCATCTCATAGTCGTCGTAGCAGCAGTTCTCGAGGATGAAGCAGTGGAGACGTGTCTGCTCTGAGAGGTTGATAAGACTCCAGCACTGCTCAAGGTTCATTGCTGAAGGAACCTCGATAGCTGTGTGCTTGCCGTTCTCCATAGCATACTTTGCAATAGGATAGTGGTGATTCCAGTCGGCAGCAACGTAAACGAGGTCAATGTCGGGACGCTCGCAGAGAGCCTTGTAACCATCAGCACCATAGTAGATGTCGGCAGGCATCAAACCTTGCTCACGCAAGAATTTGTTGCACTCCTCGGCGCGCTCGTACTCATAGTCGCAAAGAGCAACGATTTCAACACCCGGGATACGGCAGAAACGGATAACGGCACCGTCACCACGCATACCAAGACCGGCGAACGCTACGCGAACAGTCTTGATTGGAGCAACAGCAAGGTTAAGAACGTGCTCCTGACCTGCAGGACGCTCTGGAGTCTCAACTACAATTGTACCTTTGTCCCAATGCCATTTTGTAGAGGGAGAAAGTGACTGAGCCTGTGATGTTGTGCCGGCAAACGCCATTACAGCAACAAGGGCTGCACCAAAAAATTTCTTCAAGTTCATAATTACAGTTAATTAATATTGATTGTGTTTATCATTTTATCGGCTACTGCTGCCACATTTCAAGAACATATATCTCAAAATCGCAATTACAAAGATAGCTACAATAATATTATTTCACAAATAATCAGCTGTTTTTTGAGCCTAAACCCAAAATAATCCATCTGCTCTTATTCAAGCGTTGAGAAATCAACATCAGGAGCCTCTGTCGTATTGCCTGCACGCTCAAACCAAGTACCGGATGTCATATACTCGTCAAAGAAACCACCCATTGAAAGGAAGAAGCCCTCACCTTCCACGCCGCCTGTATAGTCGAGACGGTGTCTGTAATGGCCGGTTGTATCACAAGTAAAACGTCCACGTGTCAACGGAATCCAACGGCCGTCGGCTGTACGCGCCCACTGGTTGCAATAATAGGCCTTGCGATTGATGTAACCCATCACAGGGTTGAAGTTCTCAAGGAAAGAGTGTGCATTTGTGTACCAGGTTGTGGTTTTTGGACGACGCCACGATGCCACAAGCACCCATTTATTCTGATGGTTGTCGTAGAAGTAGGCTGTATAAACCGTGCTGTTATCACTATCGGGGTGTACACCCATCAGGAATCGGCAACGCTCGCCTGCCTTCCAGTCGTAGTGCATATAACTTTGACCGCCTGAACCCTCATTACCGAAATCATTTATCTTTACATTTTCTCCCTTTTTGACGAGTTGCACACGCAAAGAATCGGGGATATCCGCAGGGTTGTCTGTTTCAAAAGGACTCCACACCGAGAACAAAACTCTTCTTGGATAGGGGGAATTGTTCTGCATTCCGAAATAGCCCTGGCCGAAACCGCAAGCCATATAATAACTGCTGGGGATATCACCCTCCTCGGGCACAATCACCTCATTATAAAACCACTCTACATCCTCCTTAGGAAGAGAATAACCCATATGTACCGATGGACCGCGACGACCAAAGTGGGTGCTGAAGTCTGGTGCGACACACACAACAGGAGCAACATCGCCACCTACAAAAACGGTTGAGACATTACCAAAATCAGCCCCTTCTTTTATCTTGATGCCACGGACATCCATTTTAACATAGCCGGGAGTCTTCACCTTGAATGTACCGACCTCCACACGTGACAATGTATCACTGTCGAGTTTGATTTTTTTCTTTTTGCCCAAGAGAGAGACCTCTATCTGCGAGTGTCCTTTTGCACGGAGAGCGACTCTCATCTTGCCACTCTTCTCTGTTTTGAAGTAGAAACTCACAACGTCATCTGTGCTATCCCAGTTACGCAATGCACAATGCTGTTCATCTATAAAGACATTCTTTGCATCACTGCCCTCTGACGCAGCGGTTACATACGCATTACCGGCCAGGGTAACAACACTCCCATCCTGTGCAACCGACGGCACGACATAACACAGAACCGCGACCAGCACCAACAATAGCCTTCTCTTTTTCATACACGTATAAATTTATAAGTTCTTTTTCTAAATCACTCCACCTTGGTGTCACCAAGCCATTTGCCATAATAGACACTGCGGTTGGTCTTCACAAGCATCCCGTATCCATCGCGGTATCCACCGCGGTAACAACCATACCACAAATCGCCATTAGCCCAACGATAAACACCGTAGCCATCGCGACGACCGTTGTAGAACTCACCAAAATAGATATCGCCGTTCTTGTAGGTCTCTTGTTTGAATGAATAGGGCGACGGCACACCGTCGGCCGACGCAACAAGCGGAAATTTCAACGGAATATCGCCCTCTTTTGTGTGCCGGCGTATTATTTCCCCCGTTGCAAGGTCATACATCACATAATGTTCATCACTCCCCACCCTGACAACATCACTGTTTATCAGCAGACCGAAGAGCAGCTTGCCATTGCGGTACTGCCCATAGGATTCAAAACCCGACGCAGAGCGGAAGAGCCCCCAACCATAGAATTTACCGTCAATAAACGTACCCAGATATTCACCGACAGCACCGGATATGGAACCTGTCTGCGCCTCACCTCGCACGTAGTCACAAAAGACAGCCTGCAAAGGGTCGCACATCTCATCATACAACTTAACCCTCTCCTGTGCCACAAGCGGCAAGGACAACAGGAACAGAATGGCAAAAAGACTATTTTTCATTCCCATACATTTTCTTTTCTTTGATGAAGAGAGACACAGAGTGTGGCACAAACGAGGTTATATCCTCACCGGCAGCAACAGCAGCACGAACCATTGTAGAGCTTACATCATAGAGCGTCGCAGGCAACCACTGCACACCGGGCGGCAACAGCGGCACGGCCTCATCGCCACGAGGATAAACAATAATGCCATATTTTGAAAGAATCTCTTCACCCTTATACCAACTGTCGAATTTTCTCCAATTGTCTGCACCTATGAGCAACAAGAACTCTTTCTCGGGGAAAGCCTCTTCAAGTGCAGCAAGCGTATTGAAAGTGTACGACGGACGCGGCAGAGCAAACTCAAAGTCGCAGGCCGCCATACCGGCCTTGCCATCAACAGCCAGCTGCACCATCTGCAGGCGCAACGACTCGTCACTCAAAGCGCAGCCTTGCTTATGCGGATTTTGAGGAGTGACCATAAACCACACCTCACAGGCAAGCCCACGCGCAAGCACCTCGGCAGCAAGGGCAAGATGCCCATTGTGAATGGGGTCGAAACTGCCACCGAATATCGCAACCTTTTGTCTATTCATTAAGAAATTTCTCAACAACAGCCATCAAATCCTGCTTTGCCTTATCAAGGTCATCGTTAACAATCACCCTGTCGGCAAATTTTGCAAAAGTCATCTCGTACTCGGCCTTGCTGACACGTTTTTCAATCTCCTCCATCGAGGTATCGCCACGGCCTATAAGGCGCTCGCGCAACACATCGGTCGACGGCGCCTGGACAAAGATGAAGAGCGCACGCTCACCATAGTAGCGTTTGAGGCTGCAACCACCCTTGACATCGACATCAAAAAGGATATTCTGTTGCTCCAGCTGCTGTTCTACCTGCGATTTCAGCGTACCGTAGAAACGACCCGGATAGACCTCTTCATACTCCACGAACTCATCGGCTGCAATGCGTGCCCTAAACTCGTCGGCCGTAAAAAAGTAGTAATCCACACCGTGTTTCTCCTCGCCACGCGGAGGGCGGCTTGTTGCCGACACCGAGAAACCGAAAGAAGCATCCTGTTTCATCAGGAAATGCACCAAAGTAGATTTGCCCGAACCCGACGGCGCCGAAAAAATAACGACTTTGCCTTTTTTCATATTTCTTTACATTACATTCAGAACCTGTTCTTTAATCTGCTCCAACTCATCCTTCATCCGCACAACAATCTTCTGCATCTCGGCGTGATTACTCTTGCTGCCGAGGGTGTTTATCTCACGTCCCATCTCTTGCGCTATGAAGCCCAATTTCTTGCCCTGACCTTTCTCATCCTCCATAGTCTCAAGGAAGTACTGCAGATGATTTGACAAGCGTTGCTTTTCCTCGTTCACATCGAGCTTTTCAATGTAGAAAATAAGCTCCTGTTCCAGACGGTTGCGGTCATAATCGACACCGGCAAACTTTGCAAGCGACTCCTCGATGCGGGAACGGATTTTCTCGACGCGCTCCTTCTCGAAAGGCTCTACAGAGCACAGCAACTGCGATATGTTGGATATTTTGCTTTGGAACTTCGCCGCCAATGCCTCACCCTCCTGCTTGCGGAAGGCAACAAGGTCGGCAAGCGCAGCCTTGACACCCTCGAGCACCAGAGCCCACTCCTCCTCGGTAACCTCATACACCTCTTTGCGCGCAATCACCTCGGGCAGGCGCACTATAACTTCAAAAAGATTTTGTGGCACAGAGAGCCCGGTATTCTTTGCAACCTCGGCAAACTGCTCTACATAACCCTGCACAACAGCCTGGTTAATCGATGGCATATCGGCCTTTTCGCCCTGCTCGACCCACAATGAGAAATCGACCTTTCCACGCTCGAGCACATTTGTCAAAAGAGTGCGGATTTCCATCTCACGACCTTTGTACTGCGGAGCAATGCGGGTTGACAAATCCATAGCTTTTCCGTTGAGCGAACGTATCTCGACACAGATTTTCTTATCTTGAAGTATGGTTACAGACTTGCCATAACCGGTCATTGAATATATCATATATTTTTCAGTTACTGCGGCGGCATCACACCCCGCGCCATTAAACAATCATCCAATTTGGCAAATTTAATCAAATAATTGGAATACACCGTCTTTAAACGACGTTTTTTATCGGGCCAATGTAAAACTTATTTAAAAAATATTATTTATTAGTTATTCTAACAATAAATTTATATTTTTGCATTTAATTACCTATAAAACGCACATTGCGGAAAAACCAAAGACAGTTATGAGAACAACGATAATATTACACATAGAAGCATCAACAAACACCTGCTCGGTTGCATTGAGCCAAGACGGACACGTATTCTTCGAGAGGGTGAACCGCGAGGGAATGTCACACGCAAAGGTGCTTGCACCGTTTGTTGAAGAGGCATTACAGACCGCCGATGAACAGGGCGCAAAGATAAACGCCGTAGCCCTGAGCTGCGGCCCCGGCTCTTACACAAGCCTGCGCATTGCATCCTCAACGGCAAAGGGTGTGTGCTATGGCCGCAACATCCCACTTATTGCAATACCCACAACAGCAGTAATGAGTGTTCCGGTGCTGTTGCGTGAGGAACTTGACGAGAACGCATTGCTGTGCCCGATGATTGACGCACGCCGCAACGAGGTGTATGCGACAATCTACGACCGCGCATTGGGCGTCGTAAAACCCACACACGCCGAGGTCGTGACAGAGGAGAGCTACAAGGAACTGCTCGACAAGCAGCCGGTCTATTTTTTTGGCAACGGAGCCGAGAAGTGCAGCAAAATCATCAACCATCCCAACGCACACTTCCTCACAGGACACATTGACCCGCTTGCCAAGAATATGATGCCTCTTGCCGAAAGAGCCTGGTATGACGAGAAGTTCGAAGATATCGCCTACTTCGAGCCCTTCTACCTGAAAAACTTCATTGCAACAAAACCAAAAGAACTTTTGAAGAACTATTAAAACGATATACCGCTATGATGGAATATAATACCAAACAGAAGAGACTCCCATTGCCCGAGTATGGCCGCTCGGTACAAAAGATGGTTGACCACGCGCTTACCATTGAGAACAGAGAGGAACGCCAGACGTGTGCAGAGACCATCGTGCGTATTATGAGGAGTATGTTCCCCGAACTTCCCGACCAGGAACGCAAGCTGTGGGATCATCTGGCAATAATGTCCGACTTCAAACTAGATATAGACTATCCCTGCGAGGTCATTAAACCCGAGGAGTTCCACGTTGCCCCCGAACGCGTCCCCTATCGCAACAGCGAAATCAGGAACAGACACTATGGCCGCATTGTGGAGGAGATGATAGCCCACGCCCTGACACTTGAGGAGGGCGAGGAGAAGAACTGCTTTATCGAACTCATACTCATTCAGATGAAAAAGAACTACATCGCCTGGAACAAGGATGGTGTGGAGGACAAGAAAATCATCGATGACCTGAAATCATACACCGGAGGAGCAATAGACTTCACCGACAAGGAGATAAGGCTAACCTCCAACAACAGCACACGCAGCTACAACAACAAGCGCAACAACAATAACAACAAAAAGAACTTCAAACGCAAATTCTGAATATGGCATCATTCATCATTGAAGGCGGACACAAGCTCCACGGCGAGATAACCCCACAGGGGGCAAAGAACGAGGTGCTCCAAGAGATATGCGCAACCCTGCTCACAAACGAGAAGGTGACAATAGAGAACATACCCGACATTGCCGACGTGAACAATCTCATCAACCAGCTCATCAATATGGGTGTATCGGTGACACGCAACGGCGTAGGATGTTTCACATTCCAGGCCGACAACATCAACCTGGACTACATTGAAAGCGAAGAGTACATAAACGGCTGCGCAAGGTTGCGTGGCTCGGTAATGTTCATTGGACCACTCTTGGGACGATATGGCAAAGCCACTATGTCAGAGCCCGGAGGTGACAAGATTGGACGCCGCCGACTCGACACACACATCATAGGCCTGCAGAAGTTGGGTGCGCAATTCTCGTTCGACACCGAAAAGAGAGTGTACCGTATGAGCGCCGAAAAGCTCAGGGGTTGCCCAATGCTGCTTGACGAAGCATCGGTGACCGGCACGGCAAACATAATTATGGCAGCCGTGCTTGCCGAAGGAACAACAACCATATACAACGCAGCCTGTGAGCCATATATACAGCAGCTATGCCGAATGCTCAACAAGATGGGTGCAAAGATTTCCGGCATTGCCAGCAACCTGCTGACCATTGAGGGAGTGAAGGAACTTGGCGGATGCACACACCGCGCACTGCCCGATATGATTGAGGTAGGCAGCTTCATCGGTATGGCAGCAATGACACAAAGCGAATTGACAATCAAGAACGTCTCATTCGAGAACCTCGGCATCATACCCGAGAGTTTCCGCCGCCTGGGCATCAAGTTCGAGCAGAGGGGTGACGACATCTACATCCCTGCACAGGAGCACTACGAGATTGACTCGTTCATTGATGGTTCTATTATGAACATCAGCGATGCCCCCTGGCCCGGGCTCACCCCCGACCTCTTGAGCGTACTGCTTGTGACAGCAATACAGGCGAAAGGCAGCGTGCTCATTCACCAGAAGATGTTCGAGAGCCGACTGTTCTTCGTTGACAAGCTCATCGATATGGGCGCACAGATAATCCTCTGCGACCCGCATCGTGCGGTAGTAATCGGGCACGACAGACGTTTCACATTGAAGCCACGCGCAATGAGTTCACCCGACATCAGAGCCGGTATAGCCCTGCTCATAGCAGCGATGAGCGCCGACGGCACAAGCCGCATCGACAACATCGAGCAGATTGACAGAGGTTATCAGAACCTTGAAGAGAGACTTAACCAGATTGGTGCAAGAATAACACGCTCATAAAATGCTGAAAAAGGAAGATTTTGTGTACTTCGGCAAATTTCTGAAGCCACACGGTACAAAGGGAGAAATTGGGTTGCAAGGCGACACATTTGCACTGGGCGAAGGGTGCGATTTTGTTGCTTGTGACATAGATGGGATATTGGTCCCGTTCTTCTTTGAGTCGATACGTTCAAAGAGCAACGACACGCTCATCGTCAAGGTTGAGCGGATGGAGAGTGCCGAAGAGGTGCGCTACCTCACAAACCGCGAGACATTCATCCCCCGCAAATGGGTTGAGGAGAGCGAGGAGGTCTCATTGGGATATTTCATAGGTTTTACCGCAACAGACAAGACACTTGGCTACATTGGAGAGATTGTAGACATTGACGACAGTACAATAAACACCCTGTTTGTGGTGGAAAAAGATGGCGAGGAGATATTGATTCCTGCACAGGAGGAGTTTATCACTGATATCGACCACGACAGACAGGAGATACGGTTCGACCTGCCACAAGGGCTTGTTTCCCTTTAAACAGACACTACAATGAAAAAGAAGATTTTCAACAACAGGCTCTTGCGCAAATACCGCCTGACAATACACAACGAGAACAAACTGGAGAATGTGTTGGGGTTCTACATATCCCCCCTGTGGGTAATACTCTCACTCTTCATCTCCTTTCTGCTTGTTGTGGGCGTGCTCTATCTTGTAATAATCCTGACACCGGTCGGCAGTATGTTGCCAGGCTATGTGAACAAAGGCGAGAAGGACAAGATTGTAAGCAACAGCCTGCGTGTCGACTCCCTTATGCACGAAATTGAGAAACAAGACGCCTACTTGGCAAACATACGTGCGATTTTGAACGGTGACATCACTCTCGACTCACTAAAAAACTCTCCTCAATCGGTATCAAAGGAGGATTTCTCGGTTGAGACAACTGAACTCGAAGCCCAATTTGTCAAGAACTGGGAGGAGCGCGAGAAGTATAACCTCACATCACAGGCTGCCAGCGTGGCCGCATTGCAGGAGTTAAATCTTTTCCGCCCCACAAAGGGAGAGATAATAAGAGACTTCAACCCCGGTAACGGGCACTATGGAGTTGACATTGCCGAAGTTCCCGGAGAAAACATCGTTGCCATACACGACGGAGTCGTTGTGTTCAGCGACTACACTGCCAACGACGGCTACACAATAACCCTGCAACACCGCGAGAACCTCATTTCAATATACCGCAACTGCTATCGTCTGCTCAAGCAGGTTGGCGACAAGGTCTACGGCGGAGAGGTAATCGGAACGCTCAGCGATGCCTCGGGCGAGAAAAAAGAGATAGAGAAAAAATTCTTACATCTGGAGCTGTGGCACAGAAGCAAGCCACTCGACCCCAACATTTACATACCATTCTAAAAAACGGCAAAAACAATGGAGGAGACAAGAAAAAGAAGCATTGCCATATTAGGTTCAACAGGTTCAATTGGAACACAAACACTGCAAGTGGTAGAAGAGCACCCCGACAAATTCGAGGTGTATGCAATAACAGCAAACACACGCGTTGACGAACTGATACAACAGGCACGCAAATTTATGCCCGAGGCAGTAGTCATTGCCGACGAGACAAAATACCCCAAACTGAAGGAAG
The DNA here is from genome assembly GCA_017546505.1 of Bacteroidaceae bacterium. Classification (GTDB taxonomy): domain Bacteria; phylum Bacteroidota; class Bacteroidia; order Bacteroidales; family Bacteroidaceae; genus HGM04593. The sequence goes on from JAFYWV010000039.1 coordinate 26,604, forward strand.
CCCTCAGCGACCTGCCCATAAAGGTGTATGGTGGCTATGAGTCGATATGCCAGATTGTGGAGTCAAAGCCCATTGACATTGTAGTCACTGCAATGGTCGGCTTCTCGGGGCTGCGCCCAACCATCAACGCCATAAAGGCCGGCAAGGCAATAGCTCTTGCCAACAAGGAGACAATGGTTGTTGCCGGAGAGTTAATCAATGAACTGGCGATGAAGTACGAGACACCCATCCTGCCTGTCGATTCGGAGCATTCGGCCATCTTCCAATGCCTCGCAGGAGAGATGCACAACAAGGTAGAGAAACTCATTCTCACCGCATCGGGCGGTCCATTCCGTACTTTCACAAAAGAGCAGTTGGAGCACGTCACAGTACAACAGGCACTCAAGCACCCCAATTGGAGTATGGGTGCAAAAATCACCATCGACTCTGCATCAATGATGAACAAAGGTTTTGAGGTTATGGAGGCAAAGTGGCTCTTTGGAGTGGGCGCCGAGGACATTGAAGTGGTGGTACACCCACAGTCGGTAATCCACTCTATGGTACAGTTCGGCGACGGAGCAATCAAGGCACAGCTTGGAACGCCCGATATGCGTCTGCCGATTATGTACGCGCTGACCTACCCCACACGCCTACCATCGTCGTTCGAGCGCATTGACTGGAACACTCTAAAGGAACTCACATTTGAAAAGCCCAACCTGGAGTTGTTCCCCAACCTGCAACACGCATACACTGCGATTGCCGAGGGCGGAAACATCCCTTGCGTGGTAAACGCAGCAAACGAAATATGCGTTGCAGCATTCCTTGAGGAGCGCATTAAGTTCACAGATATGCCAAAACTCATAGGACGTGCAATGGAAAAAGCCACATACATACTAAAACCGACACTCGAGGACTATCTTGAAACCGACAAGGAAATCAGAGCAATGGTAAAGGAGTGGATTTAAAAAACTGAAAAAGGGAAAGGTTGAAGCGGAAAACCACAGACCTCAAATAATAAAAACAGAAACAAAAAAAACAATATAACACATTATGGAAATATTTTTTATACGCGCGTTGCAATTGATACTGGCCTTGAGTCTGCTGGTACTTGTTCACGAGTTCGGCCATTTTCTTTTTGCACGTATTTTTAAAGTACGTGTAGAGAAATTCTACCTTTTCTTCGACTGGAAATTCTCACTTTTCAAATGGAAGCCAAAGAACAGCGATACCGAATATGGCATTGGTTGGATTCCACTTGGCGGCTACTGCAAAATTGCAGGTATGATTGACGAGTCGATGGACACCGAGCAGATGAACAAACCTGCCGAGCCTTGGGAGTACCGTTCAAAACCGGCCTGGCAACGACTGCTAATCATCGTTGGCGGAGTGATGTTCAATCTAATCCTTGCTCTGTTCATCTACTCGATGGTTCTGTTCACCTGGGGAGAGAAGTTTGTCGACCTGCACAAGGTTGAGAACGGATTTGTATTCAACGAAAAAGCAAAGGACATTGGTTTTGAAGATGGTGACATTATTGTAAAAATGGACGGCGAGGAGATACACGAGCTCTATTTCGACAAAATCAGAAGCGTGAACCTGATGCGCCGCATTTGCGAGACAGGCACCGTAACAGTTCTTCGCAACGGCAAGGAGGTGAACATTGCCATCCCGGACAGCTTGGGACTGCTTGATATGAACAAGCCGACACTGTTCCTCACAACAAGAATGTTGCCTATTGTGGGTGAGGTAGACTCCACCGGTGCAGGCCAAACAGCCGGCATCCGCCCCAACGACTGCATAAAAAGCATTGACGGAAAGAGCATCAACTCCTGGAGTGATATAAAGAGCACAATGGAGGGGTTGAAACAGGAAGGAAAGGCAAGCTTCAACATAGAGATTATACGCGATAGCCTATTGCAGTTGACAGCAAATGTAGACACTACCTATCTGCTTGGCATTATGCCATTGGGCAACGACTACCCGATAGAACACATAACATACTCGTTCCTGGAGTCATTCCCCGCAGGAGCAGCATTTGCAATGGATGTTCTTAAGGGATACGTCAGCGACTTCCAGTACGTATTCAGCAGCGAAGGTGCAAAATCTGTCGGAATGTTCGGTTCAATCGGCAGCCTTTTCCCGGCAGCTTGGGACTGGAATGCATTCTGGCTGATGACAGCATTCCTGTCAATAGTGCTGGCATTTATGAACATACTGCCAATCCCTGCACTTGACGGAGGACACGCGATATTCCTCATATACGAAATGATTACCGGCAAGCAGCCGAGCGACAAATTTATGGAACGTGCGCAGATGGTGGGTATGCTTATCCTTTTGGGACTCTTTGTGCTGGCAACGTACAACGACCTTGTGAAATTCGTATTCTGATATGATTAAAAAGGCATTATACATAACAACAATAGCTGCAGCGATGGCTTCGTGCGGCACTGCGAGGAACACAGGAGCCACCGCTGCGCCAGCCGACAGCAGTGACGGCAACACAGCAGGCACAGCCACTGCAACATATAAAGCAGAAAACGGCAACTCACTGTGGGGCAAGCTGCTGAGCGAAGCCTGCAAAGAGGTGAATAAAGAGAATATCTGCCTGTCGCCTTTGAGTGCGCAGTTTGCTATGGCTATGGTTGCCAACGGAGCCGAGGGCAAGACACAGAAGGAGATTCTCGATGCAATGCAGCTTGGCACAAACGAACAGTATAGGGAGTTGTTGGACAACATCGGCGCTAAAACAGTCTGGAACCAACACAGCGAAATAAAAATCGCAAACTCAATATGGATTAAGGAGAATTTTGACGTAAAACAGCCTTTCGTCGACACCAACAGCAGATATTTCGACGCGCTCATTGAAAGAGCCCCATTCGACAACAAGACCGTAGACCGTGTCAACGATTGGTGCAAGGAGCACACAAACGGCAAGATACCCTCTATACTCAACCGCTTCAACGAGGGCGACAGAATGCTGCTTATAAACGCGCTTTACTTCAAGGCTGCGTGGAACAAGCCATTCCAGGAGCAAAACACCACAGAAAAGAAATTTACTACAGAGAAAGGCGAGGAGATTAAAGTACCCACAATGATGATACGCTCAAACGAGCCCTTCTACAAGGATGACGTTGTGGCAATGGTGTCCAAAAAACTACAAGGCGGATACAGTATGCTGTTCATCCTGCCGGGCGAAGGCGTGGAGTGCAGCGAAGCCGCCGAATATCTTTCCAAAGATTTTGAGACCTACCTCAATAGTATGGAAGTACTCGACGTAACCCTCTCGCTACCGAAGTTCACAACCGATTTCAATGTGAGCCTTAAACCGATACTTTCCAACCTCGGCATCAAGAGGGCTTTCGGTGGCAAGGCGCAACTGGGCGGCATATCAGACAAGCCGCTTTTCATCAGCGACGTTGTACAAAAGAGCTACATCAACGTCAACGAAAAGGGAACAGAGGCTGCAGCTGTGACAATGGCTATTACAGGATTGCTCTCAATGAGACCGCCAAAGGTAGAAATCATTACCTTTGACCGCCCGTTCATATATGCAATAGTGAAGGATGACAGCAATGAGGTGCTGTTCGCCGGCAAGGTTGGCAACCCTAAAGAAAAATAAAAGACATACGGATATGAAAAAGATTTTAGGAACACTGCTTCTGCTACTTGTTGTAGCGACAGGCTTTGCAAAGCCAAAGTACATTTTCTACTTCATTGGTGACGGAATGGGACCGTCGCACGTTCTTGCCACAGAGCTCTACCTTGGCGAGTTGCAGGGTGTGATTGGACGCCCACAAAAGCTGGTATTCACACAGTTCCCCGAGAGTGCATTTGTCACCACCTTCTCGGCAAGCAACGGAGTGACCGACTCTGCGGCATCGGGCACAGCCCTTTCAACTGGCAGCAAGACAAGCAATGGGCGCATTGGAGTTGATGCAGACGGGAACAACCTCTACAGTGTCGCTCTCAATGCAAAAAACAGTGGAATGGCAGTAGGTATTGCAACCACAGTGTGCATCAACCACGCAACCCCATCGGCATTCTACGCTCACAACACAAGCCGTCACAACTACAACGATATTGCACAATGGATGCTCGAGGCTGACTATGACTTCTACGCCGGCGGCGATGCAAAGTGCACCAGCGAGCAGCGCAACGACCTTTACGGCAGAGCCGAGAAACAGGGCTACACAATTGTACGCGGATATGATGAATATAAAGCAAAGGCCCAAAAAGCCGACAAGATGATGCTTTATCAGAAGAGAGTTGCCGAGGAGATACCATACACCATTGACCGCACAGCCGACGACCTAACCCTTGCACAGATTACAAAGGCCGGAATTGACTTCTTGAGCAAGAAGAGCAAGAAAGAGGGATTCTTTATGATGGTTGAGGGCGGCAAGATAGACTATGCATCACACAGCGATGATGCTGCAACTATGATAAATGAGGTGCTTGATTTTAACGCTGCAATAGCAGAGGCTTTTGAGTTCTACAAGAAGCACAAGGATGAAACACTCATCATTGTAACAGCCGACCACGAGACCGGCGGCATTGTCCTTGGCTATACAGGAGAGTACAAGCTCAACCTCAAAGCCCTATCATCGCAAAAGGTGAGTGTTGACAAGCTCACAGCAATGCTCAAGGAGCTAAAGGAAACCACCTGGGGCAATGTTGCAAGCATCGTAAAGGAGAATATCGGCATTGAGCCACGTGGCAACCATAAAAGCGACGAGGAGGTAACGATGACCTCCGACCTTGCTTATAAGATAGCCAACGAAGCAATCTACGACCTCGACCGCAAGGCCCTTATCTCTTGGGCAAGCGGAAACCACTCGGGCACATTCGTGCCGCTCTTTGCCATCGGTGAGGAGGCCGACCGATTCAACGGTGTCATAGACAACACCGACATTCCATTGATAATAAAAAGTCTTTTTGTGGACGAGAAACTAAAAGGCCGATTTTGCGGCAAAAGAAAGTAAAACGATACAACAAATAGAGCCTCACTCACAAGTGGGGCTCTATCTTTACATATATCTGTAAACTTTCATCCGAAAAGGTTATTCACCCAGGATTTTCACGGCTTTTTCCCCAACGACTTTCTCCAGTTCCTCGACAGCTTTATGAAGAGCATTCTCATACGCCTTAGCCTGTTCGGCAGTGATATTCTTGTCAAAGGCGGCTATCTCGGTTGCATACTTATCAGGAAATTCAGCAATGGATTTTTTGAATTCACAATAAACGGAATCAAGTGCCGTCTCAGTTTCTACAGCCATAATCCTGCTTGTATAACCCTCAATCAATGCTATCAGTTTATCTACAACATTCCCATCGGCAACTGTTGTCAAGTTCTTTTCGGCATCAATATTTTCAACAGCCATCATTGGTATTGTAGCCACCAAAAACAGGGCAATGGCAACCATCAACGCACTTTTCATAATTCAGTTATATATTATTGATAGCGCAGGCTCTGCCCTATACGCAATATGGATTTTGAATTCAACCCGTTGAGTTCAAAGATGCGACGCTGGGACACACCATATTTACGTGCAATCTTCTCTACTGTCTCACCACTCTTCACTTTGTGGTATTTTTTCTCAGGACCGGCAATCTTCACCTTTCCGTTCTCAATGTATTTGCTGCCCGGCTTACGATACATATAGTAATCACCGGTCATCTTCTGGTTCTTGAAGTCGAACATCAGTGCAGGGTCAATGCTCTTACCCATCAGGATTGTCTCAAAATGCAGGTGGGCTCCCGAACTGCGCCCGGTGCTGCCACCAAGACCTATAGGGTCACCAGCCTTTACGTTCTGATTGGCCTTTACAAGTTTCTTGGACAAATGGGCATACAACGTCTCTATTCCGTTATTGTGCCGCACCACAACATAATGTCCATAGCCACGGCGCTGATAACTCGTTATACGAACCTTGCCATCAAATGCGGCATAGATGGTATCACCGGTCTGCACCTTTACATCAAGCCCCTTATGCACGCGACGGCGGTTAGGGCGATAGCCGAAAATATCGGTAATCTTCGTGCTGGGCGAAGGCATCACAAAATTGCGCAAATCGATTTTAAAGGAGTCGGGCATAGCCGCGTTATAATGTACCACGGTGTTCGTCCACTCGGGGTACATATCATCCGATGGTATGATATACGCCTCGTTCAACAGCATAGTGTGGGACGCAACAGTATCCACCATCTCCATCGGGCGGTGCAGAGACACCGGCTCGGCAGCAACATCCTGCGCGTTTGCACCAACAGATACAAACGGCAGCGACAACAGGAGCAACTTCTTTACAACTCCTTTCACCTGATTACTTGAATTTGAGTGTCTCTTCACCACCATACTCAAAACAGGTAACAGCCGACTGGTAGTCGAACAGCTCCCCGGGCTTAAAGAAGCGGTCAATCTCAATCAAGGCATTCTCTACAGAGTCGGACGCGTGTACAACGTTCTGCTCACCGCTCATTGAGAAATCGCCACGTATTGTTCCGGGAAGTGCCCTGCGCGAGTTGGTGACACCAACCATCTGGCGCACTGTCTCAACAGCCTCGGCACCCTCAAGACAGCAAGCAATCAGAGGAGCAGCCTGCATAGATGCTTTCAGATATGGATAGAATGGACGCTCAACAAGGTGGGCATAGTGCTCGGCAACAAGTTCATCTGTCATAAACAGCATTTTCATTCCTGCAAAACGCAATCCCTTGCGCTCGAAACGTGTTATAATATCACCCATAATACCGCGCTGGATAGCGTTAGGTTTAATCAGAATAAGAGTCTTTTCCATAATCAGTGGCAAGTTTTATAGTTATAATCGCAAATATACGAAACTTTTTTGATATTCCACGGAGAGCATCGGCTTATTCGCAGGAACAGCGGGAATGTAGTCAATAAAAAGAGAAGAACCTTTTTTATGAGATTGCCCCCCAATTTCTGTTATTGATACTTTTTATCCTCTGCAAGCGCTCCCACACAACACGATAGAGCGGACTGCAGCATTGAGGGTCGGCCTCGACAACACCACGAGCCACCTCGCGCACGAATTTAAGCAACTGCTCGTCGCGGGCAAGATTGGCAATCTTCAGGTCGAAAGCAATACCACTCTGCTGCGTTCCCTCCATATCACCGGGACCACGCAGTTTGAGGTCGGCCTCGGCAATCTCAAAACCATCGTTGCTGGTTGTCATAATCTCCATACGTTTGCGTGTGTCCTCGGAGAGTTTATAGTCTGTCACCAGCACACAATAGGACTGTGATGCTCCACGCCCCACACGGCCACGCAGCTGATGCAGCTGCGAGAGCCCGAATCGCTCGGCATTCTCAATCACCATCACCGAGGCATTGGGCACATCCACACCCACCTCAATCACTGTGGTGGAGACAAGTATCTGTGTCTCGCCCGATGCAAAGCGGCGCATCTCGTCATCCTTTTCCTTTGGTTTCATCTTGCCGTGCAACTTGCTTAATTTGTAGTCGCAGAACACGTTGCACAACTGTCTGTAGCCATCCTCAAGGTTCTTCAAGTCGAGTTTCTCGCTCTCATTGATAAGAGGATAGACAACGTAAGCCTGACGCCCCTCGTTTATCTGCCCCCTTATAAAGGAGTAGAGACTATCTATACGGTTGCGGAATATATGCGAGGTATTTATAGGCTTACGCCCTGGTGGCAGTTCGTCAATGACCGAGACATCGAGGTCGCCATAAAGCGTCATTGCCAGGGTGCGCGGTATCGGTGTTGCCGTCATCACAAGTATATGAGGCGGAACACTGTTCTTTGCCCACATTTTTGCACGTTGCACAACACCAAAGCGATGCTGCTCGTCGATGACCACAAGGCCAAGATTATGGAACAGCACATTATCCTCAAGCACTGCGTGCGTGCCTACAAGAATATCGACACCTCCACTCTCGAGCGCCTCGAAGAGCGGTACCCTCTCTTTTGCTTTAGTGCTGCCGGTGAGCAGCTCTACCCTGACAGGCAAAGGCCCCAGCATACGGCACAGGGTCGCATAGTGCTGCTCCGCAAGAATTTCAGTGGGCGCAAGCAGACAGGCCTGGTAGCCGTTGTCCTTGGCAAGCAGCATTGACATAAGTGCCACGAGCGTCTTTCCACTGCCGACATCACCCTGCAAAAGACGGTTCATCTGCCTTTCACAATTGACATCGGCACGTATCTCTTTCACCACGCGCTTTTGGGCATTTGTGAGCCGGAACGGCAGCTGTTCATTGTAGAAACGGTTAAACATCTCGCCAACCCGGGCAAAACGATGCCCCACATAACGCATCTGCCGCTCCTTTGCATAGTGCAGGATATTCAGCTGTATGTAGAAAAGTTCCTCGAATTTAAGCCTGTACTGCGCCAGCTGCAACTCCTTGGGGTTGCGCGGAAAATGTATTATGCGCAGTGCATCATCAAGTGACATCAGCCCATTCTTTTGAATTATATCGGCCGAGAGTGTCTCATTGAGCGGAGCGGTGAGCAAAGAGAAGAGATTCTGCACAAGCTTGAGCATCGCATTAGAATTCAGCCCGTGACGTTTCATCTTTTCTGTGGTGTTGTAATAGGGTTGCAGACCCATTGTGTCGAGTTTCAGCAGCGACGCATCATCAACATCGGGGTGAGCGATATTAACCCTGCCGTTGAACACCGATGGCTTGCCAAATACAACATACTGCGTGTTCAGTTTCAGGCGGTTCTTCACAAATTTGATTCCTCTGAACCATACAAGGTCGACAAACGCCGTTCCATCGGTAAAATGCGCCACAAGACGGCGCGAAGCCCCCTCGCCCATCTCCTCGAACGAACGTATCTCACCCAACAACTGCACGTGCTGCAACTGACCGCCAAGCTCGTTCACCTTGAAGACACGGCTGCGGTCAATATATTTATAAGGGAAATAGTACAATAAATCATACAGGGAACGGATATTCAGTTCCCTGCCGAGCAGTGTTGCGCGCTGCTCGCCCACACCGGGCAAGAATTTTATATCCCTTGTTGTGATGTCCAGCATTCCATCAATGTCTTGGCAACAAGCATATCAAACGGAGTGGTTATCTTGATATTCTCGCGATTGCCCTCAACGCCCGACACCTTCTCACCGAGCGCCTCAACGACAGAGGCGTCATCGGTGAAACTCTCGACAAAGCGCTGTTCGTATGCACGACGCAATAACGACAACTTAAAGACCTGAGGTGTCTGCACAAGGCGATACCTGTCGCGTGGCACCACCTCGGTAGCATCGAAGCCCACAATGTGACGCAAGCTGTCCTGAACGTCAATCATTGGAATTGCAGCTCCGTCAACCCACGCACGTGAGAAACACTCGTCAAGCACCCTGCGCGAAACGAACGGACGCACACCATCGTGCACACCTACAAGCGCATCGGCAATGTCATCGACCTGAGCAAGACCATTCTGTACAGAATGGAAACGTGTGGAGCCGCCCTGTGCCAAAATCAAAGGCACAGCAAAAGAGTACTCCTTGCACAACTGCTTCCACAACTCGATATGCTGCTCGGGAAGCACCAGAATAAGTTGCATAGTGGGGTCAATGGCATTCAAACGCTCAAGCGTCACCATCACCAGCGGCTTGCCACAAAGGAGCTGAAACTGCTTCGGCATCTCACCGCCCATACGCGTACCCTTACCACCGGCAACTACAATAATATATCTTTTCATAAACTATTTTCAAAATTGCATCTGTGAACGCAGTGTCTCAACGACACCGGCACCACAAAACTCTTTCACAATGGCAAAACCGAAATCGAACGAAGCACCGGGGCCACAAGCTGTCATTATATTGCCATCCTGTTCAACTGCTGCGGCAGTGTACTCTGCGCCAAAGAGGTCACCCTCACAACCGGGATAGCAGGTAGCTCTTTTATCCTTGAGAATACCTATACGGCCAAAGACCATTGGAGCTGCACATATTGCAGCAACAAGCAGTCCGCGCGAACAGGCATCAACCAGCAGCGCACGCAAAGGCTCGTGAGCCGAGAGGTTATCTGTTCCCACACCTCCACCGGGCAACACCAAAGCATCGGCATCGTCAAAAGAGAGGTTCTCATACAACTCATCGGCAGTAACGGTCACACTCTGTGCCGAGACAACATCCTTGCGACCCATAATGGAGACTGTCACCACATCAATACCGGCACGGCGCATCACATCCACCGGCGCCAAAGCCTCAACGGTCTCAAAACCGTCGGCAAGAAAAACATATATTCTACTCATCTCAATTCAAAATTATAGGTTATTGTACCCGATTGGTTATCCACACCGGCAATGCTGTTGAAGACCGTAGCCTTTGCTGCTCTCAAAGCTGCCTCACGCAATGTCGTGTCGACAGTATTCGACTTTCTTATGTTGATACTTGCAACAATCACTCTACCCGAGGGATTAACGGTAATATCCACCACGACACGCCCCTCGGCCTGCAGTTTCTCTTTCGGTTTCACAATGCCGTCCTCGCCGATTTCACGACCTTCAAGGTCAAAAGAGACACCCACACCCGACGGTTGTCCGGCATCGGAATTTCCTTGTGCCGAACCTGTTGCACTCTCGTTGCTCTCATCATCACCCTTCTTGTTCATTTGCGTTGCCTTATTGAAGGCATTTGCAATGGAGTTTTCAGCCAATTTACGGGCCTCCTCTTCCTTACGTTCCTGCTCCTTACGCTCGGTCTCCTCCCTCTCCTTCTGTATCTGCTCGGGGGTTTTCTCTTGCACCTCGGGTATCTCTTGCTCCTGTTTCTCGGGAGGCGACACAAGACTCTCCTCGCTATCCTGCGTCATCAGGGGCTCTTCGGGAACATCAGTAACGGGCTGCTCCGGAACAGGCTCTGAAGCAACAGGCGTCACTTCGTTGAACTGTGCCGCAGCCGCATTCTCAACATCCACCCCCATCATCACCTCGATACCCTTTTCGGGAGGTATAGGCGCAGGCGTCAGCACAAGAAAATAGAGCAATGCAACCATTGCCGCGTGGACAAACAGAGTACCCGCGACACCTGTCATTTTCTCTTTAGGAAACCTCTTCATCATTCACTGTCGGGGCGGCGTGTAGCCAACACCATCTTGTATTTATTCTCATTAGCAATATTCAACACCTTTACAACCTCGCTGTAAGGTATTGTCTCATCGGCATAAAGCGCAACGAACATTTCGGAATCCTTTGCACTGCACTCGGCAAGGAAAGCAGCAAGGTCGGACTCTTGTATCTTTTTCACAGGCTCCTTGCCCCACTGAGCATAGTATGTGAGGTCGGCCTTTATGGTTATGCGGGCCATCGGCTGCGTGTGTGTCCTCTCCTTTCCCTGGGGCAGATTTACCTTTATTGCATTAGGTATCACAATGGTAGATGTGAGCATAAAGAAAATCAGCAACAGAAAGATGATGTCAGTCATTGACGACATCGAGAAACTGCCTATGGTCTTTGTTCTTCTCTTTATCATAAGCCACAGTGCTTAAATGTTTTCTGCTTCGGAAGCTGCTGCCTGCTGTCTGGCATTCGCCTGTGCAACAACAGCATCACCGTCCTCCTTGCTCTCTGCCACAATCTCAAGGAAAGAGATAATATCAGCCTCCATCGCATTCTGCACCTTGTCAACTCTCGACACCAGGTAGTTGTATGCAAAGATTGCGATAATACCAACGATAAGACCACCCACAGTAGTCACCATTGCCTCATATATACCACCCGACAATGCAGTCACCTCAATATTGTCACCTGCCTGTGACATATTCCAGAAAGCCTGCACCATACCGGTCACAGTACCCAAGAAACCGAGCATAGGAGCAACGGCCGATATTGTCGAGAGCACCGGCAAGCCCCTCTCAAGGGCTGCAATCTCAAGACCGGCGTAATTCTCAAGCGCCTGACGTATGGAGGCGTTGTCCAACTTATAACCCTTGACACCCTTTGCCAATATGCGTGACACCGGAGTATTAATCCTTGTGCAGTATTTTATCGCCGACTTGAAATCCCTGTCCCTTATGTTGTCGTTCAGACGCTCCAACAAAAGAGGGCTTTTTTTGGCAGCCTTGCGCAACACCGCATAACGTTCAAAGAATATATATATTCCGACAACGGACAGAACAGCAAGGACAATCATAATCCAACCGCCCTTCATTGCCAGGTCCAGCACATTAAGGCTCTCTTGTACCGCCTCGGCGGCAATGGCAACAGAATCGGTTGCCAAAGTATCAACATTTGCAAGTGAATTCATAGTTACTGCTTTAATTTTTATTTCATCAAACATTTTTTATAAGCTGCAATTGTAGCCTCGAGCCCCATATACAGAGCATCACATATCAGGGCGTGCCCGATGGACACCTCGTCAAGCCAGGGAATCGTATCTGAAAAATACTTCAGGTTCTCAAGACTCAGGTCGTGCCCGGCATTAAGCCCTATACCCAACTGCCTCACACGCTTTGCCGTCTCAAGGAAAGGTTTTATGGCAGCCTCGGGGTCTTTTGCATAATTATGGGCATAAGGGCCGGTATAAAGTTCCACCCTGTCGGCTCCGGCTTCGGCAGCAAACTCTGCCATACGCACATCGGCATCGATGAATATCGAACTACGTATCCCGGCGGCCCTCAAATCATTGAGTACATCACGAAGAAAGAACTGCTCCTTTTCTGTATCCCATCCGCTGTTCGATGTAAGCTGCTCGGGTTTGTCGGGAACAAGTGTCACCTGCGAGGGGCGCACACGCAACACCAAATCGAGGAATTCTTTTGACGGATAGCCCTCTATGTTGAATTCGGTACGCAGCAAAGCCTGCAGGGCAAGGACATCCGAGCGACGGATATGTCTTTCGTCGGGGCGCGGATGCACCGTTATACCATCTGCACCAAAAGCCTCACAATCCTTTGCGACCTTCACCACATCGGGATTGTTACCTCCACGGGCGTTCCTTATTGTCGCAACCTTGTTAATATTTACACTGAGTTTTGTCCTCATAAAAAGATTTTATCAATTTTAAAACAAACCGCATCACGCACTGTTTGCACAATAGCCCATCCAAAAGCAAATGCAGTCTATTTTGCTTTGTATTGCAAAATTAGCACAAATAAAAGACTTTATATAATAATTTATCTTAATTTTGTATTATAAATGATAATAGAACGACGCTTATGAAATTTGCGATATTCGGCAATAAGCACCAGACAAAGAAATCACAAAGCATTGAAAAGTTATTCGATGCCATAACAGAGCGTGGCGACATCTATGCCATAGACAAGGATTTTCACCACTTTTTGCAAGAGGAGCATATAGCATTTCCACAACCACAGGAAATCATCACCGACAACAATTTCACAGCCGATGTTGCAATAAGTTTCGGCGGTGACGGCACATTGTTGCGCACAGCAAGCCGCGTGGGCAACAAACCCATACCCATTTTGGGCATAAATGCAGGCAGATTGGGATTTCTCACAGCCACAACCAACGAGAACATAGACAACATCATCGACAAGATACACGACAACAGTTTCGTCACTGAACAGCGCACCATCATTGAGGCAAGCACAAACGACACCGAGTTCCGCAGCTCCCCCTTTGCGCTCAACGAGATTGCCATAATGAAACACGACAGCTCGTCAATGATAACCCTCAAGGCCACCATAAACGGTTGCGACACCATCACCTACCAGGCCGACGGTCTTATCATCGCCACACCATCGGGCTCAACAGGCTACTCCCTGAGCGTTGGAGGCCCAATCATCACCCCCGATGCCGGAGTCCTCACACTCTCCCCCATCGCCCCCCACAGCCTCAATGCCCGCCCGATAGTCGTAGACGACAGGACAACAATCGAAATCAGCGTCAGCAGCCGCAGTGGCAACTACCTGATAGCCTTTGACGGCCGCAACGAGAGCTGCAACGAGAGCACCCGTCTCACCATCAAGAAAGCGCCCTACAGGCAACTGATTATACGCCACCACGAGCACTCATTCATACAAAACCTGCAAGAAAAACTGATGTGGGGAAGAGATATAAGAGAATAAAAAAATGCGAGCAGTTTGAAGTGAACCCCAAAGTTTGGACAAAAAACTTTGGGGTTTATTTTATGCGTAAGAAACACGACTATTCAGCATTGCTAAAATATATGCATATGCTTGAAGATGGTTATTCCATCAATTACATTCGCACCAATTACGG
>JAFYWV010000040.1 GCA_017546505.1 Bacteroidaceae bacterium
AAGACAGTAGATACCTCAAACGGCGGTCAGCTTGGTGGCAACCACCGCGGTGAGTGGGGCAATTTGTGGAACTAAACAGTTAGGAGCGCTTTGCAAAGCGCTCCTAACTGTTTAGTTCCAGGTACCCCACGAACGAAGTGGAGACACGGAGTGGCTCCTTTGATGCGTGCAGAGGTAGGTTGCGCGTAGCGTGGGGAACTCCCTCCCCCTGCGGGTACTCCCTCTTCGAAGAGGGAGAGTTTTTGCGCAGTAATGGGTCACGCATAGCACTCCCTCAAAAAAAGGCTTTAAAGGAAACTAAGGCTTTTCTGTTGCCCTGACGGGTAACGTTTGTCTGACGGCAAGGTGTTTTGCGCTACAAGTTTTCTTTTTGTCTTTCTATCTCACTTTGCAGCTATTGCATAATTTGAAATGAATAATTATCTTTGTGGGGATATTGTATAATGCCCTAAAAGGCTTGGTGCAATATCATATATAATAAGGAAAATAAATAGAAAGGAAAAAGAATATGATTAAGATTTCATTTAATGGCGAGGTACGTGAATTTGCCGCAGAGGGCAAATCGTACATTGAACTGTTGTCGGCTGTTGACCCAAAGCTCTTGAGCAGTTATGTGGCTGTGAAAGATGGTGAGAATGTTGTCGACTTGCGTGATATACCGGCCGACGGTGCTTGTGTTGAGCTTGTGGGCTTGGAGTCAAAGGAGGCGTTGAATGTTCTGCGCCACACTACAACACACGTTATGGCTCAGGCTGTGAAGCATCTGTTCCCCGAGGCGAAGCTGACTATTGGCCCTGCGACAGAGACCGGTTTCTTCTATGACTTTGAGTGCACTCCTTTCACAAAGGAAAATCTTGATGCCATCGAGAAAGAGATGAAGAAAATCATCAAGCAGAGCCCACGCATCGAGCGCAAGGAGTTGAGCCGCGAAGAGGCTATTGAGCTGATGAAATCAAAGGGTGAGACATACAAATTGGAACTTATTGACGCTATCCCCGAGGGCGAGCGCATTACTGTATATTCACAGGATGATTTTGTTGACCTCTGTATGGGGCCTCATTTGTTGAATACACGTCTTATCAAGGGCTTCAAGTTGTTGTCATCGTCAACAACATACTGGCGCGGTGACAAGAACAACCCGTCGCTGTCACGTATCTACGGTACTGCATTCTTTACAAAAGAGGAGTGTGAGGCTTATCTTGCACACCTTGAGCATATAAAGAATATCGACCACAACAAGATTGGTCGTGAGATGGAGTTGTTTACAACGGTTGATGTCATTGGTCAGGGATTGCCTTTGCTTATGCCAAAGGGTGCAAAGATTGTGCAGACATTGCAGCGCTGGATTGAGGATCTCGAGGATAATGAGTGGGGTTACATCCGCACCAAGACTCCTTTGATGGCAAAGAGCGACCTCTACAAGATTTCGGGTCACTGGGACCACTACAAGGATGGTATGTTTGTGCTTGGCGACGAGGAGAATGACAAGGAGGTGTTTGCTCTGCGCCCGATGACCTGTCCGTTCCAATACTATGTGTACAAGGCTACTCACCACTCATACCGCGACCTGCCTTTGCGTTACAGCGAGACATCGACACTGTTCCGTAACGAGGATTCGGGCGAGATGCACGGTCTTACACGTGTGCGCCAGTTCACCATCAGCGAGGGACACCTCATTGTGCGCCCCGACCAGATGGTTGAGGAGTTCAAGAACTGTCTTGCTCTTGCAAAGCACGTGATGGAGACTCTCGGCTTGCAGAATGATGTTACATACGTGCTTGCAAAGTGGAACCCCGAGAACCGTGCGAAATACATCGGTGATGCACAGGTGTGGGAGGAGACGCAGGAGCACATTCGTCAGATGCTCAAGGAGCTTGAGATTCCTTTCATTGAGGAAGTGGGCGGTGCTGCGTTCTATGGTCCAAAAGTCGATATCAATGCCAAGAATGTGTATGGCAAGGAGGATACAATGATTACCGTGCAGTGGGATGCGTTGTTGTCGGAGCAGTTTGATATGTACTACGTTGACCAGAACGGCGAGAAGGTGCGTCCTTACATCATCCACCGCACAAGTATGGGCTGCTATGAGCGCACTCTTGCCTGGCTCATTGAGAAATATGAGGGTAAATTCCCCACTTGGCTCTGCCCCGAGCAGGTGCGCATTCTGCCAATCTCGGAGAAGTATGGCGACTATGCATACGAGGTAGCTGCCGAGTTGAAGAGGAACGGTGTGCTTGTGAATGTTGATAACCGCTCTGAGAAGATTGGATACAAAATCCGTGATGCGCGTAACAATCGCGTTCCATATATGCTTGTTCTTGGTCAGCAGGAGGAGGCGGACCGCACAGTTGCAGTGCGCAGCCGCTTTGCCGGAGATGAGGGCGTGAAGCCTATTGCCGAGTTTGTACAGGCTATCTGCGAGGAGATACGTACAAAGGCCATCCGCAAGATTGTGGTGGAAGGATGAAAGTAAAAAAGCGTTTACAATAGAATAAAAATCACAAAAAAGAAATTTTTGTGGTAAAATCGCTTGTTTTCATAAAAAAACATTCTTATGTTTGCATACGGTTTTGCTGTACCGATTGACTGGGAAACTCATCAATTATTATCGAAAACCGAGTAAAGCTCTTATGAAAATGTCCAATGGCGGGCCGCGCCTTCGGGTAGTTTTTAGAACCGGCGGATTACAAAGGACAGGAGCCCTCAAATCTTGTATTCTCGGAGTTTCGTCGTGCTCTTCGTACAGCAAAACTTTTTTAGTATAACAAAGCCTGCATTTGCAGGCTTTGTTTTCTGTTTTTTTTACCTCGTAGAGTGAAAAAATAGTAAATCTTCTTCGTTATGTGACAAATAAATGCTACATTTGCAACCGATTTTGAAAAGTTATGCCTTGAAAGGGCTTTTTACAAGAAGGAACTTATATATTAATTAATGAAGAACGACAACCTGAAGAACCAGTATCGTGTTAACGAACAGATTCGTGCCAAAGAGGTGCGCATTGTAGGCGATGATGTTGAATCGGTGGTTTTGCCACTGCACAAGGCTCTTGCGCTTGCAGAAGAGAAAGAACTTGACCTTGTGGAGATTTCTCCAACAGCTAATCCTCCTGTTTGCCGTTTGATTGAGTATTCAAAGTTTCTTTATCAAATGAAGAAGCGCCAGAAGGAGCAGAAGGCCAAGCAGGTGAAGATTGATGTGAAGGAGATACGTTTCGGCCCACAGACCGATGAGCACGACTACAACTTCAAGCTCAAGCACGCAATCAGCTTTCTGAAAGATGGCGACAAAGTAAAAGCGTATGTTTTCTTCAAAGGCCGTTCAATCCTTTTCAAGGAGCAGGGCGAGATTTTGCTTCTGCGTTTTGCAAAAGACCTTGAGGAGTATGGCAAGGTGGATTCAATGCCTGTACTCGAAGGAAAGCGTATGACAATTATGCTCTCGGCAAAGAAGGCCGCTCCAGCAAAGAAGGAGAAACCTGCAAAGCCACAGGCTGCAGCCGAGGAGAGTAAAGAAGATTAAATGAGAAAAGCGAGTAGTGTTGGATAGTACGCTACCGATATTTGTTAACTAATAATTTTTTAAACAAAATGCCAAAAGTTAAGACTAACTCCGGTGCCAAAAAAAGATTCGCTCTTACCGGAACAGGTAAAATCAAGAGAAAGCATGCTT
>JAFYWV010000041.1 GCA_017546505.1 Bacteroidaceae bacterium
GTAAGGATCTTATACCAATCCGAGCGGAAGAAGTTTTCGAGGGCGCGAAGCTCATAATCAGGGCTGTCAACAATTCCGCTTCTGCGCAGATGGCGACGGTAGGCGTTCTTGTAGTCATTGCACGCTTGAATGACGATTGCATTTGCAATCTCCTCGTAGGGATCATAGTTCCCTTCTTCTCTGATGATGTCTTTCTCTTTTTTCATAGATGTTTCCTCCTTGAATTTTTCACAGTTTTTTCCTGTGTACCCATAAAGACAAAGGAGGATGTCTGTTTTCTGCAAAGAAAATAAAAATATTTTTTGACAATCACAAAACACAAGATATGGATATTGCATCTTGACAAACACCACATCTTGTGTTATAATGTATTTGTAATTGATTTTTGTGCGCGTCCTTCGGGACACCGTGGGTTGTTACCCGCAATGCACACGTGGTTATTTTTGTATGCGGTCAGTATGATCTGCCCCTATGCTTTTTTGCTATGGGCTAATACTGGCTATTTTTATTTTTTATAGGGCTATTTGCCCACAATGCGAGAATGAATTTGGTTTACGGTCACCGTAAACGCCACTGCCGATCTATGGCTTGGAGGTTCATTCTCGCCTTTTTTATTTGTCCAAAAGCCACAAGGCTATGGAAATAAATAATGAAAGGTGGTTCAGAAAAAGAATGAACAACAAACCAAGAAGGCGTCCTCACGGAAAGAGTAACGCCAGGATCAAGCAGCAAATTCTGAGAAAGGAGCAGAAGAAAGAAACAAAGTATCCCTTGCGAACGGAATACCGTCAAGCGGTGTTCTTGAAGCAATGCAGAAGGCGAGGTGCATAAGGTGCCCGACACTGCAACACAAAGCTATAAGCCGCACGTGCTTGTAGACACAAAGGACTTGCCGGAGAGCGATTGGTTGGAATACCGAAGACGAGGAATCGGTGGCAGCGATGCTGCATCCATTCTCGGTGTATCGCCATTCAGAACAGCGCGGGACTTATATTACGACAAACTCAAGATCGTAACATACGAGGATCCCGAGGATAACTGGGTGCAAAAGAAAATGGGACATTTACTTGAGGATTTGGTTGCCGAGATCTTCCACGTGAGGACGGGCTATCACATCTATCAGGTCAAAAAGATGTTCTATCATCCGTTGTATCCGTTTATGCTGGCTGACGTCGATTACTTCATCACCCTGCCAAACGGCGAAACGGCAATACTTGAGATCAAGACAACAAACTACAATGCAACAGACCATTGGTGGCGTGACGGTGTTGAAGCCGTTCCCGTCAACTACGAGATCCAAGGTCGGCATTATATGGCGGTTATTAACGTAGACCACGTGTTCTTCTGCTGTCTTTACGGCAACAGTGAAAACGAAACGATCATCCGTCATATCACGCGCGACAGAGATTATGAGGAAGAGCTGATCTCTCTTGAATACGATTTCTGGCATAACCACATTCTCGCACGAGTCCCTCCCCCATACGTTGAGGACGGTGACTTGATTATTGAGAGTGTAAAGAATCATTTCGGAGATGCCGATCCTAATGCGGTTGCGATTGAGCTTAGCTTCGCAAACGTGAACGGCGCTATGAGGTATCTTGAACTGAAGGAGCAAAAATCCGCTCTCAATGCCGAGATCACTCGCATAGACAACGAAATGAAACGGTTGCAAGGACGGATCGTGGATGAGATGGGACGGTGCTGTACGGCTACTTACAGCCGAGACGGAACCGATTATACTATCACCTACAATCCATCAAAGAAATCAGGTATCAGCAAGGAGGACTTGTTCCGATTGCAGATGCAGCATCCCGATATCTACGAGCAATTCGTAACCGTATCGGAATCAAGAAGATTCTTCGTCAAAAAATCGGCGGCAAAGGCTGCCTGAAAGGAGAAGGTATGGCAAGATACAACATCTACTACCACAGATTCAACATTCTTGCAAGGGACTACATTCCCTACGTAACAGTCGTAGATACCGAGGACGTTTATCACGTAATCGGCAAGATGATCTGCA
>JAFYWV010000042.1 GCA_017546505.1 Bacteroidaceae bacterium
CAATATCTTCTGTGCTGATATGGATTTGATTACCGGTAGAGGAATAGAAGGATTTGCAGTTCCTTATATGTGGCCAACAGTTCCATTTGGTTATCCTTTCAGTACAGGAATCGATGACTTTATACCGTGTTACAAGAAATCAGCAAAGAAACTAGGTGCATCGAGAATGAAAGATATAATGATAACCCACAGTAAGAATAATTTAAATGTAAGATTGTTCTATTGAACTCTATATGAATATCACTTTTAAAAAGGTTGTTAAGATATAATAGTAGCCAATTCATCTCTGCCACTAAATACTTTTGCAGTAAATGGTAAAATCACAACCTTCAATGTCTGTAACCAACATATTTTTGTACTAAAATCAAATTAGAATATGGAAATTACAAGCATTGATTGCAGAGATTATAAGGCAGAGCAAGTGATAGCGCTTCTCTTTGACATTCATCCAGAACTCCAAAATAGCAGAAGAAAGAGGAAACGTGTATATATTGGAGTAACCAACGATATCAATAGGAGAGCTCGTGAACACAACATCTCCATTGAAGAGATTATCTTCTATGCTCAGACTGCAGCCCAATGGGTGGCCGCAAAAGTTGAGGAAATCGCTCATGAACAAGGTTTTAAAATTGGCGATGTAAAATATGGAGGCTGTGGCACAAATAGCTACTCCATATATGTTTATGCTTATGTAATCACTAGAGATTCGAAACAATAGCAGGTTAGATTCTTAGGAAGACCTTTGTCATCCTGGTGGTAAACAAAACGAGAGAGAACTTTTAACGGTTCTCTCTCATTGCTTTTCTGATTAGATTATTTGTCCGCTCCAAAGCATTTTAAAGAAATCGAGCACATAAATCATCTCTATTCCATTTGCTTCACGTGTCATTTTGTCTAACGAAACGATGATTTTTCTTGCATCGGGGTGTTCTTCGGCAAATGTCTTAAGATTCTTTTTATGCTTGGTTTGGACCTCATCGGTAGATTTGATTTCAATAGCGATACGGGCATCACCTATTATGGCATCAACCTCTATACCGGTATATGTTCTCCAATAGGACAGTTTTTCTGTTGATTCGGTATAGCCCAAATAAGCGACAATCTCCTGAATGACCAGATGCTCAAAGGCGTGTCCGAATTCATCGGTACCGCGTTTAAGGTTTGTTCTGCCCAACAGATAGTTTACAACACCAACATCGAAATAGTAGAAGCGTGGAGCCTGCACTAATTTTCTCTTGATATGTTTGGTGTATGCAGGTATTTCGTATCCGACCAAAGTGTCGTATAGTATCTGAAAATAGGCTGCAACGGTTTTTGCAGACACACCGCAGTCGGCTGCTATATTCTCATAATTCAGTATCTCGCCATCGCATATTGCGGCAACCTCCAAAAAACGTTCGAATGAAACGATGTCCCTAACCAGCGCTTCTTCTTTTATTTCTTCCTTCAAGAAAATATCAACGTATGCCTTCAAGCGTCTTGTTGCGTTTTCTATCATATAATGACGAGGAATCATACCGTTCTGAATAGCCTTATAAATGTCGAAATCAGGAATCTCGGCACTCACCAATGGGTAAAAGAACATCGGTATAGCTCTTCCACCAAGAGTGTTGGATGACTGCTTTTTCAACTTTCTTGCACTTGAGCCGCAAAGAATAAACCTTATATCCTTATTTGTCATAAGCCAATGAACCTCATCGAGCAGTTCGGGTACCTTTGGAATCTCATCAATTATCACCAATGTTCCCGCAGGTTTATTCTGAAGCATCTCTCGAAGTAGTTCGGGGTTCTTTTGAAACCTTTTTCTAATATCGGTGTTCAGAAGGTCGTAATAGATCGTATCAGGAAACAACTCCTTCAAAAGAGTTGATTTACCTGTCTGACGTGCTCCTAACAAGAAATTTGCATCGTCAAGACGATTTTGAATATCGATAATACGTTTATACATAATTGGTGTACAAATTAACTGTTTGCTTCTAAATATATTTGAAAATCCGAATTATAATTGCTCATTTTGATTGAATATCCGAATTGCGGATGCAAATATAAAAACTTTTTTTCTTATCATTCAATTATATCATTTAAAATTTAAACAACGTTTGTAACATTTGGTAAGAAGTTTTTTTTGAACACGATTCTCTTTTTGTGGTTCTTTGCTTACTACGGACTGGTCGATAATTCTATGTTATACGCTTCCCCTTACGCCATCCTCCGCTAACGCTCGGCTAGGGAAAGACTTTACCTTGAATGAGACCCCTGAATATTTAATCTCAATAAAAAAGTATTATACCCATATTCTACTAACCTGGAGCGAAGCGGAAGGAGGCTAAACTGAACGGAGTGAAGGTTAGACTGGACATACTGACTTGTATTTCCTTTAAAAGCCACAAGCCAAAGGCTTGAGAAACATAAAGGTTTTTCAGTCAGTCTGCAAAAGAAATTGGAACTCCTTTAATTCCCTGACAAACAATCTTTGTATCTTCAAGCCATTGGCTTGGTATTTCAAAGAGAACAATGTCAGGAGACAAGTCGTAATCCTCGGCTTCGCCTCACATTACTCCCCTTCCATTCGCTTCGCTCATTACAGGAAGTTGTAAGGAGATTTTATATTCTTCTCTGTAGGTGAGTTTTTCAACCCCTATATAAGATTAGTCCGTAGTGCAAAAACCCACACATGCTATGATACAACAAGGATTATGTTCAGTTTTCCCAAGGCTTTGACAAGTGGGTTATAAGCCCTTCTTCGCATCTCTTTCTTTGGGCATATTACAGCCAATTGTGAAAGAGGAATACTCAAGGTGTAGCTATGTCTGGTTTCGATCTCAGCTTTAAGATCGGGATACATTGTTGCAAGTTTCTCAATATCTCCTTTCATCGGCTCTCTGATACCACAGGCTTTCGCAATGTCGTCAAACCAAGGCTTCTTACTCTTTGGCTTACTTTTTGGCGTGTACTTATTCATATTCAAATAATTCTTTAGTTGGTTAATAAATAATGGTTTGTAATCTTTTGTGTAATATACTTTGAAGTTACCGCCCGTCAGATTTCTTATTCCAATGCGACAGATAAGCTGAGTATAATACCAGACTCTGTAATCCTCGATAGTAGTATCCGAATTGAAGGCAGTTCTAACACGGCCTGCAAAGTTCTCAGGTGTATTCCAGTCACCAAGGAGTATTATATTCTGATAGTTCCTATACTGATTAGTGCTCTTTGTATCGGCTGCACCAAAATAGGTTATTGAGTAGTTAGTTCCATTTAGAAAACCTCTTCTCATTAGGTCGGCATCAATAAGGTCTTTCCATTCCGATTTACCGCTTTGCTGATTATCAATACGAGAACCTGTATTTTTCCAGCATACAATCAGCGTTTGACTACCTTCTTCTACCTTCAAAGTTTTCTCTACTTCGTCCATCATAGTATCAAAGGTTGCCTTCTTAAACTTCTCGCTTCTCTTCTGTGGTTCTACATCGAGAGGGATAAAGTCTACAGTAGAGTTGTATTTCCCTGGTATATCAAGCAAGGTGATATTCTTGATTCCTCTTAATAGCACCTCTCCAACGCCTTCGTAGAACAGTATATGCGTCTTGATATTTTTCAGACAAATATCGGTTGGGTAGAACTGCAACTCCATCTTATCCTGCTTTCCTCTATTGATCCAAGCATTCCAAAAGCGAGGAATGATAGCAAGGGTTGTATCTCTCTTCAGACGACCTAGCTTGTGATTGCTCTTGCTAAAAGCTTCGGGTGTTCCTTCTACAAACTTCATATAAGAGTCTTGCATGTCACTTGGGCTCTTACACTGCCATAATTTGCCTCGTTTTTCAGTCAAGCATCCGAGAACGGCCCGGATTATCTTTGCGAATGGTACATAGAATAGAGGGGTTTCATCAAATAATATCCACTTACGGAGATCTTCCCTCTTCATAAGCGACTCAAAGTCTCCATCAAAAGCGCCAGGATCTGTTTTCGGATTGAAGATAAGGAAGTAATGAATCAGGTCACTCCAAAACCTAACGTGGGTAAGCAGGATTACCTTCTTCAGCATTATTTCCTCCGGGTGATCTCGATAGGCATCAAGTTCAGTTGTTGCATCCCCGTGGAGTCGCAAAATATGTGTCTCTGCTACAATGCCGTTATCCTTGAGGTGATTATACATCTTATCCACCTCAGCCTTGGTGTCGACACAGTAGATCACTCCTTCATCCTGTTTGAGGGCGATAAGTTCCTTTATTCCTTCTGTCTTACCGGCTCCACAACCAGTGCTGATGAGATATCCTCCCTGCCGGTCTGGTATATCAAGAGTGCCATTCTTGAATGTGGCTTCAAAACCTGATCCAGTGGAGTGCGGCTTGATTTTCTTTGCCATATTTCTAAATTACGGAGGCGCTCTCACCACCTCCCGGTTATTTCATTACCCCATCTCCCACGGGTTGTCTTGAACGATTGCTATTCCTCGGAGATTATACTTTTGTGCCTCTTCATTATTTTTAGCGACTCCGATTCCATGGCATAAACAATCTGCAACAAGATCTGTGGCCACGTTGTTATTCATGTCTGCAGCTTTCTTTAGGTATTTGAAACCTTCTGCAAGATCTTTATCAACTCCAATTCCTCTTTGGTAACAGGCTGCAAGGTTTATGTAATCCTGGCTGGTTCCTATTCCCATATCGCAAATAAGTTTCCTGTAGTAGAATGCTTTACTATCATCTCTTGGCACGCCAATTCCCTGTGTATAAATATTTATAACAGCATTATAGGCTTGGCGTTGAAATGGTTTCCATCCACCCTCAACATAGAATGGAAGATCATCTGTATTCACATCTATCCTAGCACATTCCAGGAACAATGAAACAGCTTTCCTGGCGTTGGTTTCAGTACCTAGGCCGTAGAGAGTACAATATCCAACAGCATACATACTATTGTATAGGCTCTCATGAAGCGAAGCTAAATAAAATTCACTTCCTCTTTTAGATTTATCTTCAAGTTTTTTTTTACACTCACACATAGCTCTTGCCCAAAGATCGTAAGCAGCTTCTTCATCTTTGTGTTCACATCCCCAACCGTTAAAAATGTATTGTGCTAATCTGTTGTCAATAAGATAGAAAGGACCGATTTCTGTATTCAGATAGTCCAAAAGCTCGTACACCTTATTGATATCTTTTTCAAACCCCTTTACGCCGTTTTCAAGACAGTATATCCAATACTGCATATATAAGGGCTCATTCATCGCTTCCTGCATTATCTCGTATGTCGGTTTGTTGATGAACTGTCGTCCACTAGAGCGAAAAATGCAATCCAAACTTACCCCGGGCTTCGTAATCGGTTCATCTGTGATTTGGGCAATCCCTTTCTCCTCGTCTGCGGATGGTCCATTAGTTTCCACTGCCGGAACTATAGCTTCTGGCATAATCTTCTCATCGATGCTACAAAGTCTCTCGCTTTTGCAAGTCTCATCGTTTCTCACAGTTGCAGTACTCTTTGCAGCAACTTTTCCTTTTTTTATTTTTTTCATAAATTAAAGTATTATGGAGACTCTCACCGCCTCCTGGTTATTATTCTGTTATATTATCCTTTGGCATATTCTGTACAATCTTACCTTGCAGTAATTTACCGTTGGCCTTAACGCTTCTCTTTACACCGTCTCTTCCCCAGGCTCCCCACTGCTTAAAGAAGAAAGGTATTCCGTTAGCATCAGCCTGCCTCTTGATGTCAAGAACCCATGTTTCTGCCATAGGACGAGCGTTTTTACCACTCTCGCCTCCTACGATAATCCAGTTAATGCCCGTTAAGTCAAGATCACCCAGCTCCCCCAAGAGCGGCTCAATCGATAGGAATCTTTTGGGAGTTGCTACTTCCCTAAGACAGTCAATGCGGTGTTTAACGTCGGCATTCTCTACGGTAACACCTACCCATAAATTGCTTGGTACATCGCGGTCCTTGAAGTATGCAACCATCTCCCCCGCACGCTTGGTCAGCATCTGGAAAGTGTGTTGAGGGTTGTCTTCTATGACCTTAAGTATTTTGTCAATGAAATCCTTAGGAACATCTTTGTGGAAGGGATCGCTCATGGAACAGACAAAGACCTTACGATGTTTTTTCCAAGTGTACGGCTCATCCAGTGCTTTGGGGTGTAACGTGAGTTTAAAACCATTGGCATACTTGGCATTACCCATCGCCTTCAGTCTTTCTGCTATTACCAAGGCATAGCAATTAGCACAGCCGGCAGAATGCTTGGTACATCCTGTTACTAGATTCCAGGTTTGCTTGGTCCAATCAATTTTTGTTTTTTTCATTAGTTACTGATTTTATTGCCAATACAGAGCAATGGCGCGGTTTGTATTATTGGAGGTACTCTCACTACCTCCACTTCCTTGTCATTGAACTTTGCTTGTTATGTGTTTGGAACTTATTGAGTCTTTAAGTCTATCAACGGCGTCTTTTGCCTCCTGTGCTTTCCTTTGAGCATTATCATTGGCGGCAATAGCTTTAGCTAGTCTCTCCTGATCAATATTGTTCTTAACGGCCAAGTCGTGCTTGATAAGTTCGCTTACGCGCCCTGACTTGAGAGGTTTCTTGGTTAACTTCTCTCGGTTCTCTTCATCAACTTTTTCAATGTAAGTTGCTATACGCTCATCAAGTTCGGACTCCATCTGAGTTAGTACCTCCTCGCTATATCCAAGCTTCAGAAAGGCTTTGTAGCTATCCTTAACGAAGGTGTTCAGTTGACCAAAATTCTTCTCGGTAATAAATCGCTTGACCGTTTCGCGATCGTCCGCCGACATTGTGCCCATAAGAAGTTTCATGTTACGGCCAAAAACTCCTTTCTCCTTGTCTGGGGTGTTTATATGGGTATGTATTATGGCATATAGAAGTTCTATCTTCTTTGCCTCCTTGCAAGCAGCAAAGTTCATCATACAAGCATTCAAGATGCCTTTGCCGCGGTTTGCATTATCCTCGTTAAACTTCGTAGTGTCTCGTCCGGCAATAAGGTCCGAAATCCTGGTTGTATTAAGTACGAACGTAAGTGCACATTCTGCCGCTTTGTTTGTAATGCCATATCGTTCCTGAAGGATTTTGGCTTCTCCGTAGAGTTTGTTCGTGGTGATGCCTGCATTTACATTGGAGTCGCGCAAATCCTGGCCATTCCAATTTCTTTGATCTGAGTTTATCAGTTTTATGGTGTCCAAAGGATGCATGCCGTTGAATTCGTTCAATTCAAGCTCAACGTCGACCTCGGAATGAAACTCGCAGACAGTTAAGCGGTGCTGACCGTCATAGACAATGAGGTATAGCTCAATGTCCGGAGTGTCGAGTGTTATCTGATTGCCATCAAGGTCATAGACTTCAATGTCTTTGAACCTCTCCAGGATAGGTCGAAGTGGTACGACATAGCAGCTACGTGTAAATCGCATGCTGTCTTTCACACTTTTGTAAAGTGCTTTAACATGGCTGTTGTTTACTTCTCGGTTGAATTTGAAAAAGCAGATCTTTAAACCAGCTTTCTTTGCTTCGAGGTAGCTCATGCATACCTTTCTGATTATCTTGGGTATCTTATCGCCCAAGCAGGCAAGTAGAACGGCGACGGTAGAGGTTTCGATAGTTTCTACCTGGTTGTTCGCATCTGTTGCAGACTCATTATCACTCACTGTAGCAACCTCTTGTACACCGCTGCCGGGCGTTGTCTCGCAAGCACCAGTCTGGGGTACCATTGAGCTCTGGAAATCTGTCACTTCCATAATTGTTTCTTCGTTGTTTGATTGGTTGATAACTGGAGCAGCCTCCGCTTGCTCGTTAAAATTCTCGGTAGTGTTATCTCCGGCTACTGTCTTTACCGAAGAGTTTTTGTTTGTTACATTACGCATATCTACTATTGATTATATTTGTCTGCATGAATTTCTCGAGGTCAGAGCGCTTTACATATATTTTCCTGCTAATCTTCGTGTAGGGGATGATTTTCTTGTCCCTATAATTCTGCCAAGTCTTTCGGCAAATGCCAAGTGTTCTCATAACCTCTTCAGAGTCTAGATAATCTTCTTTTGCTTTCTCCTTATTAATAGAAAGGCTTTCACATAACCGATCAACCTTTTCTATTAAGTCGTCGAATTTATCTGCATCGACGATTAAAATCCTTGTTTCTTTTTCTTTCATAAGTTTAATATATTTAATGTTTATGTTTTGTTTTCTGAGCTTTACGAAAGCAAAGGTAGCAAGAATTAAAGGGGTGGCTTTTGGCAGAAATTCACCATAAAATATAGAAATCCGTTTCCTTGAAATAGAAACTCATAACTCTAAAACAGAAACTTAAAAACTGTTAAAATGGGCTTTTTATACGCGAGTTAGTGTTGAAAGTGAATATATAGGCGATGAGTTCAAGAAAAAACGATTTTTTTTGAAAAAAAGTGATTTTATATTAGGATATGCCTTGTGGCTATCTCTGAATAGGGTGGTTGCTCTTGGAGTGGCCGATTTAGAACGTGATTCTATCGTTTTTTTGCTCCTTTTTGCGAATTATCACCAGATATGAGAATTTTTGCTAATATTTTGTGGCTTATTTGTTGTGTTGTCAAGTCAAATATCAGCTTAAGGATAAGGAGCATTGCTCGAAATTTAGCGCTATTGCTGGTCTTGAGCTGTTAGTGCGTGTATGATTTTACATAAACATATTTAGCCTGCTTCTTGTGAGAAACAGGCTATAATCCGGGGAAATGTTTATGTAGTGTTTATGTAAAAACAACAAACCCCTCATAAGAGCTTATCTTACAAGGGGTTATAAAGAGTGTTTGTACTCGAAGCGGGACTTGAACCCGCACGGCGTTTAAATGCCAAAGGATTTTAAGTCCTTCGTGTCTACCGATTCCACCATTCGAGCGACCTTTTATGTTGTTGTGGTTTGTCACAACGGGTGCAAAGATATAATAAACGGGCGAGATATACAAACTTGCTTTGATTTTTTACAGCAAGTGTTGTTTAATGTTTGCGGTTTGTCGCAAATGTGTAGCTTTTTGCCTGGCGTGGAAAGTGTTTTGTTCTTAGTTTCTTATTATTACCTCGGAGCCGTTGTCGAACACGCGGTATTGCCATAGCGGGCGGGTATCTCCTTCAAGGGCTATGCCGTTGCTGTTGAGGTCGAATCTTGTTGCGCAGTGGGGGCAGGTGGCATATCCCATCGTGTAGTCTATCTCTACACGGTAGCGGGCAAGGTCGCACCCGGGGCACGCCCAGTCGTATGCCATAAGAACACCGTCGCTAAAAATAGGAGTGCCTATTATCAGTCCGCCAAGACCGTAATAGAATTTTCCTTGTTGCAGATGTATCTGTGGAATGTTTATTGTTTGGGTCTTGCCCAGTGCGTCGGTGAGTCGGTACTCTCCTATATTTGCTCCTTGCCTTATGCAGATGAATTGGCCGGGGCTGCGGGCTTGGATATAGGGGTGGACTGTACCGTCGAAAATGAAGTTGACGTGATAGCTCGAGTAGGGGTTCTCGCCTTCGCAACCGGCAAAGACGAGGATGGTTGTCAGCAACAATATAATATGGGTGAACTTGTTCATCATAAGTATATGCAATGTAAACGCACGGGGATGTTGTATATTGCTTTCCCCGTGCTGTTTAACTTTTTTTATCTGCCCAACAGTGTCTGTTCGGCATCACGTGCTTTCTGAAAGTCCATTTCGTCGTATGTGCGGTACATAATCTCTCTTATCTCTTTGTTGCATAGGTTGCCTATGCTGCCTTCGTGGGTGTGGTGCACCTCTTTATGGGGTGTGAATGTGCCTGCTTCAATGTCGAGCCCCACTTTCTTGTAGGCGTCGCGGAACGGCATACCCTCTGTGGCAAGGCGGTTTACCTCTTCGACGCTGAACATTGTATCGTAGCGGCTGTCGTTGAGGATCTCTTTGTTCACTTCTATGCGCTCAATGATGTATGTTGCCATTGAAAGGCACTCCTTGATGTCGGCAAATGCTGGCAGGAAAAGCTCTTTGATGACTTGTAGGTCGCGGAAATATCCGCTTGGCAAGTTGTTCATAATCATTGTGATGTCCATTGGGAGTGCTTGCAGGCGGTTGCATTTTGCGCGCATAATCTCAAAGACATCGGGGTTTTTCTTGTGTGGCATAATGCTGCTGCCTGTGGTGCACTCGGCCGGGAGCTTGACGAACCCGAAATTCTGTGAGTTGAACATACAGGCATCAAAAGCCATTTTTGAGAGTGTGCCGGCAACGCTTGCAAGGGCAAAGGCTACGTTCTTCTCGCACTTGCCGCGTCCCATCTGTGCATATACGACGTTGTAGTTCATTGAGTCGAACCCTAACAGTTCTGTTGTCATTGTGCGGTTTAACGGGAACGATGAACCATAGCCGGCGGCAGAACCCAACGGGTTGCGGTTGCACATTCTGTATGCGGCCTGCAGAAAGAGCATATCGTCGGCAAGGCTCTCGGCGTATGCTCCGAACCACAAGCCGAATGACGATGGCATAGCCACTTGCAGATGGGTGTAGCCCGGCAACAGGATTTCCTTGTGTTTCTCGCTCTGCTCAATGAGGGCGTCGAACAGCCCTTTTACGGCAGCGCAAACCTCCTGTAACTCGTTGCGCGTGAACAGCTTCAGGTCGACAAGTACCTGGTCGTTGCGTGAGCGGCCGCTGTGTATCTTCTTGCCGGTATCGCCCAAGCAGCGTGTGAGCATTAGCTCTACTTGTGAATGCACGTCCTCAACGCCATCTTCGATTACAAATGCTCCATCTTCTATGGTGGAGTATATGTTGCGCAACTCGCAGTGCAGACTCTCTGTTTCCTCTTGTGTGAGAAGACCGATGCTTTGCAACATAGTGCTGTGAGCAATTGAGCCGATGACATCGTAGCGGGCTAACAAAAGGTCCAGTTCTCTGTCGCGTCCAACGGTAAAACGCTCAATTTCGGGGTTTACGGTTGTGTTCTTTTCCCAAAGTTTCTTTGCCATAGTCATATATATTGTACAAACGGTGTTCCGGGGTGATGTCGAACGCGCCATACTCCGGAACACCTTTTTTTATGTTTCAGCTTAATAAGCTATCAATGATAACGCTTCGGCCATTTTTTCAATACCCTCTTTGAGTGGTTTTTCAATCATTGAGCGTAGCATAAAGTTTATCTCTGCTTTTACTACTACCCGCATCTTGGCTGCCTCGTCTCCGTTGGGTATAATCTGTATCCATAGGGTTATGGGAACAGGTGAGCCCACAGCCTCGAGCTTGATACATTTAGGCTCTTCGCGCTCGACCACTCTGATGGTGACATTGCCCATTGGTGGTACGCTCACAGTTGCCTCGTCACGGCTGTATGTGAGTTCCTTCACCTTGTCTTGGGGGAGCTTGTCTTTCAGTGCCTCAAGGTTGTTGAGGTCTTCCAGTTTTGCATATACCCTTGCCTGTGGATAGGGAATGTTTTTAACGCTGCTTTCGTATTGGCTCATAAGCGGTTATTTCAGGTCGTTTCTCCATTCTGACGGGTTTGCACGCCACTCCTGGAGTGTTGGCATAACCTCCTCGGTGATGTAGCCTGTCTCCTTTGCCGCCTCGAGCACTGCTTCGTAGTCGGTGAGTGTGATGAGTTTTACACCGGCATTCTCAAAAGCCTCGGTTGCAACGCCGAAACCGTATGTGAACGATGCTACCATACCGATTACCTCAACGCCTGCTGCACGCAAGGCATCAACAGCGCGCAGACTGCTGAGGCCGGTAGATACAAGGTCCTCTACGACAACAACTTTTGCGCCAGGATAGACGTCGCCTTCAATCTGGTTACCCATTCCGTGATCCTTTGCTTTGGGGCGTACATAGACGAATGGTTTTGCAAGCTCCTCAGCAACAAGAGCGCCCTGTGCAATTGCGCCTGTTGCTACACCTGCAACGATGTCGGCCTCGGGGAACTCCTGAAGAATGAGGTTCGCAAGTCCCAATTTTACGCGTGTTCGCAATGCCGGGAATGACAATGTCTTGCGGTTATCGCAGTAGAATGGTGATTTCCAACCCGATGCCCAAGTGAATGGTTGCTCGGGCTGCAACTTTACAGCCTTGATTTTAAGAAGCTCGGCTGCCAATGAAAGTTTTGATTTGTTTGACATATTCTATTCTTTTAAAATGATTTGTCCTGTTTTGATGTGCGAATATACGAATTTTTATTACTATTTTGTTTGTGTGTAGCCCTCTTTTTTGAGCAGCTCAATGATTTTGTCCTTGAAATCGCCCTGCACAAGAATTTCACCGTCTTTGGTGCTTCCGCCCACGCCGCATTTTGTCTTCAGCATACGTCCAAGCTCTTTTATGTCGTTTTCCGTGCCTACAAAGTTTTTTATTATCGTCACGGTTTTTCCGCCACGGTGGTTCTTTTCAACACCCACTCTGAGCTTCTGTTGTTGCTTGGGCAATGTCTCAATTTCCTCCTTTTCATCGGTGGAATATGCAAAGTCGGGGTTTGTTGAGTATACGATGTTCAAGCGGTCTTTCCAGTCGTTGTTCTTCATTGTCTGTTGTGTTTGTTGTAAAATTATTTGGTTGCTAAGATACAATATTTTTGCGACAAATTTCAAAGCTTCGCAAAATAACATTACTTTTGTCACGTTATATACAAACACGCGCGAAATAAATGGCTCAATTGACGAAGATAGAAAAAGTTCCCGAACCGACACTCAGGCGTTTGCCTTGGTATCTCTCGGTGTGTCGTTTGCTGAAACAGCGTGGTGAGCAGTATGTGTCGTCGACACGTCTCTCCAAGGAGACAAGTATTGTATCATCGCAGATAGCGAAAGATCTTTCCTGTGTGAATATTGTGGGTCGCACCCGTGTGGGTTATGAGATAGATAATTTGCTCGAGGTGCTCGAGGATTTCTTGGGCTTCACGCGTATGCATAAGGCTTTTCTCTTTGGTGCAGGAAAGTTGGGCAGTGCGTTGTTGAATGATACCGGACTCAAACAGTTTGGTCTTGAGGTGGTGGCGGCGTTCGATACAAGCCCGAAAGTTGTCGGCCACAGCGTGGCAGGGATACCGGTATATCATATCAACGAACTTGAGGCGAAAATGAAAAAGCATAATGTGCAGATAGGTGTGCTCACAGTGCCTATCGACCGTGCGCAGGAGGTTGCCGACAAGATGATTGTGTGGGGGATAAGAGCCATTTGGAACTTTACTCCTCTGCGTATACGTGTCCCCGAGAATATTGTTGTGCAGAATACTTCACTATATGCTCATCTCTCCTTGATGTTCAACCGTCTCGAAGGGCTTGATGTGACAGAGGAAATTTGATTGAAAATGAAAATAATAGCTGTTGGTAAAAATTACAAAGAACACGCATTGGAGTTCGACGGCAGTTGCGAGAAACCGGCCGTGCCAATCATTTTTATGAAGCCCGACTCGGCTATCATAAAGAATGGCAAGCACTTTTATGTTCCCGATTTCTTGGGCAGGATTGATTATGAGGCCGAGATTGTCGTTCGCATAAACAAACTTGGCAAAAGTATTCCGGCACGTTTTGCGCATCGCTACTATGATGCAATAACCGTAGGCATAGACTTTACTGCACGCGACTTGCAACGCAAACTCATTGCCGAGGGCGAGCCTTGGGATATGAGCAAAGGTTTTGACGGTTCGGCGGTGCTTGGCGATTTTCGCCCGGTGGAGAATTACGACATAAACAATATTGAATTCTCGTTGACAATAGATGACAAGGTTGTGCAAAAGGCAAATACGTCACAGATGCTCTTTCCGGTTGACGAGGTTATAGCATACGTAAGCCGTTTCTGCACGCTTAAAACCGGAGACCTGATATTTACCGGTACACCTGCAGGCGCAGGGCCTGTGACTATCGGTACGCACCTTAAAGGTTACATCGGTGAGGAAAAACTTCTTGACTTTCACATAAGATAAACGATATGAAGACAAAACTATTGATATTCTGTTTTTTGCTGTTCTCTGCGACAATGGTGCGGGGACAGTTCCAAATGGTTGATTGGAATAACCAGTGTGCGGATACCTTGTTGCCTGTATGTGCACAGGTGGTAGAACTGCCGGATGATTATGCCGAATATGGTTATTCGGCTCACATTGAGTATCCCGAGTTCCAGATGATGAGTGACGCGGATGTTGCTCGCTTTGCACTTGTGGAAAAGTATGGTGCACTGCCCGAGATGCCGGTTGTCGAGTGCAGTGTCGGTATACAGGCAAAGCGCGCGCAGCTTGATGTGTACTTCTTGCCTGTTGTGATGCGGGATGGGAAATATTATCGCATAAACTCTTATAAACTGGTACTGGACAAGCACTCTGCGCCGCAGCGTCAGCGCGTTGCTGCAACCGTCGCGCCGGCAGAGCGCTATGCAGCCTCGTCGGTGCTTGCCGAGGGTAAATGGGTGCGTGTGGCTGTCGAGTCGAACGGGGTGCATAAAATAACAGACAAGGAGCTTAAAAATATGGGCTTTAGCAACCCGGCAAAGGTGCGTCTGTTTGGTTATGGAGGTCATTTGTTGCCCGAGGATGATTTGGCATCTCTGCCCGATGACCTCTGCGAGGTGCCGCTATGGCGCGAGAATGGCTATGTTCTTTTTTATGCAAACGGAACATTGAGTTGGGAGTATGGCACCAGAAGTTATGTTCACACACAAAATGTATACTCAAACTATGGCTGTTATTTCCTTACAGAGGGTGAGGTGGAGCCGATGGAGTTCCC
Organism: Bacteroidaceae bacterium; assembly: GCA_017546505.1. Classification (GTDB taxonomy): domain Bacteria; phylum Bacteroidota; class Bacteroidia; order Bacteroidales; family Bacteroidaceae; genus HGM04593. The sequence goes on from JAFYWV010000042.1 coordinate 14,702, forward strand.
GAAAGTGGCTTTCACTCCCACTTTGTCAACGGTGTATACCTCGTACCCCGATTATGCTCTTTATGAAAAGGAGAAAAAGAGCCTCTGCTCATACGGTCGTGTGCTTGTTGACAACGATGCTTTTTCGCAGTCTCAGGGGCGCAAGAAGGATTATAAGTTCTCTATTGACGGGGTTGTCGAGGGAGCGGCTGTCATAGGACTCTCCTTTGCTACCGGAGGTGAGGTTTCAAGCAGTGTTTCCATTGTGTGTAAAAAGGGTGATAATACCGTTACTGCAGGCTCTCTTACGGTGGGTCGTACCTCATCGGGCGAAGTCGGAAAGATTGCTCAGGGAATTTACACTTTGTCAAGTGGCATTACAGACAATCCGGTCTTTTCTCTGGTGCACAATACAAACAACAGCTCGCTTGTGGGTTATCTTGACTATCTTTCGGTCAATTATCGTCGTTCTCTTGCCTTGCGCGGTTCGTCGACCTTGTTCCGTGGAGACTTGAAAGGTGAAGGTTATGCTACTTTTGAAGTAGCGGACTGTAACAGCGATACAAGGGTGTGGGATGTCACAACTCCCTCCGAAATAAAGGAGGTTGAGGGTGTGCTCGACGGCACGACATATTCAGTGGTTGCTTCGGCCGGTAATAATAGTAATCTTGTGGCTGTGGATGTCAAAGGTTCGTTCCCCGCGGTTAAGGTGATGGGGAATGTTCCGAACCAGAACTTGCACGCTTTGGGGCAAGTGGATATGGTTATCATTGTGCCGTCAAACGGTAAATTCCTTGCTGCGGCAGAGCGTCTTGCCGCTGCGCACCGCTCAATCGACGGTCTTACGGTTGAGGTGGTGACAGCCCAGCAGGTGTATAATGAATTTGCATCGGGAACGCCCGATGTGACGGCTTATCGTCGTTTGATGAAGATGCTTTATGACCGGGCTGTCGAGTATGAGGATGTTCCAAAATATCTGCTTCTCTTCGGTGACGGCTGGTATGACAATCGCTTGATAACATTCCCCGGACGCAAGCAAGAGGATTATCTGCTGTGTTACGAGTCGCAGAATTCTGTAGATGCCATCCGTTCGTATGTCCTTGAGGATTATATGGGTTATCTTGATGATGGAGAGGGTAGCAACCATACACGTGACAAGGTAGATCTTGGTGTGGGACGTATCCCCGCGCAGTCTGTTGCTGATGCCAATGCCGTGGTAGACAAGATTATTGCTTATATGCAGAACAAAAATGCAGGTGGATGGCAAAATACCATTCTGCTCTTGGGTGATGATGGTGATGAGAATATGCCTAACCAGCATATGAAGGATGCTGATGCTGTCGCAGCTGTATATGAAAGAGAGTATAACTCTTATATTCTTAACCGTATATATTGGGATGATTATCAGATTGAGGTTTCTGCAACAGGAAAACGTTATCCTGCAGTTACGCAAGAGATATACAATGCTCTTGAGAAAGGAGCTCTTATAGTCAATTACTCGGGACACGGAAGTACCAATCTCCTGTCGCACGAGATGGTGTGGAAGGCGTCTGATATGGCAACGATAAAATTGCCGCGTATGCCCTTCTGGGTGACTGCGTCGTGTGACATCGGTCCTTTTGATATGGGTGACAACTCTGTTGCCGAGTCGGCGATAATGAATGCCGATGGTGGTGCGATTGGTCTTTTTACAACTACGCGTACTGTGATGCAAAGTTATAACTCTGTTATAAACAAGGAGTTCTCAGATGTTGTTATGCGCCCGGTCAACACCGGCGAGGTGATGGCGGTAGGTGATGCTATGAGAATCGCTAAGTGTAATGTCATAACGTATGGCAGCGACAGGACAGTGAACAAGTTGCAGTATATACTTTTGGGCGACCCGGCGTTAAGGCTCAAATATCCGCAATACAGCATTGTGGTAGATAGGGTAAATGGTGTTGATGCGTCCGAGACAACACAGGTGAGCGCAGGCTCATTGCTGAATGTTGAGGGTCGTGTATTGACAAGGTCGGGTGAGTTGGCTTCGGATTTTTCGGGAGTGCTATATTCTACACTGTTTGATAGTGCAGTTGAGGTTAGTACACGTAATAATACCGGTCTTGGAAGCCACACTTACACCGCTTATAACAAAACTCTTTTTACAGGTACCGATTCTGTGCGTGGTGGCTACTTTGCAATGAGTATGCCTGTTCCATTGGATATAAGTTATAGCAATGACTACGGTCTGTTGAGCCTTTATGCTGTCGATACGGCCTTTGTCTCATCGGCACAGGGACGTTTTGTCAATTTTACAGTGGGAGGAACTGCCGAGGATTTCAGAAATGACAGTGTCGGTCCGGAGATAAAACTATACCTGAATTCGCCTTCGTTCATAGATGGCAGTGAAGTAAATTCTAATCCTGCCCTTTTTGTGGAACTGTATGACGAGAATGGTATAAATACAATGGGTACAGGTGTCGGTCACGATATTACCGCGATTGTGGATAACGATATCCATCACACGTATAATCTTAACAGTGCCTTTGTACCGGCTGTCGGTGATTACACACGCGGAACAATAAGTATGCCGCTAAAAACTCTTGATGCAGGGTGGCACACCTTGAAGTTGCGTGCTTGGGATTTATACAATAATTCATCGCTTGCAGAAATCTCTTTCTACGTCAATCCGTCGCTTGCCCCCGGTCTTTCTGAGTTGAAAGTGACTCCTGCACCGGTTGTTGCAAATTCACCTGTGACATTCACTCTGATGCACAACCGTCCCGAGAGTGAGATAGAAGTGTGCATAGATGTCTTTGATGTTCAGGGGCGTCTCTATTGGAGCAATAAAGAGCGTGTGGTTTGTGATACCAATGTCTACACTTGTCAGTGGAACGTAGCCAAGCAAGGTGGCCGCCCACTGTCGGCAGGTGTGTACCTCGTAAGGGCTTATGTGACTGAGGGGGGTGTTCCTTCATCTGTGAAAAATGGAAAATTTGTTGTGGTAAACAATAAATAAACGAAAATTTAGTTATATAATGTACAAATTGTTTCTGACAGTTTTTTGCTGCCGGTAAAAATATTTAGATATGATGAAGAATAATATAGCAGTTCTGTTTCTTTTGGCCGTGATGGCTATTCCTGCTTTTTCGCAGAATTCAAAAAGTCAATTCAACCCTGTGTACACAGGAGTGACATCTCTTTCAATAGCTCCTGATGCGCGTGCCGGTGCTTTGGGTGACGTGGGTGTGGCAACAGAGCCGGATGCAAATTCACAGTATTGGAATCCTGCAAAGTATCCGTTCAATATTGCGCGTGCCGGTGTGTCTATGTCCTATACTCCGTGGCTTCGTCAGTTGGTAAGTGATATTGATCTTGTCAACCTTGCCGGTTTCTACCGCATAGGTAACTATTCGGCGGTGAGCTCTTCGTTGACCTATTTCTCGCTTGGTGAGGTCTTTGCCGGTGAGGATGGTGCAGAATGGACTATCAAACCATACGAGTTGGCCTTTGATGTCGCATATTCACGTATGCTTTCCGAGACTTTTTCTGCGGCCATAGCATTGCGTTATATCTTCAGTGACCTGCAGTATGACTACCAGGATGATATGTCACCTGGTCACGCTTTTGCTGCCGATATTGCATTGTACTACAATAAATATCTTTTTATGGGTAGCCGCGAGTGTCTGTTGGGTCTTGGATTGAATATCTCAAATATCGGTACAAAAATATCATACGATGGTGGTGCAACCAATGAGTTCATTCCAACCAACTTGCGTTTTGGTGCATCGTTGCTTTTGCCGTTCGATGAGTATAACACTTTGTCAATCAGCTTTGATATAAATAAACTGTTGGTGCCCACAAAGCCTTCGTATGAACAGTTCCTTGAGGAGAATCCTGCTCCGGATGTGGATGAAGAGAGCCGTTATTCCGAGTATCAGGCTTGGTTGGATGGCACGGGTTATAACGATATTTCTTCAATATCGGGTATATTCAAATCTTTTGGCGATGCTCCTGGTGGCGCGGCTGAGGAATTTCGTGAGCTATATGGCGGTATCGGTCTTGAATACTGCTATAACAGACAGTTTACATTGCGTGCCGGTTATCATCACGAGGATGCCTACAAAGGCAATAGAAAGTACTTTACTTTGGGAGCAGGTTTCCGTATGAGTGTCTTTTCGCTCGATGCCGCTTATCTTATATCGACAGCCCAAAGCAACCCTCTTGACCAGACATTACGTTTCTCGCTATCGTTTGATTTGGATGGCTTGAAAGACCTTTTCCGTCGTCGTTAAACATTCTGCTATGATACGTGTAGGTTTTGGAATTGATGTCCATAAATTCGTAGAGAACCGTGACCTTTGGATAGGTGGCGTAAAAATCCCTTATGGGTATGGCTTGGCCGGGCATTCGGATGCCGACGTGCTCATCCACGCTATTTGCGATGCTTTGTTGGGGGCTGCAAATCTGCGCGACATCGGCTATCAGTTCCCCGATAATTCCGATGAGTTCTTGAATATCGACAGTAAAATACTGCTACGACGCACGGCAGAGCTGTTGAAAGAGAAGGGTTACACTATCGGCAATATTGATTCAACTGTTGCCGCGCAGGCACCAAGGTTGAACCCTTATATACCCGCAATGCAACAGACTATGGCCGATGTGCTTGGCGTAGATGTCGATTGTGTGTCGGTGAAGGCTACTACTACTGAAAAACTTGGTTTTGAAGGACGTAAGGAGGGTATAACCGCATACGCCACGGTGCTTATATGCAAGTGAGATTAAAAAATGTTCTCTTACACTATATGATTTTGGCAGCAGTGATGCTGCTAATTTCGTCTTGTGCCTCGTTGTCACCCGATGGGGTGGGGCGCGTCAAGCGTTATACGTTTGATGATGAGAGTGTTCCACAGGAATTCGATGGCTACAAGGTGGCTTTTGTGTCCGATTTGCATTACCCGAGTCTTTTTAACCGGAAACGTCTGGAGAAGCTTGTGCGTAGGCTGCAGAAAGAGTCGCCTGGAGTGCTGCTTTTGGGTGGTGACTATGTGGCTTCGGCGATTTTTTTTGATGAACTGTTCCATTCGCTTTCTGCTGTAAAGCCGTCCGATGGAGTGTTTGCCGTACTTGGCAATCACGAACGCCGTTATGAGGAGGCTGCAATTATGTCTATGAATGAATTTGGCGTAGATCTGCTTGCAGACAATGTCGTTGCCATAGAACGTGGGCGTGATACGGTTTATGTTGCCGGAGTATATGATAGCTTCGCGTATGATTCGCTTGTCGTGCAGCCTGCTGAGCTTGTTGATGAAGAGGCTTTTGTGATGTTGCTTTGTCACACCCCCGATTATGCCGAGCGTTCATCTACAGCTGCTGATATTGTCTTTTCGGGGCACACACACGGCGGTCAAGTGTCACTTCTTGGGCTTTATACGCCTGTAAAAAATACACGCTACGGCAGGCGTTTCCTGCGTGGAGTGAACAAGACGACAAGCGGTGCAACGGTAATCACTACAAACGGAGTCGGAACATCAAGGCGCAAAGTGCGTTTTTGCGTACCAAGTGAGATTGTCATAGTGACGCTGAAGTGCAAAAAATAGTATCATAATAAATCTTTTTTGTTTGTCGTTGTTTTTTTGACAAATGTAATGAATGTGAAAATAATTTACAATGAGCAGTGTTGATGAACTCTATATGCAGCGTTGCCTGCAGCTTGCACGTTGCGCAGCGGGAAGTACCTCGCCTAACCCTATGGTTGGGGCTGTGATTGTATGTAACGGTCGTGTAATTGGTGAGGGATTTCACATTCGTGCGGGTGAACCGCACGCTGAGGTGAATGCCGTGAATTCAGTTGCCGAGAGGGATAAACATCTGCTTGGGCGTTCAACGATGTATGTCTCTCTTGAACCTTGCTCTCATTATGGCAAGACACCGCCCTGCTGTGATATGATAATCGCTAGGGGAATACCGCGTGTCGTCATAGGCTTGGCCGACCCGAATCCTCAGGTCAATGGGGCCGGAATAGAACGTATGCGAGCTGCCGGTGTGGATGTTGAAGTCGGCGTTCTCGAGGCTGAATGTTCCCGATTAAATCGTGCTTTTTTTACATCTCAAGTACACAAGCGTCCATACGTGACACTGAAATGGGCACAGAGTGCCGATGGTTTTATTGACCTGTTGCGCGATGGTGGTCAGGCTGTGAAAATATCATCATCTGTGTCGCAGGTGGCAGTGCACCGCTTGCGTGCGCAGAGTGATGCCATTCTTGTGGGGCGGCATACTGCACTGCTTGATAACCCCTCGCTCGATATACGTCATTGGGTGGGGCGTCCCCCATTGCGCTTGGTGATTGACAAAACCGGCTCTTTGCCTGTAGATTTGAATATTTTCAATGGGAAGCTGCCTACTGTTGTTTACACAGCTTGTGAAAAGGAAGATAAGGTTGGTAAAAATATTGAACAAATTGTGCTTGATTTCGATAAGCCGTTGTTGCCCCAAATACTTGCTCATTTAAGTACGCGTAAAGTCAATAGTTTGCTTGTCGAGGGTGGAGCGACGTTGTTGCAGTCTTTTATAGACTCTTCGCTTTGGGATGAGGCTCGCGTAGAGATTAATCCATCGCTTGAGTTGGGATGTGGAGTGGTAGCTCCTTCGCTTGGCGTATTGTCCCCTGCAAGCAGAGAATCCATTTCAGGTAATGAAATCCTCCACTTTTACAGGTGAAAATCCCTTAATTATTTTAAAATATTATAAATAAAGCCTCAAATGTCGCATAAACCAAAAAATGTTGCTATTTTTGCAGATTGAACGAAAAGTGCAAATTTGTATGAAAAAAAGTTTAGCGATATGTTTTTCGGTGTTGATGTTGGTTGCTACTTCTTGCTTGGATGGTGTAGAAGAGGTTACCCTCTCGCCGTATGCGGTTTTGAAATCATTCAGCATTGGGGATATCACTTCTGAATATCCTGCGTTTACATCGGAAGGTCTGGACACGACTGAGACGAAAACAGTGCTGGGCAGTTCTTATGTTTTTTCTATAAATCAGCAGACAGGCGAAGTTTTCAATGCAGACTCTTTGCCCTATGGCACAGAGGTGGACAGCATAATGATTGATATGCAATTGTCGGGCTATGCACAGATTTATGTTGACAGTACCGATAGTTTCGAGGGTTTTCTTACCGACGAATTTATAGACTTTACAACGCCACGTAAGTTTCGTATAACATCTACTGATTCCGAGTATCACAGGGATTATACGGTTTCTGTAAACGTGCATCAGGTTGAGCCCGAGATGATGATGTGGAGCGATGAATATCTCTCTGATGATGCTCTTGTGCCGCTGCGTGCGTTGGAGTTCGACGGCAAGATGTGCCTGTTTGGTAAAAAAGATGAGGGTTTTGTGCTTGCGACAACAGGGATGCAGGGTGCTCCTTCGTGGCAGTGTGAGGCTATTACGGGCCTGCCCGAAACAGCGGATTTGGCAACTGCTCATTCGTTTTCCGGTGCTCTGTATGTGATTGCCGGCGATGGGCTTTATACCTCGCTTAACGGCAAAGAGTGGACGTTGTGTTATGGTGGCAGCGGCTTGGTAGCCATTGTCGGAGTTTCGGATGATGAAGGGGTTATGTGGGTGGCTGCAGATAACGGATTGCTGACAACTGTCGACGGTGTCGCTTTTGAGAGTGCAGGAGAGGTGCCAGCCGGTTTTCCGCTCTATGGCGTATCGACTGCATCGTGTGCAATGAAACATAACAAGAATATTGTCAGATATGTTGTTGTGGGCTATCCCGACAAAGACAAGAGTGGTAAGACGACGGTTTGGAGTAAGTTGTCTACCGAGACCGCTTGGGTGAAATATGAAAATGAGAACAACGTATACTCTTGTCCTTCATTGGAGGGCTTGACTGTGTTCGGGTACGATGGATTTCTCTATGCTGTCGGTGGTGCCGGAGTTGCACAAGGCAAGGATGTTGAGGCTTTTGAATCATTCTACATATCACGTGATAATGGTATAACCTGGAAAGCACCAAAAGGTTTTTATCAGCGCATACCTTCGTCATTGAAGGGATGTGACGAGCCATTTGTCGTGGCTGTCGGTTCGGATAATGTTGTGTGGATTATATGTGCCGGTGAGCAGTTGGCTGTCAGAAAGGGAATGATTAACCGTTTGGGGTTTAAGAAGTGAGTATATGCGGATGATGGCATTGGTGCGTAGGTTTGTGTTGAGTGCAATGATGTTGTGCTTTGTTACAGCTGTGCGTGCCGATGGTCTTGAATACCGTTACGAGGTTGGAGCGATGATAGGCGGTTGTACCTACTATGGCGATGCGAATTACTCGTCTCCATTGGATAATTTCAGTATGATGGGTGGTGCACTGTTCCGCTACAATATCAACCCTCGTATGGCTTTAAAGGCTGATTTTGCCATTGCCCGTATTACGGGCAAAAGTGCCGGCGGAGAATTTGCTTTCCCCGGTGGCGATTTTGAGTTCGGACGAATGTTGTATGAGTTGGGAGTGCAGTATGAGTGCCATTTCTTTGCTTATGGCGACGGCTCTGGTTATAAGAGTTCGCGCAGGTTGGCTCCTTACGTATTTGCAGGTTTGGGAGTGACGTATGCTCCGGCTCCGGCCAAGCACGTCTTTACGCCGAATATACCCCTGGGCGTCGGTTTGAAATGGAAATTTATGCAACGTTTGAATATAGGGTGTGAACTCACTTATCGCTTTACGTTCAGTGATAATCTGGATGTGGTGCGCACGGGTAGGGCTGTTCCGGATGATCCCTATGGTATAAAAAGTGGATTGATGAAAAACAAGGATGGCTATTCGTTCCTGTCGATATTTGTGACATACGATTTGTCGCCAAAATATAGAAAATGTAATAATTAGAAGATATGGCAATGAACTTTATTGAGAAGATTGACAAAAATAGAGTGCCTGCGCACATAGCCATAATTATGGATGGCAACGGCCGTTGGGCGCAGCTTCGTGGTAAAGAACGGCAAGAGGGGCACCACGCCGGTGCGGCTGCGGTTCGTCAGTTGGTAGAAGATGCTCTTAGATTGGGAGTCAAGTATTTGACGCTTTACACATTCTCTACCGAGAACTGGAAACGTCCTGAGGCCGAGGTGGCAGCCTTGATGGTTCTGCTTTTTGAGTCGATTGAGGAAGACCTGTTCATCAAGCACAATGTCGGTTTCCGTGTGATAGGCGATATGAGTAAGTTGCCCGAGAATGTGCGTGACCGCCTTAATGCTTGTGCCGAGCGTACGGCAAATAACGATGCGATGGTGTTGGTGCTGGCTTTGAGCTACTCTTCAAAGTGGGAGCTGACCGAGGCTGTACGTAGTATTGCATCAAAGGCAAAGGATGGTGATATTGACCCCTCGGAGATAACCGATGAGACAATTGACAAAGCTTTGACCACCTCCTTTATGCCAGACCCGGATTTGCTCATACGTACAGGCAAGGAGCAACGTCTGAGCAACTTCCTTTTGTGGCAGTTGGCGTATTCTGAGTTTTATTTTACAGACATACTATGGCCCGATTTCAACAAGGAAGAGCTTTGCAAGGCTATATATGAGTTTCAGTGTCGTCAACGCCGCTACGGCTTGACTGGTGAACAAGTGACAAATGAAGAATAAAAATTACAAAATGAGGTTTTTACCATTTTTGAAAGTATCCATTTTGGCTGTGATGGCACTCTTTGTTTCGACGTTGTCGGCTCAGGAGGTTGTTGTCAAGCCTACAATCCTATATACCGGTGCCGCGCACAAATATACAATCGGCGGGTTCAATCTGTCGGGAGCAGACAACCTTGAACCGTCTGTTGTGATTGGCTTGTCGGGCTTGTCGGTGGGCGATGTCATATCTGTGCCTGGCGAAGAGGTTACAAATGCAATTAAACGCTATTGGAAACACGGCCTTTTTGAGGATGTATGTATCACAGCCGACAGTATAAAAGGTAATTATATCTATTTGGGTATTGCACTCAAACAGCGTCCTCGTGTATCTCAGTTCAACATTCTGGGTATAAAGAAAACAGAGCGTGAGGAGCTTGAGTCCAAGATAGGTATCCATCAGGGCGGACACATTACCCCGGACATAATTTCGCGTGCCGAAAAGGTCATCAAGAATTATTATGATGAAAAAGGTTACAAGAATGCCGAGGTGAGATTTGTACAACGCCCGGACGTTACAGAGGATAATCGTGTGATTTTGGATGTCGAGATTTCAAAGAAAGATAAAGTTAAAGTACATCGTATATATATAGAAGGTACAAACGCCCTCTCAAACAACAAGGTGAAATATGCGATGAAGAAAATCCGTGAAAAAACCCGTTTAGACAACATAATATACACTATCTTCAGGCCCAAAAAGTTTACAGAGGAACTATATGCCGAGGATAAGGAAAAAATCCTTGCCAAATATTCTGAGAACGGTTATCGCGATGCCCGCATTGTGAAGGACAGTGTTGTGCCGTTCGACGACAAGAGTGTCGATATATATTTGGGTATAGAGGAGGGTTCAAAATATCATATACGCAGTATAAAATGGGTGGGAAACAGTGTCTATTCTACAGCTCACCTTGATTACCTGTTGCGTATGAAGGCCGGTGATGTTTATGACCAGAATGAACTTGAGAACCGTTTGTTGGTCGATGAAGATGCGGTGAAGAACCTGTATTACAATGAGGGTTATGTCTTTTTCAATGCCTTGCCGGTGGAGGCAAAGATTGAGAACGACTCGGTCGATTTGGAAATTCGTGTTTCTGAAGGTGTGCAGGCGACTATTGACCGTGTCAACATAAGCGGAAATGACCGCGTATATGAAGAGGTGGTGCGTAGAGAACTCTATACACTGCCGGGTAGCCTTTTCTCAATGAATGCGCTTGAGCGTTCTTGGCGTAATATCGCGAATATGGGACACTTCGACCCCGAGAAAATTGATCCGGGAGCAGTGCCTAATCCCGAGAACGGAACTGTGGATATGAACTGGAAACTTGAGCCCAAGAGCAGCGACCAGATTGAGTTGTCTGCCGGTTGGGGACAGACCGGTATCATTGGTAAGTTGTCGCTGAAATTCACGAACTTCTCAATACGTAACCTTTTCCGCAGGGATGGTGTGCGCCGTGGTATCATTCCACAGGGTGACGGACAGACGTTTGCTATCAGTGCACAGACAAATGGCCGTTACTATCAGTCGTACAGCATAAACTTCTTTGACCCTTGGTTTGGCCGCAAGCGTCCTAATTCATTCTCTTTATCGGCATTCTTCTCAATGCAGACAGACGTTGCCGATAGCTACTATAACTCGGCCTACTACAATAACTATTACAACTATCTCTATGGCTATGGTAACTATAATGGCTATGGATACAATAATATGTCATCGTATTATGACCCGGACAAATACATTAGGATGTACGGTGTCTCATTGGGTTGGGGCCGTCGTCTGAATTGGCCGGATGACAACTTTACATTGTCGGCCGAACTGAACTATCAGGTGTACAACCTGAAGAACTGGCAATACTTCCTTATAACAGACGGTATCTGTAATAATCTGAACCTTCAGCTAACATTGGGACGCAGTACACTCGACCACCCTTACTTCCCACGTCAGGGTTCTGAGTTTTCGTTGGCAGTCTCTGCAACTCCGCCATACTCGGCTTGGGACGGCAAGGATTATGCAAATCTTGCAACAAATTCCAATTCACCGCAATATAAGGCTGAACTACGCGACAAGCATAAGTGGATAGAGTATTACAAGATTAAGTTCCGCAGCAAGACATTTACATCACTCACTCCCGGCAAGTACAATCTTGTATTGATGACACGTGCCGATTTCGGAATCTTGGGTAGTTATGACAGGAACAAGAAGTCTCCGTTCGAGACATTCTATGTAGGTGGTGATGGTATGAGTGGATATTCGTACAACTATGCCACAGATATGATTGCCTTGCGCGGTTACGAGAACGGTAGTCTTACACCATACGGTTATGAGGGTTATGCATACACACGTCTCGGACTTGAATTGCGTTTCCCATTTATGTTGCAGAATTCAACAAGTATCTATGGTCTGGCTTTTGTAGAGGGTGGTAATGCCTGGACGGATATCTCTAAATTCAATCTCTTCGATCTCAAACGTAGTGCCGGTGTGGGTGTGCGTGTATTCCTGCAGATGATTGGAATGATAGGTATCGATTGGGCGTATGGCTTCGACAAGGTCTTTGGTTCGTCTCAATATGGTGGCAGTCACTTCCACTTTATCCTGGGACAGGAGTTTTAATATTAAGGCATTTGGCTATGAAAAGAATTTTTTTAACGCTGGTTGTATGCTTGTTTGCCTTTGCAGGGGCGCAGGCACAGAAATATGTTACTGTTGATATGGAGTATATCCTGAAGAATATTCCGGCGTACGAGCGTGCCAACGAACAGCTTAACCAGCAATCGAAGCGTTGGCAAGGCGAGATTGAGGAGCTTGTGCAGGAGGCCGAGACTCTCTATAAGAAATATCAGAGCGAGTCGGCTTTCCTTTCCGATGCACAACGTATTGAGCGTGAAGAGGAAATTCTTGCCAAGGAGAAAGAGGCAAGCGAATTGAGACGTCTCTATTTTGGCGCGACCGGTGAGCTTTATAAAAAGCACGAGAGCCTTATTGCGCCCATACAAGAGGAGATTTACAATGCTATCAAGGATATTTGTGAGTTGAAGAAGTATACAATGGTGTTTGACAGGTCGTCGTCAACCAACCTGATATATTCGGCTCCATCGATAGATATCAGTAAAGATGTGCTTGTGAAATTGGGATATTCAGAATAAATAACTTTATTTTACATTTGTTAGTGTTACAAATGCTTGATTTGGCAGTCTAATGGATAGAATTTGTTTAATTTAAATATAGAAGATGATGAAAAAATTATTGATTTTGATTTTGATGCTGGCTCCAATGAGTCTTTTGGCACAGAAATTCGGTTATGTAAATTCAGCTGAGATTATTCAGGTTATGCCTGAGTACGCCAAGGCTTTGAAGGATGTACAGGCGCTTGAGAAGATGTACACTGATGAGTTCAACAGCATCCGCACAGAGCTTGAGAAGAAGGGTACCGAGTTTGAGAAGATGCAACAGGATTCTGTTCCCGAGAATATCCTGAAACGTCGTTATGAGGAGTTGATGCAGTTGCAGCAGCGTCTTCAGGAGTATGGACAAGAGATACAGCAGAACCTTCAGAAGGCCGAGATGGAGAAAATGACAGAGATAAATAAGAAACTCCAGGATGCTCTTGCTATAGTTGGCAAGGAGGGTTCATACGTTTGTATTTTTGATGCAGCCGGCAGCATACCTTTCATTAATACAAACATCTGCGAAGATGTTACTGCAAAGGTGAAGTCAAAGCTCGGTATTGCTGCAAATGCTGTTCCTGCGGTAGCCAAGTAATACAGTCTTCATTTATATGGGACAACTCCCTTTTCAGGGGGGTTGTCTTCTGTTAATTATACACCATTAGTAAAATCGTAAACAATGCGTAAACTCTTTCTGTTTTTGTCACTATTCGCTTTTGCTGTGTCTGCAAAAGCGCAGTTCGGGTATTATAGCAGCAATAGCGTATTGCAGATGTTGCCGTCCTACAAGCAGGCGGTGTCTGATTATGAACTTCTTCGCAGTCGATGCGAGAAAGAGATTGAACATAACGAGAGGGAGTTGACACGTCAGTATGTAGCTTTCCTTGATGGCTATCGCGACTTTCCCGAGCCAATCCTGCGTAAAAGGCAGAATGAGTTGCAGCGCTTGGTTGACAATAGCGTTAAATTCCGTAAAGAATTGAAAATGTGGCTTGCCGAGGCAAAAGACTCTCTTTTTGCCCCCTCAAATGGCGCTGTTGCGGCTGCGCTTGAAAAGGTTTGTATTGCCTGCGATATTGATTATGCAATAGACACAGATGAAGCTGTGTATAAGTATATCAATCCCAAGAAATCGGTCGATATAACCAGGATGTTGCTCGATGCCTTGCTCAATCCCGAGAAACCGGTTACAGCCCTTGATGGGTATGACGATTTTCTCAGGGTCTTAAAACCTGCAGAGCAAACGGAGAATGCAACTCTCATTGAGACAGAAACAACGGTGAAGATTCTGCAACAAGAGGATACAGAGGCTGTGATTGGTGAAGGTGTTGCAACAGATGTTGAGGATGTTGCATCCGATGAAGAGGGACAGGAATAATTGAGGAACTGAATATACTGTAAATGGTATGGATAAACTTGTGCAACTATCAAAAGAGGCTGGGCCTATAGGTGTTTTTGATTCCGGGTATGGAGGCTTGACAATCTATGATGAAATCAAGCGGCTGATGCCCGAGTATGATTACATTTATCTGGGCGACAATGCCCGTACTCCTTATGGTACACGTTCGTTTGATGTTGTGTATGAGTTTACCCGTCAGGCAGTTGAATATCTCTTCCGTCAAGGATGCCAGTTGGTTATTCTTGCCTGCAACACAGCATCGGCAAAGGCTTTGCGTACAATACAGCAGATTGATATTCCGTTGCTGGACCCTAACCGTCGCGTGCTGGGTATCATACGCCCAACTGTCGAGTGTGTCGGTGATATCACAAAAAGCCGCCACATTGGTGTGCTGGCAACAGAGGGCACGATAAAATCTCTCTCCTATCCACTTGAGATACGCAAACTTTTTCCTGACATTGAAGTGACCGGTGAAGCCTGTCCAATGTGGGTGCCGCTTGTCGAGACCAATGAGTTTGCCGGTGATGGGGCCGATTATTTCGTGAAACGCCACATTGAAAATCTCCTTTCCCGTGACCCCGAAATTGATACGATAATCCTCGGTTGCACCCACTATCCAATACTCCTTGAGAAAATCAGAAAGTACACTCCGGAGAATGTTACATTGGTTACACAGGGTGCCGCTGTTGCCGCATCGTTGAAGGATTATCTGGCTCGTCACAGGGCTATGGATGCTTTATGTACAAAAGGTGGGACAACTCAGTTCTGTACAACCGAGGCCGGTGGCAAGTTCGGTGACCAGGCCTCCCTTTTCCTTAAATATCCGGTTGAGGTGAAGAATGTTGTGCTCGTTTGATTGCGCTGCCGTTCTTTTATACATATCTCTTTGTGAGAGCCTTTACCGGCAACCATACTGTGGTGAAGCCGACAACAACGACAGTGACAAACGTTGCAGCAATATCGCCTGGTATGATTTCAACAGGGTAGCTGTCGACAATGAATCCGTCGGATGCTCCCATAGATATAAGTCCGAAATGTTGTTGTGCAAAACTTAATGCGACTCCTGCAATTATGCCTATCACGGCCCCTATGGTTGAGATTATAGCCCCCTCAAATACAAAAATGTTAGCTATGGTCTTGCGCTCCGCTCCCAAACTATGCAAAGTTATCATATTCTCCCGTTTCTCTATTATGAGCATCGCCAGGGAGCCAATTATATTGAAGCAGGCAACCATCAGTATAAAGGTGAGAAAGATGTATGAGATTATTTTTTCAACCTGCATCACCTTGTATACACTCTCTTGTTGTTCGTATCTGTCTTGTACCGTGTAATTGCTGCCGAGGATTTTCTCAATCTCTTTCTTTGTTTTGTCAGCATTTGCACTGCTCTTAATGTTCAGTTCCATCGATGTGGCTTCATTGGCAGCTCGTGAAAACAAGCTACGTGCAAAACTGTCAGATGTGATTATATACTCATAATCGTATTTGGGCTGGTTCAGAACAAACACCAATCCGGTTGAGTGCAGCTCGCTTTTTTTGAAGTTTCTGGCTGGGTTTGTGAGATTTGCTGCCCCCAATCTGTTTGGAGCAAATATCTCCAATGGTGTTGTGAAGAGTATCCCGCAGTTGAGCTCCTGTACCAATCCTCCGCCAAGCACGGCATAGTCGTTTATACCATCGTTGAGAACAAATTCGCCAGGTCCGTATAGAACCTTATCAATTCCTATGAGTGGAGCAAAAGCGTTGTCCACGCCTTTTATTGTTACAACTGTTTGACGACCGCCAATGCCGACCATAGCTTTTTCCTCTATACTGAACGTATGCCCCGATACTTGTGGCAGTTCGGCTACCCTGATTATTTCCGGAGCATCTGTGGCAATGGTCTTACCGCTTGCTGCTGTTATTCTCAGGTCGGTTTCAAAGGCCGAAAACTGTTTGGCTACAACGCCTTGAAAGCCGTTGAAAACCGACAGTGTACACACCATAGCTGCTGTTGCAAGAGCTATACCCGCAATGGCAACGCCTGAGATGATGTTTATCACCTGGTGACTTTTCTTTGAGAAAAGATAGCGTTTGGCTATGTATAGCGACAGATTCATTGGCGTGTTCTATATCTACATTGTTATGTCGTCCCGACAAGTTGTGTCGACGAGTCGTAAATCAATATATGCGTCGTTATTCTTTCAACAGTTTGTCTATGTTCTCGATGTAGTCGAGTGAGTCGTCTATGTAGAATCTTATTTCCGGGATAATGCGCAACTGGTGGCGAACCTTGTTGCCAAGTTCAAAGCGTATGGCCTTGATGTTTGTGTTGAGGTGCTCTACAACTTCGTTGCCTTTCTCCGATGGGAAAACACTTAGATAGGCCTTTGCTATGCCCAAGTCGGGGCTGACACGCACCGCGCTCACCGAGACCATAATGCCACGTGTCTCTTTCTGTAGTCTCAATAGTATCTCGCTCAACTCTTTTTGAATGAGACGTGAAATTTTGTTTTGTCTTGTACTGTCCATTGTATGATTATTTTTTTCTTATTATCGTAAGTCCGTCGCGGAGTGGCAAAATGACAACCTCAACCCTCTCGTCGTTCCGTATCAGGTCGTTGAAAGCTCTTACACCGTTTGTCTGTGCATCTTGTCTGTCCGGGTCAATCACGTGTCCGTCCCAAAGGGTGTTGTCTGCAAGAATCCAACCACCTTCATTGAGATGCTCCATAGCCATCTCGTAATACTTTATGTACTCGCGCTTGTTGCCGTCGATGAATACGAGGTCGAACTTCTCGTTCAGCGTCGGTACAATCTCAAGTGCATCACCAATGATGAATTCAATCTTGTCGGCAAACTGTGAGCCATCTATCCAACGACGTGTAAAATCTTCAAGTTCGTCCTCGACTTCAAATGTGTAGAGTTTGCCACCTTCGTCAAGCCCCTCGGCCATACATAGTCCCGAATAGCCGGTGAATGTGCCTATTTCCAGAATTCTGCGTGGTCGTATCATCTTTACCAGGAATTTCAACAGTCTTCCCTGTATGTGTCCCGACGCCATTTGTGGTGCCAGAATCTCAACGTGAGTGGCGCGGAACAGCCTGTAGAGGTAGTCGCCCTCGGGGCTGCTGTGGTCGGCAATGTACTGGTCGAGTGGGGTCGTAAGGCTCATTTTGCGTTCTGCTCTTAGAAAGAATTTTGATTGGTTTCTTATTTCAACTGCGAAGATAACTATTTTTAGTGAGCAAACAAATAAGGTTTCAAATTCTTAATGGTTGTACGGTGTCGCAATTCTGTTATTTTTTTGTAACTTCGCCTGTGAAAAATGTTGTCACCGATGAATAGTATTTCAAAATCGCCCTTGATGCGCTATCGTATCCATTTGCAGCTCGAGAAATCTCTCCGGCAGAACACTGTTGAGGCATACCTTGGTGACATAAATAAGCTCGTGGCTTTTTTGGGCGATGTAGAGCGTTTGCTCTCGGTCGGGCTTGAGGATTTGCGTGAGTTTCTTGCTGCTATAGCCGATATTGGTGTGAATGCCCGTTCTCAAGCGCGTATCGTGTCGTCATTGCGTTCATTCTATGGTTTTTTGCTGCTGGACGGATATATCTCGGAGGACCCTACCGAGCTGTTGCGTTCTCCAAAGATTGGTGTGCGTTTGCCGGATGTCCTGACTCTGCAGGAGATTGACGACATTATAAATGCAATTGACCTTGCCACTAACGAGGGCCAAAGAAACAGAGCGATGATTGAAGTTCTTTATAGTTGTGGATTGCGAGTGTCTGAACTTTGTGCGCTTCGCCTCTCTGATCTCTATTTCGATGAGCAGTTCATTCGTGTTACCGGAAAAGGTGATAAACAACG
Organism: Bacteroidaceae bacterium; assembly: GCA_017546505.1. Classification (GTDB taxonomy): domain Bacteria; phylum Bacteroidota; class Bacteroidia; order Bacteroidales; family Bacteroidaceae; genus HGM04593. The sequence continues at coordinate 32,752 of JAFYWV010000042.1, forward strand.
GCTTGTTCCAATCTCGTCAAGAGCTATAGCTGAACTGGAAGCCTATTTTTTGGATCGCAATAGAATTTCCATAAAACGTGGTTATGAGGATTATGTCTTCATCAGTGAACGGTTGAAAAAGCCACTATCCCGCATAACAGTCTTTCATCACATCAAAGAGCTGGTGTCACGGGTGGGCATTAAAAAGAGTGTAAGCCCTCATACTTTCCGTCACTCCTTTGCCACACACCTGCTTGAAGGTGGTGCAAATCTGCGTGTGATACAGATGATGCTTGGGCACGAAAGTATATCAACGACCGAAATTTATACCCATATAGACCGTGTCCGTCTGCGCGAAGAGATAATAACTCACCATCCTCGCAATAAAAATTATAAAAAAAGTGCAAAATAACCTATACAAGAACCCTTCTTTGCTTTGATATTTGAAATAGTAGCGTTACCTTTGTAGCAGAAAGCGTTGCCGGTGTACGCTGTGCGACAAAATAAAACGAAAAACTATAAATCAATGCTTAAGAAATTGTTTTTGCTGCTTGTTGTGGCAGCTGTTATGTTGAGTTCTTGTAGCTCAAAGATGAAGAGTATGAAAGCGGAGTATTTCACTGTTACTCCAGGTGTATTGGAAGTGGTAGGTAGCGAAATCCCTGCCGTTGTTGATGGCCGCTTCCCAGAAAAGTTCTTTGATAAGAAATCAGTGCTGACAATCACTCCTGTACTCAAATACGAGGGTGGCGAGGCTATTTCGGAGCCTGTTACTTTCCAGGGTGAGAAAGTTCGTGGCAACGACCGCACTATCTCTTACGACAATGGCGGTAGCTTCAAGATGAAGATGCAGTATGATTACGTTCCCGAGATGGAGGATGCAGAACTCTATCTGCGTTTCGTTATCAACAAGGGTGACAAGAAAATTGAGGTGCCCGAGGTGAAGATTGCAGACGGTTGCATCGCAACATCACAGTTGTACCGCCAGACAGCGGCTGCTGCAAACATCGCTGTTGGAGAGGATGCTTTCCAGCGTGTAATCAAGCAGGCAAAGGAGGCTAATATTATGTTCCTTATCCAGCAGGCTAATCTTCGCTCTTCTGAACTCAACAGCACTGATATGAAAGAGTTCAGAGCAACACTCAAGGATGTTGCTACAGATAGCGAGAACAAGGTGCTCGACGGTATTCAGGTATCGGCATACGCTTCTCCCGACGGTGAGGTGAAACTCAATGATGGCCTTGCTGTAGTGCGCGAGCTCAATGCCGCAAAGCAGATGAAGAAGGAACTCAAGAAGGCAAAAATCGACGGTGTTGTTGACAGCGAGTACACTGCCGAGGACTGGGAAGGCTTCAAGACTCTTGTATCACAGTCTAACCTCCCCGACAAGGAACTCATCCTTCGTCTCCTCTCAATGTACAGCGACCCCGAGGAGCGTGAGCAGCAGATAAAGAATATCTCTTCAGTTTATGCCGAGCTTGCAGAGGAAATCCTTCCTAAGTTGCGTCGTGCGCGTGTGACATTGAACTATCAGGTTATCGGCCGTTCAGATGATCAGATTAAGGCACAGTATGCACAGAACCCTGCAGAGCTTTCACTTGAGGAGATTCTTTACTTGTCAATACTTACAGATAATGAGGCTGAGCAGGTTGCAATCCTCAATACTGCTGTAAAACTCTATCCTAACGATTACCGTGCATACAACAATCTTGGTGCGATTGCTTATAACAATGGTGATTACAGCGCTGCTGCAAACTATTTGGCAAAGGCCGAGAAAGTATCAAAGTCTGCTCCTGAGGTTATGGTAAACCTTGGCTATCTTGAGTTGCTCAAGGGTAATGTTGCCGAGGCTGAGAATTATATGACAAAGGGTGCTGATGCAAAGGCCGGTGATGAGGCTCTTGGTAACCTTTACATCGCACAGGGCGAGTATGGCCGTGCTGCAGATTTGCTCAAGGGTAAGAATACCAACAGCGCGTTGTTGGCTCAGGTGCTCAACAACAACTATGTAGCTGCTCGTGAGGTTCTTGAGGCTATTGAGACTCCCGATGCTATGACTTACTACATAAAGGCGGTTCTTGGTGCACGTACATCAAATGTAAGTTTTGTTTACGATGGCTTGAAGAAGGCTGTAGAGCTTGACCCATCTTTGGCAAAGAAAGCTATGAGTGATTTGGAGTTTGCAAAATTTGTAAATGACAGCACTTTCTGCGATATCCTGAAGTAAGGAATTGTGACAATACATATACAAACTGAGCAAGTTGCGATGCTTGCACTCTCAAGGGTGCAGGTGCCGCAACTTGCTGTTATTAGAGAACTTATTGAAACGGTGGGCAGTGCTAAAGAACTGCTTGAGAATAGCGATAATATCGGCGATATAGTACCCGGTGCTTCGCCCCGTTTACGTGAACTGCTGTGCGACCGCTCACTTGTGGAGCAGGCCGAAAAGGAGATGGAGTTCATTGAGTCGAAGGGTATTAAACTCATCTGCTGCGGCGATGAGGCTTATCCTTGCCGTCTTGCCGAGTGTGCCGATGCTCCTCTGGTGCTGCATTCGCTCGGCAATGCCGACCTGAATGCCCGTCGCATCGTCTCAATTGTGGGCACGCGCCACGCAAGCGAATATGGCAAGGCTTTGTGTGAAAATTTTGTTGCCGACCTTGCCCGTTTGGTTCCTGGTACACTCATAGTCAGCGGTCTGGCGTATGGAATCGATGTCTGCGCGCATCGCGCTGCGCTGAATGCCGGATTGCCGACAGTCGGTGTGCTTGCACACGGTCTCGACCGCATATATCCAGGCGCGCACCGCGCCACAGCAAAGCAGATGCTTGAAAATGGTGGCTTGCTCACCGAGTTTATGAGTGGAACAGAATCTTTGAAGCCATTCTTTGTGCAACGCAACAGGATTGTTGCCGGTATGGCCGATGCAACGGTTGTTGTGGAGTCGGCATCAAAAGGTGGTTCGCTCATCACAGCTTCGCTTGCCCAGAGTTATGACCGCGACTGTTTTGCTTTTCCCGGCCGTGTCAACGACCAATATTCACAGGGCTGCAACGAGCTTGTCAGCCGCAACAGGGCTGCGCTTATAACAAGCGCATACGATTTTGTAGAGGCTATGAACTGGGAGGTCACCACCGCAAAAAAGAGTGCCGAAGAGCGACAGGCCGAACTGTTCCCTGACCTCTCTCCCGAAGAAACTGCTGTAATGACTGCCTTGCGCGAGAACTGCGACGGATTACAAGTAAATCAGATGGTTGTTCAGTTGAACATTCCAATAAACAAGCTGCTGCCGTTGCTTTTTGAGATGGAGATGAAAGGCCTCGTTAAAGCTGTTGCCGGTGGTTATTACAGGGCTGTTATGATGTAAAGTGGTTTAGTGTGTCCATTTCTCCAGTGTCCCCCATTAGTCATCAGGGATTTTGGCTTCTTTAAGGGGAAAGTCCAATTAAGGAAACTGGTTTCAAATTTACCGTTTATATACCACACCGGCCAGGGTTTCAACTCTTTTAAAATCTCTTTAACGGCTTTTATAAAAAGGATTTTCTGGGTCATTGACTCAAACTTGTCAGGTCTTATGCATTGCACACAGCAATCTTTCAGTATACCGTTTTCGTCAATGATGAAGTCGCTGAATTGTAAGACAAACCTAGTCTCTTCATATTCGGGGAATCTTTCCCAGGGAAAATTCTCGGTCAGTGCTTTGCAAACATCAGACGGCGCAATTCCCTCTTTATGGTAATTGTTGTGCTGGGCTATTTCTCTGACAACTCCGTTGTCTACAACTATAAGACATTCATTTTCATTGTGCCTTGCAAAAGCCATATGTTTGTAGTATATCTCTTTGCCTCTGCCTGCACGCATTGTGTCGCAAAACCACGATGCACATATTCCCTCGGTTGTGTAATATGGTGCAAAAATCTCCTTGAGCTTCTCTTCATTCAGTGTAAAAAAGTGATCTTCTAATCTGTTCCCGACTTTCCGAATATATGGAACTCCGATTTCCCGCAGAAACAACCTGTTGTCCTTGATTTCCCATTCTGCAATATAGTTTCTCCATAAATCGGTGCTTTGGCCTTTCACCCATTCGATACTATCTTCGGTTATCGTTTCGGGCAATAATTCAATGGCTTTTGCTATTTCTTCACTAAGTGCCATATCGGTTTCTATCGGGCAGTAGTAGAGCTGCCAATATTCTCCATTTATCGACAGTCTTTCGGCCATCTGTCCGGTTGCCTTAATCATAACAGGCAAGGAAAGCAGCAGTATAGTGAACAGTATCTTTCTCATTCTTGTAATATTTGTAATGCAATGATAACTGTTTTTCTGCATTTCTGCAAAAGAAAATCGCTATCATTCACCTACGGTGCATATACTTCTTTGGGGCAGTAAAACCGCACTCCTTTAGGGAGATAAATCTCCCGTCGTCGCAAACGACGCTACTTTCGCGTCGTCGCTTTGAAAAATAATCAAGTAAACTTGTTATTTCTCGCTCGTTTATTCGTCTTTATTCACCTGCGGTGCATATACTTCTGCACTCGCTTTGAAAAATAATCAAGTAAACTTGTTATTTCTCGCTCGTTTATTCGTATATTCGCGTAAAATATAATTTGATGAAAGAATTTGTTATATCGACAACTAAGAAGGAGACCGCCATTCTGGTGGGATTGATTACCGCCACGCAGAACGAGCGCAAGACAAACGAGTATCTCGACGAACTCGAGTTCCTTGCGCAGACAGCCGGTGCCGAGGTCGTTAAGCGCTTTACACAGCGCATTGACCATCCGCACCCTGTGACATACGTGGGTACAGGTAAACTAAAGGAGATTGCCGATTATGTAGAGATGCTCAAGGATACTGATGATGAGATTGGTATGGTTATCTTCGACGACGAGCTGTCGGCAAAGCAGATACGCAACATTGAAAAGGAAATCAAGATAAAGATTCTTGATCGTACGTCGCTCATCTTGGACATCTTTGCTATGCGTGCACAGACTGCACACGCAAAGGTGCAGGTTGAGCTTGCGCAATACAAATATATGCTCCCCCGTCTGCAACGCCTGTGGACTCACCTTGAGCGTCAGGGTGGCGGTTCCGGCGGCGGTAGTGGAAAGGGTGGTAGCGTGGGCTTGCGTGGTCCGGGTGAGACACAGCTCGAGATGGACCGTCGTATCATCTTGGGACGTATGTCGCTTTTGAAGGAACAGCTCTCGCAGATTGACCGCCAGAAGAGCATACAGCGCAAGAACCGCGGGCGCCTCATCCGTGTGGCACTGGTGGGCTATACCAACGTGGGCAAATCGACACTGATGAACCTGCTTGCCAAGAGCGAGGTGTTTGCCGAGAACAAGCTTTTTGCTACGCTCGACACCACCGTGCGCAAGGTGATTATCGAGAACCTGCCGTTCCTGCTCTCGGACACCGTTGGTTTCATCCGCAAGTTGCCTACCGACCTTGTGGAATCGTTCAAGTCGACACTCGACGAGGTGCGCGAGGCCGATTTGTTGCTTCACGTTGTGGATGTGTCTCACCCCGAGTTCGAGGAGCAGATTGAGGTGGTTGAAAAGACACTGGCCGACCTCAAGTGCGGTGACAAGCCATTGATGGTAATCTTCAACAAGATTGATGCCTTTACATACGTTCAGAAAGAGGAGGATGACCTCACTCCAAAGACAAAGGAGAATATCACTCTTGATGAACTCAAGGAGACCTGGATGAACAAACTGTCGGACAACTGCCTGTTCATCTCGGCACGTGAAAAACAGAATATTGAGAACCTCAAGGAGATTATCTACAAGAAAGTATGTGAACTGCACGTGCAGAAGTATCCTTATAATGATTTTTTGTATCAGACCTACGACGAGGAAGTAAATGACTAAAAAGCGCATTGCTGCGTTACGCTTGCCCTGAAAATCCTCATTTACTTCAAGTAAACTGCGGTTTTCAGGCCTTCGCAAGCCTTGCACTGCATCTTTTTATTCATTCACTTAACAAAACAAAAACGAATAACATTTAACATATTAACATATATAAAACTATGGCAGCAATTCCTGAATTCAAGTATGCCCATATGTTCCAGCACGGACAGGACACAACCGAGTATTATCTCTTGACAAAAGAGGGCGTGTCAGTGGGCGAGTTTGAGGGTAAACCAATCCTTAAAGTTACTCCTGAGGCTTTGACACTCTTGTCACGCACTGCATTCCGCGATGTATCGTTTATGTTGCGCCGCGCTCACAACGAGCAGGTTGCAAAGATTTTGAATGACCCCGAGGCAAGCGACAACGACAAGTATGTGGCACTCACATTCCTGCGCAACGCCGAGGTGGCTTGCAAGGGTCAGCTCCCATTGTGCCAGGATACAGGTACAGCAATCATCCACGGCGAGAAGGGCCAGCAGGTGTGGACCGGTTTCTGCGACGAGGAGGCTCTATCACGTGGTGTGTTCGATACATACACACAGGAGAACCTGCGTTACAGCCAGAATGCTCCACTCAATATGTACGACGAGGTGAACACAAAGTGCAACCTCCCTGCACAGATTGACATTGAGGCTACCGAGGGTATGGAGTACAAGTTCCTTATGGTTACAAAGGGTGGCGGTTCTGCCAACAAGACATATCTCTATCAGGAGACAAAGGCTCTGTTGAACCCTGCTACACTCGTTCCATTCCTTGTTGAGAAGATGAAGAGCTTGGGTACAGCGGCTTGTCCTCCATATCACATTGCATTCGTTATCGGTGGCACATCGGCCGAGAAGAACCTGCATACAGTGAAGCTTGCTTCGACACACTACTATGATGACCTGCCCACAACTGGTGACGAGACAGGCCGTGCATTCCGCGACATAGAGCTCGAGGAGCAGTTGCTCAAGGAGGCTCACAACATCGGCTTGGGTGCGCAGTTCGGCGGCAAGTACCTTGCACACGACATCCGTGTGGTACGCTTGCCACGTCACGGTGCAAGCTGCCCTGTCGGTATGGGTGTGAGTTGCTCGGCCGACCGCAACATCAAGGCGAAAATCAACAAGGACGGTCTTTGGATTGAGAAACTCGACGACCAGCCTGCAACACTCATCCCCGAGGCTTTGCGTAACGCAGGCGAGGGCGAGATTGTACGCGTTGACCTCAACCGTCCGATGAAGGAGGTTTGTGCGCAGTTGTCACAGTATCCAATCGCTACACGTCTTTCACTCAACGGTACAATCATCGTTGGCCGTGACATCGCTCACGCAAAGCTCAAAGAGCGCATCGACCGTGGCGAGGGTCTTCCACAGTACATCAAGGACCACCCAATCTACTATGCAGGCCCTGCAAAGACTCCTGCCGGTATGCCTTGCGGCTCAATGGGTCCTACAACAGCCGGTCGTATGGACTCTTACGTTGACCTGTTCCAGGAGAACGGTGGCTCAATGATTATGCTTGCAAAGGGTAACCGCAGCCAGCAGGTGACCGATGCTTGCCAGAAGCACGGCGGTTTCTACCTCGGTTCAATCGGTGGTCCTGCAGCTATCCTCGCTCAGAACAACATCAAGA
>JAFYWV010000005.1 GCA_017546505.1 Bacteroidaceae bacterium
AGTATGGCACATAAGAAAGGTGTTGGTAGTTCAAAGAACGGCCGTGAGTCAGCAAGTCAGCGACTTGGTGTTAAAATCTGGGGTGGCCAGGCTTGTAAAGCCGGTAATATTATCGTTCGTCAGCGTGGTACAGTTCACAACCCGGGTGCAAACACCGGTATGGGTAGCGATCACACTCTCTACGCTTTGGTTGACGGTATCGTAACTTTCAAGCGTGGCAAGAACGACAAGAGCTACGTTTCAGTTACTCCATTTGCAGAGAAGAACTGATTGTAAAATCAGCTGTGTTATAAGGCAATCCTGATAAAGGGTTGCCTTTTTTTGTATTATTTTTTCAATATGCTGCCAATAATTAAGAAATAATTGTATTTTTGTGGTTTAAAGGTTGGAATTACTAACTTTGCGAAAAGGAAAATACTAAAACAATATAAATTATGCTTACACTTAAAGTAATATCTCAGGAGACAGAAAAGGTCTTGAAGGGCCTTGAGAAGAAGCATTTCAAAAATGCAGAGGAGACAATCGCTAAGGTTTTGGAACTTGACAAGGCGCGTCGTGCGGCACAGCAGGAGCTTGATAACGTTCTTGCACAGAACAAACAGCTTGCAGCAAAGATTGGTCAGTTGATGAAGTCGGGTGCAGCCGACGAGGCAAATGCAGTAAAGGCCGAGGTTGCAACTCTGAAGACAAAGGCTACAGAACTGCAGGAGAAGATGGATGCTGCTGCCGATGAATTGCAGCAGGTACTATATACAATACCAAACATTCCATACGACGAGGTGCCCGAGGGTGCAGTTGCCGAGGATAATGTGGTTGAGAAGACCGGCGGTACCGAGACTGTTCTCCCCGAGAATGCTCTTCCACACTGGGAACTTGCCAAGAAGTACGACCTCATTGATTTTGACCTCGGTGTGAAGATTACCGGTGCCGGTTTCCCCGTCTATAAAGGCAAGGGTGCGCAGTTGCAGCGTGCATTGATTAACTTCTTCCTCGACGAGGCACGTGCTGCCGGCTATGTAGAGATTATGCCTCCTACTGTGGTTAATGCCGCATCAGGCTACGGCACAGGCCAGCTCCCTGATAAAGAGGGACAGATGTATCACTGCGACCTCGACGATTTGTATCTCATTCCAACAGCCGAGGTCCCAGTTACAAATATCTACCGCGATGTCATCCTCGACGAGAAGCAACTCCCTATCAAGAACTGTGCCTACACACAGTGTTTCCGCCGCGAGGCCGGTTCATACGGCAAGGACGTGCGTGGCTTGAACCGTTTGCACGAGTTCTCAAAGGTTGAGATTGTACGCATCGACACTCCCGAGCATAGCAAGGAGTCGCACAAAGAGATGCTTGAGCACGTTGAAGGTCTTTTGAAGAAACTTGAACTCCCTTACCGCATTCTCCGTCTTTGCGGTGGCGATATGAGCTTCACCGCAGCGCTCTGCTTCGACTTTGAGGTCTATTCCGAGGCTCAGCAGCGTTGGCTCGAGGTTTCTTCTGTTTCAAATTTCGACAGCTACCAGGCAAACCGCTTGAAGTGCCGCTATCGCAATGCCGACAAGAAGACCGAGCTCTGCCACACTCTCAATGGCTCTGCTCTTGCTCTTCCACGTATCGTTGCTGCGCTTCTTGAGAACAACCAGACTCCCGAGGGTATTCGTATTCCAAAGGCGTTGGTGCCATATTGTGGTTTTGAGATTATTGATTAAAGTTTACTAAAAAGGTGATAACTGCGTTACGCGGCAGGGCTTTAGCGAAAATTGTAGTGGTGGGGCTTCTTGCCCGTTACAATATAGATAGACAAAAACTAACATCATTATGTACAGGATAGTATCGAAAGAGCAGTTCTCGGAAAAAGTGTTCCGTCTGCGTGTTGAGGCTCCGCTCATTGCAAAGTCATACCGGGCCGGTAATTTTGTTATTGTAAGAGTTGGCGAGAAGGGTGAGCGCATTCCTTTGACAATAGCCCACGCCGATACCGAGAAGGGTATCATCACTCTTGTAATTCAAAAAGTGGGTTTGAGCTCAAGCCGTTTGTGCGACCTCAATGAGGGTGATTATATCACCGACGTTGTCGGCCCGCTTGGTCAGGCTACCCACATTGATAATTTCGGTACTGTTGTGTGTGCCGGCGGTGGTGTGGGTGTAGCGCCTATGCTCCCCATTGCTGCTGCGCTAAAAAAGGCCGGTAACCGTGTAATCTCGGTGCTTGCCGGCCGCTCAAAGGATTTGATTATCCTTGAAAAAGAGGTGCGCGAGGTGTCGGATGAGGTTATCATTATGACCGACGACGGCTCGTATGGCGATAAAGGCCTTGTTACCGAGGGTATCGAGCGTGTTATCAAGCGCGAGAAGGTCGACCACTGTGTTGCCATTGGCCCGGCTATTATGATGAAGTTCGTGTGCAAGCTCACAAAACAGTACTCGATACCAACCGTTGTTTCATTGAACACCATTATGGTCGACGGTACGGGTATGTGCGGTGCTTGCCGTGTTACAGTGGGCGGAAAGACAAAGTTCGTGTGTGTCGATGGCCCCGAGTTCGACGGTCACGAGGTTGATTTTGACGGAATGATGCAGCGTCTTGGTTCTTTCAGGGCCGAGGAGGCTCAGGAGATTGAAAAGCTTAGCAAGAGCGAAGAGTGTGCAAGCGAGTGTGACGAGCTCACAAACCGCGATGCTGCTTGGCGCGTCGAGCTCCGTAACAAGATGAAACCAAAGGAGCGTACAGCCATCGAACGCTGTCCGATGCCCGAGCTTGAGCCGGCTTACCGTGCAACAAAGTTGCGCGAGGAGGTGAATACAGGCTTCACAAAGGAGATGGCGCTTGTCGAGGCACAGCGTTGTCTCGATTGTCCCAAGCCTGCTTGTATGGAGGGCTGCCCTGTGAGCATCAACATTCCTTCATTTGTGAAGAATATCGAGCGTGGTGAGTTCATCAAGGCTGCGCAGGTGCTGAAGATGACAAGCTCTTTGCCGGCCGTGTGTGGCCGTGTGTGCCCGCAGGAGAAGCAGTGCGAGAGCAAGTGTATCCACTTGAAGATGGGGCACAAGGCCGTTGCCATCGGTGGATTGGAGCGTTTTGCGGCCGATTATGCACGCGAGAGCGGCGAGATGCCGGCTCCGCAGGTGGCAGTTTCAAACGGTATAAAGGTTGCTGTTGTGGGTTCGGGCCCTGCAGGCCTTTCGTTTGCAGGTGATATGGCAAAATTGGGCTATGCTGTTACAGTCTACGAGGCTCTGCACGAGATTGGCGGTGTGCTCAAATATGGTATCCCCGAGTTCCGTTTGCCCAATTCTATCGTTGAGCACGAGATTGATAATTTGCGTGCTATGGGTGTTGAGTTTGTAAAGGACTGTGTTGTCGGAAAGACAATCTCCATTGCACAGTTGCAGAGCGAGGGCTTCAAGGGTGTGTTTGTTGCATCGGGTGCCGGCTTGCCTAACTTTATGAATATCCCGGGCGAGAACTCAAACAATATCTTCTCGTCAAATGAATATCTCACCCGTGTGAACCTGATGGACGCCTCTAACCCCGAGACCGATACCCCAATACATTTTGGCAAGCGTGTGGCTGTCATTGGTGGCGGTAACACGGCTATGGACTCTGTGCGCACAGCTATGCGCCTTGGTGCAGAGCGTGCAATGATTATCTATCGTCGCAGCGAGGCCGAGATGCCAGCGCGTCTCGAGGAGGTCAAGCACGCGAAAGAGGAGGGTGTCGAGTTCCTCACGCTGCACAATCCCATTGAATATATTGCCGATGAGAAGGGCTGTGTAAAGCAGATAGTGCTGCAGAAGATGGAGCTTGGCGAGCCCGATGCATCGGGGCGCCGTTCACCTGTTCCCGTTGAAGGTGCAATAGAGACCATTGATATTGATATGGCTGTGGTGGCAGTTGGTGTATCGCCCAATCCGCTTGTGCCTACATCGGTCGAGGGCTTGGAACTTGGCCGCAAGAACACCATTGCTGTCAACGACAATATGCAGTCGTCTATTCCTTTCATCTATGCCGGTGGCGATATTGTTCGTGGTGGTGCAACTGTTATCCTTGCTATGGGCGACGGTCGTCGTGCCGCAGCTGCAATGAACGAGCATTTGAGCAGCCGATGACATTGCCATTGGTTATGCTGATATTCAGCGTGTTTGTCATTTTATATCATCAGCAAGAAACGGAGATTGCAGTTCGCAATCTCCGTTTCTTGCTGATGATATGGTGTTGTTTAAAGGCTACGCTATTCGGCTTTTATTGCATTATCCTTTTTGTGCTGTCGTTGGTCATTATGGCTCTGATGGAGTCGGAGTAGCTCTTTTGTATGCCCCGAAATCTGTACCAGTGACGGTGCACTTTTTTAACGAACGAGAGGGTTTCCGGCCATCCTTTGAACTGACCGTTGCGGCAAAGGGTGTCGGTGTAGAACTCCGGTTCATTAAGGCGTATGAGAAAAGAGTCGACGTTGGCTTCCCACTTGTAGCGGTCGTAGCCGTATTTGCGGGCAAGGCGCATTGCATCGTGGATGTAGCCGAAACCGGCATTGTAGGATGCAAGGATGAATTTGATGCGCTCGTCGGGGGCTTTGATGTGGCGGAACTGCTTTTCGAGTGATTGCAGCAAACGGGCTGCGGTCATTATGTTTGTGCGGTTGTCGCTGTGCAGTGAGTCGGGGATGCCGAAACCCCGCAGTGTCTCGGGCATAACCTGCATAACGCCCTGTGCGCCCATCTGTGAGACGGCTGTGCTGTCGAAGCGCGACTCGGTGAAGGCTATGGCGGCAATGAGTGTCCAGTCGTAGCCAATGCTGTCGGCGGCTTCGCGGAAATGGCGGTCGTAGGGCGAGAGGGTAGCGTAGGGCGATAGATAGGTATAGGCGGGGACCTCCTTCCACTGTGGAGTGTACCTGTCTGCCAATCGCCTGGTTGCAATGTCAAAAACTGATATTGCAAGGAACGAAACAAACAGTATGATTACTGATGGGAGAAGGTTGTTACTCTTCATCGGGGGCGGTTACTTAAGGAAAAAGCCTATTGACATTTGCAGGGCTTTGATGGCTTTTTTGTTGTGGCCGCCTTGTGGTATTATGATGTCGGCAAATTTCTTTGTGGGCTCAATGAACTCCCAGTGCATATCCTTTACTATGCGCTCGTAGCGCGAAATGACAGTCTCGGGTGTGCGTCCGCGCTCAATGACGTCGCGGCGTATGAGGCGTATGAGACGGTCGTCGGCATCGGCATCGACAAAGATTTTCAAATCCATCAGCTCGCGCAGCTCGGGGTTTACCAGTGCCATAATGCCCTCGACGATGATGACCTCTTTGGGTTCAATGTGTATGGTCTCGGGCTGACGTGTGCAGGTGATATATGAGTATGTGGGTTGCTCGATGGCCTTGCCCTCGCGCAACCGGGCTATCTGCTCGATGAGCAGCTCCCAATCGAAAGCGTCGGGGTGGTCAAAATTGATGAACTGGCGCTCCTCGACAGGTACGTGACTGCTGTCCTTGTAGTATGAGTCCTGTGGAATTACAACAACCGACTCCGCTGGGAGTGAATTCACAATCTCTTTTACAACGGTGGTCTTTCCCGAACCTGTTCCGCCTGCAATACCTATGATGTACATAATTTCTAGATTCTATATTTACGTTTACTGCAAATATACGAATAAGCGAACGAGAAATATCAAGTTTACTTGAATATTTTTCGCAGTGAGCGCAAGTATATTGGAGGTTTACCTCAAATATAAGAATAAATTGTAAGATTATAGATTCTTTTCAGGTGGGAGTATTCCCGAAAACGGTTTCACCCCTTAATGTGTTCTAACGTGGTCAGTCCATTTGTCTTTCCCACTACATAACGCGTGTCAAAGCTTTCGGGTTCACCATTGCGTGTAAAATTGTCCATATAGAGTTCGCGTCCTTTCTGGAACTGTATGCAACGGAATGTGTCGCCGGGTCTGATGGTTGCGTTTTCTGTTTTAACAGCAACAAAACGGTTGCCACCGAGATATTCAATCTCACAAGTCCTGTCGGGTAACCAGCCCAGTCTCAAACGGCTTCCCTCCTTCAGGTCTTTACTGCTAATAATATCCTTGCTCTCGAAGATCTCGGAATCCTCGCTCTCGCCCAATATTCTGCAAAAATTCTCCCAGTTTTCCGCATCAATGAATTTTGCAATGATGTCCAATATACGCTCCGATATATTCTCGGCCTTGCGGGTAGAGTAACCCCACAGGCGCTGCAGAGTGGTTATTGAAATATGCTCCTTGCATTTGACCTCAATCATAGATTCAAGTCTTGCCAGTTTGTCGTGTCCATTAACCTTGCCTATACGTTTTTCAACTTCGGCGCGGATGGCTTTTATTTGCGGAGTATTTATTCCTATCTTCATTTTATGGGCATTTGTTTGACTTAATTACAAATTTAGTGCTTATATTTGAAAAAATAAATCTTAATTTTTGTCTTTATTTGTCATTTTATGTACGAGAGCGAAATATTCAAAGCTGTTAATGATGGGGAGGGCTATGATTCGGGCTACTCCATGCCCGAGGTTTACGTAGCCACTGCATCGGCAGTGCTATATCGCGTGCGCAGAGCAGGAAAGTATTTTATAATAAAGACACCCAAGGACAGCTCGCCCCAATCGTTGGCAATGCTGCAGCGCGAATATGAACTATCGCTTGGAAAAACGCACCCTAACATCGTGAATATCTTTACATATGAGCCACATACCATTGTGGGTCCCGGAATTGTCATGGAGTATGTGGATGGGCGCACGTTGGCCGATTTTATGGCAGAGAACCCGCCTTTGGCTATGCGTGAACGTGTGTTTGTGCAGTTGCTGCAGGCTGTTGCGTACATTCACCGTTGTGGTATGGTGCATAATGATATAAAGCCTCAGAATATACTTGTTACACGTGCCGACAATGATGTGCGTCTCGTAGACTTCGGGCTGGCCAATGACGATGCACATTATCTTGCACGTACGCTCGGCTGCACTCCGGCATATGCGTCGCCCGAGTTGCTTGCACGACAAGAGGTCGATGCACGTAGCGATATTTATTCGCTTGGCGTTGTAATGCGCGCGCTCTTCGGTAGCCGCTATTCCCGCATTGCATCGCGTTGCCTCAGCCCAAGGAGGGAGAAGCGTTATGCTAATGTCGAAGCTTTGCATAATGCATTCAGACGTAATGTCGGACCTTTAAAGATAGTACTCATTGTGTTGCTTGTGTTGTTGCTGTTTGCACCGCTGTTCCACTTCTGTGCCAATGTCGTGGCTGATAAACGCCGTGTTGCCGCGCGCGATGCTATGATTGTAAAGCTTGAAAGTGATATAATGAAAATGTATGAGTGCTGTTGCGACTCTGTAGGGCAAGTGCCTTATTATGAATTTGCTGTTAATCATATACTCTCTTTTATGGGCGCGATAAGCGAATATCAGACGGAGAATATATCTACCGTTCTTGATCCCGAACTGAATTTGGCCCTTACCACCGCATATATGAAAAAACTGACAGCCTGCAGCGATACCCTGTGGCAAAAGGCGGGAGAGTTGAAACAGTTGCATAAGAGTGGATTGTCTCTCGAGGCACTGGTCTATTACGATAGTCTTGTCTGTGGTCGTCACAGATATGTACCTTATGAGTAGATATTCTTATATTTCCCCCCCCCTGTTTGTTGACAATGAATAAACAAACTGGGGGGGTATAATATCTGCTTTTGCAAATAGTGTCAGCACTTTCTGAATCTATTGTTTGTGGTGTCGGTTTTCTTCTTTATGCAATCAGTAACTCAAATGACAAAAAAGACAAAAAAAAGACAAAAAAAGAAATATCCTTTTGTCCTATATTTGTAAAGTGTTAAAAAAAAGCAACAGACTCTTGTGTTTTGTTAATTTATTTTAGTAATATTGCATTGTTGAAATACAAATAAAACACGCGAGTGTTTGACATTCTCGCTGATGAACCTAGGAAATTCATTAACGGAAAGAGAATTCAAACCCTGTCGCAAGGTGTCGTGCATACATGTGTCATGTGTGCGTGGCTACTATTAGCGTAGGCTGTTGCTTTTCTCTTTTTCAGGGTTTTCCTAGGACCTATCAGCGGAGATTAAGTAATTAGTCTGCGCTTCTTTTATTATATACTCTGGAGCGTAGTATTGTGGTTTCTGATAAATGTAAAACTTAAATACTATGAAAAAAACATTCTTTTTTTTGCTTTTGAGTGCAGGGCTTGTTTTTGGCTCTTGTGGCAAAAACTCGGAGAAGAAACTTGATGAGGCTTTCTCTAAAGCAGTATCGTGTGCCGAACTGGGCACCGTTGAGTACACAATTACCAAGCTTGTCATTGCCGATGACGATGCTTTTTACAAGTTTGGTGACAGGAAGATTATATTCTCTTGCACCACTACAATGAAGGCCGGCATAGACCTCAAGGATTTCAAGAGAGAAGATGTTGTGGTGTCGAAGGATGGCAAGAGCATTAATGTGACATTGCCACAACCAAAGATTCTTTCATTCAATATGTCGGCCGAGGATATAAAACTTGAGTTTGCTAAAGTCAGTGGTTTGCGCGCCGGTTTCAATACCGATGAACGCAACAACTTGTTGAAACAGGGAGAGAAAGCTATTCTTGAGGATGCACCTAATTTAGGAATCTATGAGGATGCCAAAGAAAATGCAACCGATTTCTTTAAAACACTTCTTGCCCAGTGCGGATATGAGAACGTAAATATTGCTTTCGTAGGCGACGAGGTTTAAGGTTAATTGTTTACCGTTAAAAAAATATAGATTATGGATACAAATAATAATATTCAGGACAATACAAACAGCCAGAATACCCCACAGGATAAAAAAACTGCGGCAGGAGAGGCTTTTGATGCTGCAAAGAATGTTGCAAAGGCTACCGGTACGGCTGTGAAAGGTACAGTTAAGACTGTTACCGGTTTTGCAAAAGTTGTTACCTTTATTTTTAGTAATTTGCCTTTGGTGGGCGGCGTTATTGCTGTTTTAGCATTAGGTTCGCTGTTGCTTTTTAATCCATTTGACTGGAATCTTTCGTTCTTTGGTGGCCCCGAGATTGAAAAGACAGAGAATGTTGTACAGGAGGTGAAGAAAATCTCGGAATTCACAACCGCTTGCTACTACGAGGAGTCTGTTCTCAAGAGCGAGAAGATTACAGTGGGCAAGACTTGGTTCGGTGTTAAGACCGATGATGTGGTTGATGCCATTGTACTTACAGTGAAGTGTAAGGTACGTGCCGGTTTTGACCTCTCTATGCTTGGCGATAATGATTTGATTGTTGCTGGTGATTCTGTAAGCATCAAATTGCCGTCTCCGAAGATTTTTGATGTGATAAGCAATCCTTCTGACTATAAGATATTCGAGGAATCGGGCGATTGGAGTCACGAGGAGATTGTAGCCTTGCAGGTCGATGGTAAGCAGAAGGTGTTGAATAATGCTCTTGACAGCAATATACTTGAGAAGGCAAACACCATAGGCAAGGAGCGTATTGTAGCGCTGTTCACCGCAATGGGATTTAGAGTTGTAACTGTAGAACTCTCCGATGTTCCGGCACGTGAGCAAGAACCTGCTGCATCTGTCGATGTCGTTATGCCCGAAAATGCGCCTGCTGTTGAGGAAGTGCCTGCGGTAGAAGAACAAATGCCGATTGATACACTCTCACAAGTATTATAATGCTACAAATGATATAATTATGGTACTTTTTGATATAGGGGCTTTATTGTTCTTGACTGGCCTTTTTTTGGTAATATATACCCTCTTCAAGAAAGCACCTGGAGCAGCTATACTCTTCGTTATAATGTCGTTGATTGGAGGCGTGTTGATGCTTATTGCGTATTATGGGGTTATGGGTAACAAATCGATATTTGATTTTTGATTTTGCAATATAAACTTAAACATTAATAATATAAAACAAAAAAGCTATGGCGGATTTTATTTTGGATGGCCGTACAAAGGTAAAGACCTTTAAAGCAGAGTTTAAGGCGAACTTTGGTGCTACTCTTCGTGTGTACACAAATGTTGCTTGTGAAGGAGAGCAAGCCAATGACGAAGCTACACTTGCATCTATCCGTGCCGAGGGATACTCCGGTGGTGAGTTCTCGGTCAAGGGAAACATGAAGGTGAGTTCTTTTGAAAAAAAAGTTGCCGAACTATACGGTATCGGTGTCCAGGTGGCAAATGCCGACGATACCGAGTTTGCCGATGACGCGGCGACGCTTATGGGTGCTGCCACAACAGCATCGGCCGAAAGTGGACACGGACATATCATCGAAACCCCGGCTGCAGCCGATGCTGCGCCTAAGGTAGAGGCTTCTGCTGCAGAACTTGCAAGTGCGCGTGTAAGAGTATATGGCAAAGCGCAGAACCGTACAGCATTGGGTATTGTACACGCATATATGGTAATGTACCCACAGGCTACATTGGAGGATTTGCGCAAGGCATTTCCCAATGCAATAAACCCGGATAAAGGCAGTGATGAAATTTTTATCTATGCCGAGGAAAAGGGCGCAACAGGCAATTGGAACAACTATTTCAAGGGTGAGGATGAGTTGCTCACAACAGGCGACGGTCACAAAGTTGCGTTTGTAATGATGTGGACAAAGCCTAACTTTGAACGCATTGTATCTCACGCAAAACAGTATGGCATTCTTGTTGCCGATTTTGAGAAGGCCGATGGTGGTGCCAAGAAGGGTGGTTTCCGTCTTGAGTATCTTAACGGTTACGTTCCACCGGTACCTGGAAAGAAAAAATCTTTCTTGTGGTTGTGGATTCTCATTATCCTTTTACTCGTGGGCATCATCGCATTCTTCGCATTACGTAAGCCCCAGGTGGTAGAGGTTGAGAAGGTTGTCGAGGTAGAGAAAATCGTAGAGGTTGAAAAGCTTGTCTATGTGGACAGGATTGAGGAGATTGAAAAGAACTTCAATGCTGCCAAGTTCCTGAAGGGAAAGGCCGACCTTTCCGAGGATGCCAAGTTTGTTCTCCACGACCTTGCAAAGGAGATGCAGAAGCATCCCGAGGTAAGGTTGCGTATCGTAGGCCACACATCAGCAGAGGGGGATCCCGCATTCAACCAGAAACTTTCACAGGAGCGTGCCCAGGCTGCCGTTGATTTCATTGTTGGTCGTGGCGTGGATGCAAACCGTCTTGAGGCAGAGGGTAAGGGGTCAAGCGAGCCTATTGATGAGAATAACCCCGAGGCCAACCGCCGTACAGAGTTTATTATCCTTGATTGATAACCTTTTAATTATTACACAATATGGCAGTGAAGAAAACTACAGTCAAGAAGACCAAAGATGGTACTGTTGACAAACGTACAAAAGAGGGTAAGGCTATCGCTGAACGTATGGCAAAGGCGCGTGCCGAGAAGAACAGCCTCAAGAACAGAATTAAAAGATTGTTTAAGTAAAGATTACATTTTTGGAATATGAAAACAGATATCAGACATATTGCAGCATTGGTGGCAACATCAATCTGGGCCGATGGCGAATATGATGCCGCTGAGAAGATTGTTGTGGCTGAAATTGCAGATGCATTTGAGTTGAATGCCGACGAGTTTGCAGCAACTGTTGAGGCTGAACTTGCAGTTATTGAGCCAATGAACGAGGACGAGGTAAATGCCTATATCCTTGAACACTCGGCGGAGGTGGATGACGAAGAAGCCGAGATGTTGTTGCAGGCTGTTCTTCAGGTGGTTATTGTCGATGGCATCCTGGGCGATGAAGAGGTAGAGAACATCCTTTCAATTGCTTCGGCTCTTGGACTCGATGAATCACGCGCAGTGCTTATGCTTGCCGACCTTGTAAAGGATGAACCTGAACTGCAGATTGAACTCTAAGTGAAGCTTACATATCCCCGGGAATGTATCACCCTTCCCGGGGTACAAATAAATTAATACACAAGAAAAATACGACTATGGGACTTTTGAACAATTTGATGGACCGTTTCAAGAACGCTGAATTCACTGTTGCTCCACAAAAGAAACTCAAGACAATTTCGGCCGATTTCAAGAAGGCTTTTGAACTTACATTGGTATTTTACAAAGGTGCAGCCATTGCCGATGGCGATTTGACACTTGCCGCCCTCAACAAAAAGACCACAAAGGATGTAAAAGCCAATGCCGACGGCCTCAAAATCAAAGCCAGCATGAAGGTGGGCGCTGCCGAGAAACTCTTCGACACAAACTTTGGCGTTACCGTGCAGATTAAGGATGCCAAAGGCACCAAACTCATTCCAAATGAGATTACCATTGGTCAGGCTGCACGCGGTGAGTATTAAAAGATGAGCCTCAAAATATGTTTAGGCATTGATTGGGGAATAACATACTTTTGGAGTGGAAATGTTCTGATACAGATACAATAAACATTATTATTAACCATTTAAAATTTTACAACTATGGCAGAATTTAAGTTGGATGGCCGTATGAAGGTAAAGACCTTGAAGGCTAATTTCAAGAAAGAGTTTGGTTCAACACTCCGTGTTTACAAGAGCGAGAGCTGCAAGGGCGCTTTTGCCGATGATGACGCTACATTGGCATCACTCCGTGCCGAGGGCAAGAAGGGTGGCGAACTCACTGTTGGTGGCAACCTGCGCGTTGGTAACTTCGAGAAGAAGATTGCCGAGCTCTATGGTATCGGTGTTCAGGTAGCTAACGCTGACGACAGCAAGCTCGCCGACAACGACATCACTCTTGTTGCAGCAGGCAAGTAATCCTGTACAACAGAATTCAGGTATGTGGGGCTTGGGTGTCCCACATATCACATTAATTGACCATTATTTCCAAATGGGTTACCAGTCTATGAAAACCGCTATTGTACTTAACAGAATGTATGTTGGGGATTATCTCGCGTCCAACCTGGGGCACGAGATAATAAACCTGTACCAGGCCGACAATGGCGGTAACTACATTTACCTCAATTCAACCGGTGATTTCGTTAAGGCTCATCAGGGCAAGGTTGGCTATATGCTCTTTGTGAAATACTATGGCATTGGCGAGGTTGAGGTCATTGGCATGGCAACGGGGCTGAACGATGTATACTGTGCCGACAGGCAGTTTGCCGACAAGTACAAAGGTGTGAACAAGGAAATCTTTGCCAAGCAACAACAGTTTGTGAAAGAAGAGGGTGGAGTATCCTATGGCGGTGTTTCCATCTTTGACATCTTTGGCGAGGCGGGGCAGCAGAGCGTATTCATAACCTACAAGGCCGACAAGGTGTATGTGCCAAAAAGGGATAAGAGACTGTTCATACGCTTTCATATGGCAGATGCAAGCAGATACCCCGCTCACGACGAGGGTGATGTTGTTGTTGCACTCACCGGATACCAACAGGCAAAGGCATCGCTGAAGCAATACATATACCCCGAGGGTACATATGCCGGTGATCTGGCAAAGCAGAACGTGGAGGCCAAGCGCGAGGATTATAGCAGAATCTTCAACACGCTTGTCAATGACTCCACGTTGTGGCAGGAGAGCAATAACCGTGTCGATGCCGAGGAACTGGAGAGTGTGAATGAGCGTAAGGTGTCGTTGTTCGACATTTGCCGGATACAGAACGACGAGAACAAGTTCTCCAATGCGCTTGCATATTTTATGCAGCAGTATCCCGCTTTGTGGCAAGGTTTCTTTGCCCGATATGGTGTCTCGCTTGGCGAGGGCTTTACTGTGGCACGCGAGGAGATGTCGAAGATTGAGGATAGCAAATATAACCACAAGAAATACCCTAGTGGCGGCCGCATAGACCTTATGATAAGCACCGCAAACGAGCTGGTTGTCATTGAGAACAAGATAAAGTCCGACATCAACAGCATAGATGAGGATTGTGAGGGAAAGCAGTTGCGCCGCTATTACAACTACGCAATGTGGCTTGCCGGGAACAAGGAGTGTGATGACTATGGCAAAGTGCCACGTTTTTTCATTCTCACACCAAAGTATAACATACCGGTGATAGAGGATGCCGGGATGAGGGAACTGTATACCATTGTCACTTATGCCGATGTATATGACTACCTGACGGAAATGTACAGTGAGTTTGCCGGCGACAGCAATTTCGTGGCATTCTACGAGGCTATGTACCGTCACACTCACGACAATGTGAACGGCTATCTCTATCACGAGATGCAGGAGACGTTTTTCAGGAGGATAAAGGAATTGTTATAGGAACTTAATATTATCATTTAAGAGAAATTTATATTAACCATTTAAAATTTTACAACTATGGCAGAATTTAAGTTGGATGGCCGTATGAAGGTAAAGACCTTGAAGGCTAACTTCAAGAAGGAGTTTGGTTCAACACTCCGTGTTTACAAGAGTGAGAGCTGCAAGGGTGCTTTTGCCGATGATGACGCTACATTGGCATCACTCCGTGCCGAGGGCAAGAAAGGTGGCGAGCTCACAGTCGGTGGCAACCTGCGCGTTGGTAACTTCGAGAAGAAGATTGCCGAGCTCTACGGTATCGGTGTTCAGGTAGCTAACGCTGACGACAGCAAGCTCGCCGACAACGACATCACTCTTGTTGCTGCAGGCAAGTAATCCTGTACAACTGAATTCAGGTATGTGGGGCTTGAGTGTCCCACATATCACGAAAGATGAAACAAAATAATTGACCATACTGTGGAATGCAATCCTTCATTCATAGGTTATATGAGTAAAGATTATGACAAAATAATAGAGGCTTTTGAAAAGGATGCCGATGTGCATCATTTAAGAGAGCTGTATTTCCACAGAACTGTGCCCGAGATATTTGGAATATGCCGAAGCGAATTGGCTCATAGTGCATTTTTGGCTTGGCTTTTTAATCCGGAAGCAAATGAGTTTGGCACGGAGCCTCTTCTGTTGCTCCTGCAACTATGTGGGGCTTATGACCGTTGCATGCTTACAGGGGTGAGGAACTGCAAAGTTGAAACCGAGAAGCATGTCAAGGTTGGTGACTTGAAGGGTCGGGTGGATATATTTGTTGAGTGCGATGTTGTTTGCGGGGGAATGGCCGAGCATTTGATGCTGATTATAGAAAACAAGGTCTATTCGTGTGAGCATCGTTCGCAGACAGAGATATATCACAAATATTTTAAACAGTTTGAGGGTAGCAAAAAAGTGTATATTTTTCTTACACCGCCTCAGCACGAGCATGACGCCGATTGTGAGGAGTATATACATTTGACTTATCAGGATTTATTGGATAACATATTTGAACCATTGCTTAATATGCCGGCTCTTTCTCCAAGAACGCGATTGATACTCGATGAGTATGTAAAGTCGCTCACGGTGCCTATGGAGCAACTTGTTGACTGTGATGGGACAAAAACATTGGAATCTGCTATTTTGGCAGTGAGTATGAAAGAAAAAGAGGTACTCAGGTCGTTCTGGGATAAATATAAGGGATTGATTTTGGCAGCGGTGAATACATTGGCCGAGGATGAGGATGATGCATACTCCGGCGGCGCTGTAGAGGTGAAGAAGGCCTTGAGAACAAGGGACTATTCAAAATACTCGGTGAATGGTGCCGGCTCGTATGGCAAAGGCCGAATGGTTGAGGCTGTGGTGAACAAATATGTTGAGCAGAACCCCGGCACAACGGTGCAGAAACTGAAAGAGGTGTTCCCCGAGCATCTGCAGGGCAGCAACTTCATCAAGGACTCAAGCGAGAAAATAACCGACATGAAACGCTACTACGAATCGGCTTTGCCCGGCGGCGCGAAGTTCTACATAAGCAACCAGTGGGGAGCGCAGACCGACGGTTTTGTGGCTTACGTGAACGAAAATATCGACGGCATTACGGTGACTAAAGTGTAAATTAATAAAGGATTCTACAATTTTTTAAAACTTATAACTATGAGCAAAGAGTATTACAAGAAAAGAATTATTGACCTGCGTGCTGATATTGCAAAGGAGAAAGAGGCCAAGAAACGTGATAATGAGAACTATTCACGTTACATAAAGAACGCTTCTTCGCCATCTACAAAGGCAAGTTACCGAAAGAGCAAGATTGACGCGGCTGCACGCCACGACCGCCAGATTGAGTACCTGAAACGCCAGATTGAGAGCGCGAAGGATAGCCTCAAACGTTGCAGGTGATTGGGGATATGGTAGTATTGGCCTATATAATAAACCTGTTGGCACCGGTAGTTAACTTCCTTGGGATGCTTGGGCTGTGTGCATGTATAATATATAAGGATCTTTACATTCTTGTCATTGCCGGCGTTATGGCTGTGGTGGGGCTGGTGTTCGGTATATTTGCGTACCAGCTGGACATACCGCCACGCTGGTTTTGGTCGAAATCGAAAAACGATTTGTTCCGTTTCTCGGTGACAGCAGTCTTGGGATATGCCGGTAGCTTGGCAATGTGGCCTTGTGCAATATATATGATATCGGTTTTAGCCAATGGCGTGGCCAATGCTGCATAGGCAATTTCTCCAATACCATGTTAGGCTTGGATGAAAAGTGCGAATACATGATAATGAAATCAATAACAAACCATTAATATTAAAATTATGGCAACAACAGCAAAGAAAACGACAGCAGCGAAAACGACTGCCACTACAAAGAAAACAACTACTGCAAAGCCTGCAGCAAAGAAGACAACAACAGCAAAACCTGTAGCAAAGAAGACCGCAACGGCAGCTAAGCCTGCAGCAAAGAGTACTGATATTTCTGTAACAGGTAACAAGAAGTTGGATACCTTGCGCAAGGAGTTTAATAAGAAGTTTCCTTGTCTGCAACTTGGTATATTCTATAGCTATGCCCGTCAACAGGTTGCCAAGGGTGAGAGTATTACCCAAATTGATGGTACAAAGACTTTGGCATCAGTACGCCGTGCCGATTCAGGTGGAGATATTTCAATCTCTGGAAACAAAAAGATAAAGACACTTGAAAAGGAATTTGATACCGTATTTGGCTTGTATTGTCAAGTTTGTTATTATTCTCCTGAAGGACGCGGTTACTATACCAATAGTACAACCGATGAAATGACGCTGGCTGCTTTCAATGAACAGTGTGAAAAACGCGGATGTCCAAAGGATAAGTGGAAATAAAAATTTAATGTTATGAAAATTCCAGGATTGTCTTTCTCGCTTAAGAGAGCTTTGGGTGTAACTGCTGTAAAACAGAAAAATGCCCGCAAGACCGGCATTCCGCTCACAAAGCAGGGGGTGGAGCGCAAGATTGGCGGTGCGATAGTGAAGGCTTTTACCGGTAAAAAGAGATAGGGCTATGAGAAAACTTTTATTTCTGTGCTTGGTGGTGCTT
Source organism: Bacteroidaceae bacterium (assembly GCA_017546505.1). Taxonomy (GTDB): domain Bacteria; phylum Bacteroidota; class Bacteroidia; order Bacteroidales; family Bacteroidaceae; genus HGM04593. Next base: position 17,252 of record JAFYWV010000005.1, read on the forward strand.
TTTCTCTCCTGTGAATCGGCAACCGACAAAATGGAGGCTGCCTTGAGCTATGGCGAGCTGAGCAATGCCGAGACTCTGCTGTCCGATATATCGGGAAGTGAGAAGTATAGATATGGTTCACGCCTGATTGATGAATATCTGGCGATAGGGAATGTGGACAAGGCCATCTATGTGTTCAACTACTTGACACCGCATTGTTCAATGTATGAGATAAAATACAGCAACCTCTATTCAACGGCTACGTATACACAGGAGAATGCAAAGAAGATTTACAACGCGTTGCTTGATGAGGAGCGTTATGACGAGTGTTGGAACTTCCACCCGTTGAGTTATGAAACCGAGTCATACCCGGGGAATGCACCCGACTATTTCTCGTATATGAGCGATGTCATTGTTCATATGTGTGCTCGCGGACAGTATGACGAGGCACGCAGGTTTATGATGCAGAAACGTGTGTGGTTCCTCAATAATGTGGACAACAATGAGTGGGGGCATGAATACAAGGAGTGCTCATATTCCGTTGTGTGTGATAAACTTGAGAATGTGTATAACAGTTTGATAGAATGAGGTATACTATGAGGTATATTTTTATGCTGCTTTTGACTGTGGCAACAGTGGCATGTGCTCCCAAAGTGGAAAGGAGAGGTGTGCTGCTGTCGGAGCGCGAGGCTTATCGCTATGACAGGGCGGTAGCCGCTGTTGAGAAGGTTGAGGCTTTGTTGGAGAAGATGGCTGCCACTCCAACACAAGAGGGGATGCTGGAGCTGCTGACCGAGGCAAAAAAGTTGGAGTATAATTATGACGACACCGGGATGGGGGTAGAGACAATGATGCGCTGCGACTCACTGAAAATGCGTATAGATGACTGTAAGCGGATGGCAGTGTCGTTTACAGAGAATAGGGTCGTTACTGTTGGGAAAATTGTTGCAGTGGATGTGACAGAGCAGTTGCTGGAGGAAAAGGAATATTATCCGGTATATTTGAAGAAAGGCGAGAAATTTTTCTGCACTGTAGAGGCTTCGGAACCGGTGACTGTGAAACTGTATAATGCCGATACCGAGAAATTGATGAAGTCGTACAAAGGACGTAATGTGTCCGATTCGCTTTCCGTCTCAAATTCTGCAGTCTACCTGTTGGAGATTGTACCGCAGGGAAAGACGTATGTGAGCGCTTCGTTGGGCTATAGATGTGCCGACGCGGCATCGCTCTACGGCCGTCCTTCCATAAGAACCGAGCAGGTGGAGTGTAGCAAGGGTAATGTGGGGGCGGTTGCTGTTCCCGGTATTGCAATGCGTAAATGCTTTGAGGAACCGCGCAAGTTTACTTTGCGAGGGCAGATAAAAGCAGCTTTCTCGGGCAATGCACAAGCGCTGGTGGCTGTGACTGTACCGGCAGGCGCAACTGATATCCTTTACTCTATGCGCATTGCAACAAGTGAGCAGGACCGTTCTGATGATGGTCAGTTCCATGATAACCTGACACGCTCTTACAAACGTATAAAATTCCTGGGATTGCCTCTTTATGAAAAGAGTTCTAGCAATGGCCTGCTGAATACTCTACTTGACGATAACCGCCCGATACGTGAGGAGGATGCTTATTGCAATATGTATGTGTTCCGCAACAAAACGCAGGCGAAGAAGTTCCAGGATGGCACAAAGACGGCTGCGGGGTTGGATTATGATGTGGATTATTCGACACTTGGCACGCAGTCATGCAACGGACGAATACCTGTGAATGGGGCAAAGACTATTTATTTGGCCTTTGAGAACGAACGCATGAGATATACCAATTATCTGTGGGTTGAGGTTGAGGCTGTTGTTCCGAATACAGTATATTATAGAACAAAATATAGTGTAAATTAAATCTATTATGTTATGTTGACTTTGACTACGGAGGAGAAAGAACGTGTAGAGCGTTTGTTGCAAGCCGAAATAAAGAAGTTGGAGCTGGCAATAGAGAATACCAAACAGGAGTTGCTTGAACTAAAGAAGCCTAAAGGTTTTTTTGCTTCAAATAAAACAAAAGAGATAAAAAATACAGAAAAGTCTCTTCGAGAACTTGAAATACGACTTATTGATTTGCAGGCAATGACTGCTTCCGATTTCTATGCGGAGTATAAAGCAAAGGAAAAAAAAGAAAACATCAAGAAGGTGACTAGCGGTATTTTCTCTATAGCAGGTGACGTTGTGGAAAATACAGGAAAAGTAATCCCTGCTGTTGGAGGTATTGCCGGTAAGGTAATAGGTAAAGGATTGAAAATTATAGGTAAGAAAATAGGTCAGTAATAAATATTATTTTTTTTATGGCAACAACTACAAAAAAAACAACAGCGAAACCTACAGCAAAGAAGGCTACTGCTGCCAAACCTGCAGCAAAGAAGACAATATCAACTGCGAAACCTGCGGCGAAGAAGACAACGACTGCAAAGCCTGTAGTAAAGAGTACTGAGATTACTGTAAGCGGTAATAAGAAGGTTGGAACGCTTAGAAAAGAATTTAATGCAAGGTTCCCTTATTTAAATCTCTGGGTTTGTTATAGTTATGGCCGTGATATGGTGAAAAAAGGCGAAACTCTATCGGCGCGTGTTCCTGATGATAGAACTTTGGCTTCTGTGCGCCGTGCCGATTCAGGTGGTGATATTTCAATCTCAGGAAACAAAAAAATCAAGTCTTTGGAAAAGGAGTTCGATACAGTATTCGGATTGTATTGCCAGGTATGTTATACAAATTCTGTCGGTGACAGATTCTATACTTCGGGTAGCTGCGATGACAAGACTCTTGCTACGTTCAATGCTGAATGCGAGAAGAATGGTGGCAAAAAAGGTCTCTGGAAGTGAAATTGTTACGCATTCTATTGACCGGCTTTGAGCCGTTCGGGAAATATAAGGAGAATTCATCGTGGGCAGTTGCCGAAAAGGTAGCTGCCTGTGGCGTTGTTGGTGCCGAGGTCATGGCAAAGCGTTTGCCTGTGAGTTTTGCGGGCGTAGGCACTACTTTGCGTAAGGCGGTGGAGGAGTGCCACCCCGATGTTATAATTATGCTTGGGCAGTGTGCCGGTGTCGATTATATCAAATTGGAACGCATAGCCATTAATATGATGGATGCAACTACCCCCGACAATGACGGAAACCTCCCCGATGAGGAGCCGATATGTGCTACAGGTGCTGCTGCGCTTTTTACAAATACTGATATAAAGGATTTGCGCAGGGTGGTTGAGGGACAGGGGATTCCGGCCAAGGTGTCGAACAGCGCGGGGCTTTATGTGTGTAACCGCACATATTATGAGGCTTTGCGGCTTTGCAATGAAAGGCCCGGGATGAAGGCCCTGTTTGTTCACTTGCCGCTGTATGAGGGGCAACCGTCGGCGGCAGAGGATCAACCCACAATGCCGCTTGATGATATGTTGAAGGCTGTTTGGGGGATAACAACTTGCATATGCCGAAGACGTAAATAATGTAAAAGAAACACGATATTATAAACCCTTTGGATTTTTGATAAGGTTGCTGAATCAAAGGTGAAATCTTTAATCTGAAACTATGAAGAATTTTAAAAGGATTTGTCTTGCAATAACAAAAAACAAGGTCTTTGAGATTGTTATCGTTGCTGTTATTATTTTGAATTCAATTCTTATTGGTGTTGAGACATATAATAGCAACGAGATTGTCAGGCTAATTCAGCGAATTAACTTGGGCGTTTTTACTATTGAGATAATTCTGCGTTTTATTGCCTCTGGTAGTATAAGGCGTTTCATTAAAGACGGATGGAATGTGTTTGACTTATCTCTCGTGTTGATAGGTTATATTCCTGAAACATTGATTCCTAATGCTTCAATGATGATGGGTATAAGAATCTTAAGGGTGTTCCGTGTGCTCAGGTTGTTACGTGCAGCAAAGGAATTGAAAATAATTATCACGGTACTCATACGCTCGTTCAGCGCAATGTTCTATAATGTTATACTGTTTATTGTCTTTATATATCTGTATGCAATTATAGGTGTTGGCTTGTTTAAATTGCCTAATCCGGAGAAATTGACTGCAGAGGAAAAGGTACGTTATGAGATGTTTGTCAATGAGGCACCGGCAGCTATTGCTCCCGACCCGTTCGGGACATTGGGCGAGGCAATGTTTACGCTGTTCAGGGAATTGACCGGTGATGCATGGACAGATGTAAGATATAATCATGTGAAGGCTTCGGAGTGCGGTTTGCTCAAGGTCAATACGGCGGTTATAAACATTTACCATATATCGTGGGAGGTGTTGGCGGCATTCCTGCTCTTGAATCTTGTTACGGGTGCCATTATCAGCAATTATCAGTCGGTGCGTGAGAATAAGGATGCCGATTGAACTCTTTAATACGATGTTAAAACAGCAAAATAAATTACACAGATGCAAAAAATCAAGAAACAGCTTGCGCGCATTTTCGACAATGACTTGCGTACCAAACAGTGGGAGAATTATCCCGACTATGTAATCATAGGATTCATTATATTGAGTACACTTTCTGTCTTCATATCTACGTTCAATCTTGGCCCGTTGTGCGAGACGGTTCTCTCGGTGATTGACATTGTAACGGTGATTGCCTTTACCATTGAGGTTACATTGCGCATCTGGGCCGCCGATGAACTTGACGAGAAGTACAAGGGCTTTTGGGGCAGGGTGAGGTATTGCTTTACCTTTTATGGCCTGATAGATATCCTCTCTACATATACCTTTTATGTGCAGATGTTCATACCGCTACCATACTCTATGCTCAAGGCTTTGCGCGTACTACGCCTGCTAAGGGTGTTCCGCTACATGCACTCTTTCCGTCTGTTGCAGACTGCTGTATCTTCAAAGGCTAAGGAGATGTGGGTGTCGTTCCAGTTCCTGGCTATCGTAACGTTGATGCTGTCGTTCGTGCTATTCTTTTATGAACATAATGCTCAGCCCGATGTGTATGACAACGGTTTCAAATCTGTTATCTGGGCTTTTGCACAGTATGTAGGCGACCCTGGCAACTTTGCCGACACTCCGCCAATAACCTTTGTTGGCAGGATCATTGCCTGCATCATCGGTCTGCTTGGTATTGCACTGTTTGCGGTACCTGCCGGTCTCATTGGTTCGGGATTCTCCGAGGCTATGGACGAGGATTCAAAGAATGAGGAATTGAAGGAGAATTGCTATCGTATCAATGAATTTATGCTTGTCAAGAGCATAAAGCGTGCCGGTGTGTTTTTCCCGGCAAAAAATATCAGCACCGGTGACTTGCAGTTGGAAATGGGCTTGTCCTACACAGAAATTATTAAAGCTGTATCTAATTCAAAGAATCTTCGACTAAAGAATTTGGCAAATGCAATAAGTTCGGGTCCCAAGACTGATATGATTGTGGTGAACCAATTTTGTGTGAATACGGCCTATGGCTCGCACGTTGACAGAGGGTCTTCTGTTACAATTGTCAATCCGCTTGGTAGGGGTGACAATGGCTTGAGCTATTTTGATTGGCATATAGCCCAGATTGGTGGGTTCAACTATGTTGCAAATGAATTGTTTTCAAGAACTCATCCCGATATTGATTCACGCTGTAATTTCTACACTGTGAATGAACCCGAGAATCCTACGTTCAGAACATATATAGATGATATTACCAAAGATAAGGGCAAGAATGATTGGATTATTGTTATTGCCGGTGAGCAAATTGTCAAGAACTCTCCTTTTGATTTCCATTTTGAATTGGGTGGTGAGCGTGGTGAGACTTCTTTCGATTTTGAAGATAGCATTCCCTGGAATACCGCATTGACAAAACAGCTGTACGAGGATTTTTCAAAGACATTGGAGGAGAAACTACAGATGAATACAGATTGTCATCAAATACAGCCGAAGGTGTCGAAAAACAACATTGCGCGTTATTTGAAGACACAGACCGAGGCAAATGTACTGCTCTTGACCGTATCGTATGACCTTATGGTTTTTAACAAGAATGTTTACGATGCAATTATGAATGTTGCAACGGTGCTTAACAGGAATCTTGAGACACGCAAGCCGCAAGGGTTGTGTCTTGATGAGTATAAGGTGAGACCTGTTGATTCGGAGTATTGGAGAAATTTGTATCTATAAATGTACAATAGACATAATATACAAAATGACACGAATAGAACATTTCAAGAAACAGCTTGCGCGCATATTTGACAATGATTTGCGTACCAAACAGTGGGAGAATTATCCCGACTATGTAATCATAGGATTCATTATATTGAGTACACTTTCTGTTTTCATATCTACATTCAATGTTGGCCCGTTGTGCGAGAAGGTGCTTTCGGTGATTGACATTGTAACCGTCATTGGTTTTACCTCCCGAGATGCTTGCGCGCCCTGAGGGTAAGGATTTTGGTATGCAAGACTATGTTTATTGATGCTCTATGGAACTATTGAAGTCGTTTTATGAGATAAACAGCAAGTCCGGCCACGAGGCGCATATAAAGGAGTTTTTTATGGCACAGATTACCGAGCTTGACATTTGGGTTGAGGAGGATTCTTTTGGTAACATCTTTATAACAAAGGGATGTGCCGGCAGTTATCCTTGTGTTACTGCACACTTGGATGAGGTACACGCACTTGTTGAAAAGAGCATTGTTGTCGATGGCGATATGATATATGCCGTTGATGGCTGTGGCGAGCGTGTCGGCATTGGTGCCGACGACAAGAACGGCCTGTGGATAATTGTCCGTCTGCTGCACTCCAAGCCTGTGCTCAAGGTTGCACTTTTTGTACAGGAGGAGCGCGATGGCGAAATGGCGGGTTGCCGCGGCTCAAGGGCCTGCCGGCTCGATTTCTTCAACGACGTTCGTTACCTGTTTGCTGTTGACCGAAAGGGCAATAGCGAGGTTGTTACCGTGGGCAAGGGCGATATACGTCTTTGCGATGATGAGATGTTCCCTATGGCGGTTTTGCAGAAGTTTGGCTACGAGTGTGTGCCCGGTGGGCGCACCGATGTGGTTGCTCTAAAAGAGCGTGGTCTGCAGGTGCCGTGTTGCAACATTGGCTGTGGCTATTACAATGCCCATAAGAATGAAGAGTATACTATGTTCTCGCATCTTCAAAAGGCACTTGCATTCGTGAGTGAACTGATTGACTCCATTTGAGCAAGGTACAGGTTTGTTGCTTGTATACGATTGCCGGTCCCGTCATTTTTATGGAACCGGCTGTTTTTGTTCTCTCTCTCCTGTAGTGTCTATTTTGTTTTTACAATATTTTTTGTGATTATGATGGTGAAAAATCAAAGATTTTGTTAATTTTGCAGTGAATTACACCCGACAGGGTGGTGAACAGAGATTATCTAACTACTTTAAAGTATTAAATAACTATGGTAAATTACAAAGAATTAGGTCTTGTAAACACTAGAGATATGTTTGCAAAGGCAATCAAGGGTGGCTATGCTATCCCAGCGTTCAACTTCAACAACATGGAGCAGATGCAGGCTATCATCAAGGCTGCTGTTGAGACAAAGTCACCTGTTATCCTTCAGGTTTCAAAGGGTGCACGTCAGTATGCTAACGCTACTTTGCTCCGTTATATGGCGCAGGGTGCTGTTGAGTATGCAAAGGAGCTCGGTTGCGAGAAGCCTGAAATCGTTCTTCACCTTGACCACGGTGATACATTCGAGACTTGCAAGAGCTGTATCGACTCTGGTTTCTCTTCAGTGATGATTGACGGTTCACACCTCCCATACGAGGAGAACGTTGCTCTCACAAAGAAGGTTGTTGAGTATGCTCACCAGTTCGACGTGACTGTAGAGGGCGAGCTCGGCGTGTTGGCAGGTGTTGAGGACGAGGTTTCTTCAGACCACCACACATACACAGACCCTGAGGAGGTTATCGATTTCGCTACACGCACAGGTTGCGACTCTTTGGCTATCTCAATCGGTACTTCACACGGTGCTTACAAGTTCACTCCAGAGCAGTGTACTATTGACCCTGTTACAGGTTTGATGGTTCCTCCTCCACTCGCTTTCGACGTATTGAAGGCTGTTGAGGCTAAGCTCCCCGGCTTCCCAATCGTTCTCCACGGTTCTTCTTCAGTTCCACAGGACGAGGTTGCTACAATCAACAAGTTCGGTGGTGCATTGAAGGCTGCTATCGGTATCCCCGAGGAGTGGTTGCGTGAGTCTGCAAAGTCTGCAGTATGTAAGATTAACATCGACTCTGACTCTCGTTTGGCTATGACTGCGGCTATCCGTCAGACATTTGCTGAGAAGCCAGCTGAGTTCGACCCACGTAAGTATCTTGGTCCTGCTCGCGACAATATGGAGAAGATGTACAAGCACAAGATTATCAACGTGCTTGGTTCAGACGGCAAGCTCGCTTAAGTAATTTGTTTCTGTAAAGATTTATTCAGATAATAGACCGCCGATGGGGATTCCCATCGGCGGTCGCTTTTTATGGTGGTTGTTTCGTTGAATTGTATTATCTTTGCAGTGAGTATTCATTGCAAAGATTTTTTAATGAAAAACATTCAGGAGATAGCTATTGCGGAGTATGATTATCCGTTGCCCGATGAGAGGATTGCAAAATATCCGCTTGCGGAGCGTGATACATCGAAGCTCCTTCTATATAAAGGCGGTGAAATCCGCCAGGAGAAGTTCGCCGATTTGCCGGGGTTCATTCCACAGGGTGCACTGATGGTGTTCAACAACACGCGTGTAATACAGGCACGCCTGCGTTTCCGTAAGGAGACGGGTGCACAGATTGAGGTGTTCTGCCTTGAACCCGAGCAGCCTGCCGACTATCAACAGATGTTCCAGGAGACAAAGGAGTGCATTTGGCAGTGCCTTGTGGGCAATTCGAGCCGCTGGAAGAGTGGCGTGTTGTCGCAGGTGATTGAGATTGACGGTGTGCAGGTGACACTGTCGGTGGAACGTGTGAGCTGTGCGGCGGTGAACCTGGTGCGTTTCTTCTGGGATGGGGGCTTTACATTTGCCGAACTGCTTGAGGCGGCTGGTGAGTTGCCAATCCCTCCATACCTGAACCGCCGAACTGAAGAGAGTGACAAGAATACTTACCAGACTGTATATTCAAAGGTTAAAGGCTCGGTTGCTGCACCTACTGCCGGATTGCACTTTACTCCGGCTGTGCTCTCTGCTCTTGATGCTGCGGGTGTGCAGCGTGGCGAGGTTACCTTGCACGTGGGCGCGGGAACATTCAAGCCTGTGAAGAGCGAACTGATTGCCGACCACGAGATGCACGAGGAGTATATTGAGGTGCAGCGCGGGTTGATTGAGAGAATAGTTGCTGCCGGTGGAGCAGCGGTTGCAGTGGGGACTACATCGGTGCGCACGCTCGAGAGCCTCTACTTCCTGGGTGAGAGGGTGAGTGAAAATCCTGCAATAGAGGAGAGCGGGCTTTTTGTGGAGCAGTGGACGCCTTACAATCGTGAGCATACAATATCAACGGTAGATGCCTTGAATGCTCTGCTTGCCTGGCTCGATGCCAAAGGGCTCGACAGGGTACATTCGCACACGCGCATTATGATTGCTCCGGGGTATAAGTTCCGCATTGTAAAGGCTATTGTAACTAATTTCCACCAACCGAAAAGCACATTGCTGCTACTTGTGTCGGCGTTTATCGGTGGCGATTGGCGCAAAGTGTATGAGTATGCGCTGGAGAACGGATTCCGCTTTTTGAGTTATGGTGATAGTTCGTTGCTGGTTCCCTAAACATTGTATACTATGATAACAATAGTTGATAATATAGCATATCTTCTTGACGAGGAGAAGAGATGCGCTACTGTGACAAAGAACATTGTACCATACTCGGGTGCTGTTGTCATTCCTGCTGCCATTGTGAACGGCGGTGTTGAGTATGTGGTTAACGATGTTCTTGACGAGGCTTTTGCCGAGTGTGTGGGGCTGACATCGATGGTGCTGGGTGAGAATGTTGAGAGCATTGGTATTGGGGCTTTTGAGGGGTGTGCGATGCTTGAAAGTGTGACATTCCCGGTGGCGTTGCATCTTGTGGGTATGCGTGCTTTCAAAGGGTGCGTAGCTTTGAAAGAGCTGTTGTTCCCGGCGAATGTGATTGTGATTGGACGCGAGGCTTTTGCGGGTTGTTGTTCGCTTGTGAATGTATATTTGCCTGATAACCTGATAAATATTGAGCCGTCAATGTTCGATGGTTGTCGTGCGCTTGAGAAAGTGTCGGTTGGTGTGATGGTGGAGAGCGTGGGCGAGTATGCTTTTTGTGGTTGTTCGTCGTTGAGAGGGATTGTGTTCCCCGAGGGTGTCCTGTCGCTCGAGAGCTGGGCTTTCCGCGACTGTACGGCGCTTGAAAGTGTTGCATTGCCGTCGACGGTTGCTTCTATAAAGAAAGGTGTTTTCTGGGGGTGCTCGTCGCTAAAGGAGTTTGTTTTGCCACTAGGGGTAAATATGCTCGACCAGGGTGTTCTTGCCAATTGCACTTCGCTTGAGAAGGTGGCGTTGCACGATGGTGTGTTGAGCATTGGTTATGGTGCGTTCTACAACTGTTGTGCAATAGAGAATATAACAGTGCCGCCTGCGGTGGTTAATGTGGGTGATCAGGCTTTCCGCAGCTGCAAGGCGCTGAAAGAGCTTGTTGTGTTGTGCGAGGCTGCGCCTATGTGTTCGGGTGATATTGCCGACGCTGATGTCTATTCGCGTACGATGCTGCGTGTTCCGCAGGGTAAGGTCGGTGAATATGGCTTTGCGCGAGTGTGGGAGCGCTTTGGCAATGTTGAGGAGATTTGACAGTTGACAGACGGGTAATACATCTCAAATCCCTCTCTCTTGTCTGTGTGGTGTGGTGATGTGGATGGAGATTGCAAAAACTCTGTTTTGATAAACAATAATTCAGGCGGTGCGTTTATCTTGTATGGACAAGATGATGCACCGCTTTTTTATACTTTTTCTTTCTCTGTTTTTTACAGCTTGTGGCAGTAATGCTTTGAGTGGCGGGGGAGGTGAACCCGGTGAACGTGGGGTGGTGTACTCTTTTGCTGTGGAGGGTGGGAGAGAAAGGGTACTGTCGCATCTGCACTATGCCGTGGATGCGCATACGGTTGATTACTTATACGGCACAGTGGAACTTTCGTTCTATTTCTCTAAGGAACAGGGTGATAGCGTGTTGTGGGTGGAGTGTGTGGAGCGGGTTCCTTTAGTGCTCATAGATACTGTACTGTGTCGTCGGTGGTTCAATTATGATTATCATAGGTAATATCTGTTTTTTACCTCTTTATGGGGCTTTGTTTCGTTTTTTTGTGCTATCTTCGCATATAAACATATATTGAAATGAAGATAGGCGATAAGGTACGTTTTATATACGAGAGTGGTGGCGGTGTTGTAACTGGCTTCCGCGGAAAAGATATTGTGCTTGTTGAGGACAAGGATGGCTTTGAAATTCCAATGCAGGTGCGTGAGTGTGTGGTGATTGACACCAATGAGTATAACTTTGTGAAAAAGACCGTTGCACCAAAAGAGGAGGCTCAGGCAAAGCCTAAGAAAACACAGCAGCCGGCAAAAGTTGTAGAGGATGACGATGAGGCTTTTGACCCGGTGGTGACATATCGCCCGGCTGAGCGCCCCGAGGGCGAGCGTCTGAATGTGGTGCTTGCCTATTTGCCTATGGACGAAAAGTCGTTGAGCAACTCGCGCTTTGAGGCATATATTATAAATGATAGCAATTATTGTCTATATTTTACCTATCTGACAGCGCAAGGACGTAGCTGGAGTGTGCGTGGAAACGGCCTGCTTGAGCCTAATTCAAAGATGTTCATCGAGGAGTTCGGCCGTGAGGAACTGAATGATATGGAGCGCGTGTGTGTGCAGTTGTTGCCTTTCAAGGAGAACAAGCCGTTTGCGCTGAAGCCGGCGCTGAACATTGAACGCAGAATTGACACTGTAAAGTTCTACAAGCTGCATCTGTTCCGCGAAAATCCTTTCTTTGACGAGGGAGCACTGATATATGATGTTGTGGTTGATGACAAGCCGGTGAAGGAGATTTTTACCGATGCCGAGGAAGTGAAAGTAGCCATTCTTGGCAAGGAAGATGCCGATGCTCCGAAACAACAGTCCAAGCCAAAACTGACAAAGGGTAGTGATATTCTTGAGGTTGACCTTCATATCGAGGAACTGCTTGAGACAACAGCGGGGATGAATGCTTTTGATATTCTCAATCATCAGTTAGATGTTGTGCGCCGTACACTCGACGAAAATATTAAATATAAAGGCAAGAAAATTGTCTTCATCCACGGAAAGGGTGAGGGCGTGCTGCGCAATGCAATAGGGCAGGAGTTGAGAAAGAAATATCCGCGTTGCCTGTCGCAGGATGCGTCGTTCCAGAAATATGGCTTCGGTGCAACGATGGTGATAATAAAGTAGTGATAAAACAATAAAAACAGTAATGTTATGAGCGAGATTAAGGAAAAGATGCTTGAGCGTTTTTTGAAATATGTGACATTTGACACAGAGTCGTGTGACGATGCTACAACGGTGCCCACAACAGAGGGGCAGTTTGTGTTTGCGCGTTATCTTGAGCAGCAGCTAAAGGAGATGGGGCTTGAAGAGGTGGTGCTTGACGAGAAGGGTTACCTCTATGCTACGCTGCCTGCAAACTGTGACAAGGATGTTCCGGTGGTGGGCTTTATTGCTCACCTTGATACAAGTCCCGATATGAGCGGAAAGGATGTCAAGCCTCGCGTGGTCGGGAACTATGAGGGTGGTGACATTGTGTTGTGTGAAAAGGATGGCATTGTGCTGTCGACAGCCGATTTTCCCGAGGTTGAGGAGTACAAAGGCCACGACTTGGTGGTGACCGATGGCCACACACTTTTGGGTGCCGACGACAAGGCCGGTGTTGCCGAGATTGTTTCGGCTGTCGCTTATTTGCAAGAGCATCCCGAGATTAAGCACGGCAAGGTGCGTATTGCTTTCAACCCCGATGAGGAGATTGGCCGCGGTGCGCATAACTTCAATGTTCCCTTGTTCGGTTGTGATTGGGCTTATACCATTGATGGCAGCTGCGAGGGTGAGCTTGAATTTGAGAATTTCAACGCAGGCAGTGCATCGTTCACTGTTCAGGGACGTAATGTTCATCCCGGTTATGCCAAGGGCAAGATGTTGAACGCCTTGCGTGTAGCTACAGCAATTGTTGAGGCTGTTCCGGCTGTCGAGTCACCCGAATGTACAACGGGTTACGAGGGTTTCTATCACCTTATGGGTATAAACGGTGGTGTTGACCACGCATCGGTGTCATACATAATCCGCGACCATAGCCGCGAAATCTTTGAAAAGCGTATGGCGTTTATGAAAGAGGTAGAGGAGAAAATCAACGCGCAGTATGGTGCAGGTGTAGTGACTCTTGAACTCAAGGAGCAGTACCGCAATATGCGTGAGATGGTTGAACCGAAGATGCATATCATTGACATTGCCAAGAGTGCAATGGAGAAGGCGGGTGTAGTCCCCGTAATCAAGCCTATCCGTGGCGGTACAGACGGTGCTCAGCTCTCTTTTATGGGACTTCCTTGCCCCAACCTGTTTGCCGGTGGCGTGAACTTCCACAGCCGCTATGAGTTCGTGTCGGTTCAGGTGATGGAGAAGGCGGTGATGACGATTGTGAATATAGCGTCAGGCGTTGCTTTGAACTGAAAGGTCAAAGCTGAAGTGTGAAAGTTTGTGTCAACGAGTGACTGTAAACTTGTTTACACAAATGTGAGTGCACTCAAGTTTCAATTACTCGCAGTGTGGTTAAAGCTAATATATACAATATATCGGCGATGAAATTTTCATCGCCGATATGTTTTTTGCATCAATAATGTGACGGTGTTTAGTCGAGGTTGTGCAGTATCTCGTCAATCACACGGGGAAAGTGTTCATACTCCAGAGCGTGTACTTTGGCTGCTACATCGTCGGGAGTGTCGGTGGACAGTACCGGGCACTTTGCCTGGAAACAGGTTGTGCCCTTGTCGTAGTGCTCGTCAATGATGTGGATGGTGATGCCACTCTCGGTGTCACCGCTCTCGACAACAGCCTTATGTACCCTGTCGCCATACATTCCCTTGCCACCGTGTTTGGGGAGAAGTGCCGGGTGGATGTTGACGATGCGGCCGGGGTAGGCTGCAATGAGCTTTTGAGGAACGAGCAGCAGAAAGCCTGCAAGCACAACAAAGTCGATGTCGCGCTCGCGGAGCATTGCAATGACGCCTTCGGCTTCCATAAACTCGGCCTTGCTGACAACGGCAGCCTCAATGCCCAGTTTCTTGGCGCGTTCAAGGACGTAGGCCTGCGGGTTGTTGGCAATGATGAATGATACTTGAGCGTAGTCGCTCCCTTTGAAATAGTTGGCAATGTTCTCGGCGTTTGAACCACTGCCCGATGCTAGGATTGCTATTTTCTTCATTGTGTAATGGTGTTGTTATGACATTGGCACAAGGCGGCGCAACACCACCTCGCCATAGGTTTTTGATATTGGAATTTCACGAACGCCGGGCTCTTCCAACTCAAGGAAAAGATTGCCCTTCTCGCGGCGCATAACCTTGACAAGGTCAAGATTTATCATATATGAGCGGTGGCAACGAACGATGTTGCTGTCGGCGAGCTGCTCGCTCATCTCTTTCATTGTTATGTGCAGGAGCTGTTTCTTTAGGATGTCATTTTTCTTGTACCAGATGCATATATAGTTGTCGGCCGACTCGATATAGAGCAGGTTCTCTTTTGCAACGGATAGCTGCAGTATGCCGCGTGCGTCGCGTATGGAGATGAGGTTGCTCGATTTGAAACCGATGTTCTCGTTCATCAGCTCTTTGAGCTTTGCCGAGCGTTCTTGATAGGAAAAAAAGAGTATGCAGATGAAATATGGAATTCCAATGATGAAGAATGTGTTTTGCATTGCATTCTTATATATCTCCAACGGGTCACTGTTTGTCAGGTTCAGGTGTTTGCCCACGATGAGTGCCAGGGCCGTGAATGCGCCCGACAGCAAAAGTAGCTCGATAAATACCCAAATGGCATATTTAAGATAGGTTACATTGTGTTCGGGGTTGCGTGAGTGGCGGTACATTATGATTCGGCTGATTGCTACCACCGTCATTCCTATGGTTACCAGCACAGTCGACCATAGCAGGTATTGGGTTGGCGTGATGCCCTGTTGTACCCATTGTGCCGAGCCGAATGGCTTGTATATGTTGATGAAGATGATTGCAAAGATGGAGACGAAAAGCACCATTATTATAAGGTTGCGCTTTTCGAGCAGGTATTTTGGAACTTTTTTGAAAAGTATAGATGTATAATCGAACATAATATTGCCGTTGCAGATGTTGTTGCAAAGTTAGGAAAATATATTTTGCCGACAATGTGACAAGGTGAAATATCTATGTGATTTTTATTTAATTCGGTTGGGGTGAGGCGAGGGATGAACAAATATTCTTTTACAAGGCTGAATTTTTGAAAATTATCATTAATTTTGCATATTGGAAAAGTGTGCGTGCACACCGGTGCGAAAAAGTATTAAATCAAGTATTTATGTCGGTTGTAGAGTATAGTAATGTAGATATACAGATTGATTCCAAGATTATATTGGAGAATGTGTCGTTTACATTGGAGAAAGGCGAGTTTGCTTATGTTGTGGGGGCTGTGGGCTCCGGTAAGTCGACACTGCTGAAATCCATTTATGGCGAGGTGGATATTGAAGATGGTGATGCTGTTGTGTTTGACAAGTTTGACCTTTTTGATATCAGCAACAAACAGTTGCAGAAGTTGAGACGGAATATCGGTATTGTGTTTCAGGATTTTCAACTGTTGACCGACAGAAGCGTGCACGACAATCTTGACTTTGTACTGCGATGCACAGGATGGAAAGAGAAGGCTACACGAGAGGCCCGTATAGAGGAGGTGCTTGAACTGGTGGGTTTGTCGCAGAAAGGGTATAAGCGCCCCCACGAGCTCTCGGGTGGAGAGCAACAGCGCGTTGTGATTGCCCGCGCAATACTCAACCGTCCGGCATTGTTGCTGGCCGATGAACCTACCGGAAACCTTGACTATGCTACCGGTGATTACATAATGAATTTATTGCACACCATTAGCCGTGAGGAGAGGATGGCGGTGCTGATGATTACCCACAACGAGCAGTGGTTGCGCAGTTATCCGGCGACTGTGTATCGTTGTGCCGAGCGCAGGATAACGAAGGAGATTGTTGCTGAGTGATGCATCGGTCCTTTTATTTAGAATGTAAAATTTATTTGATATATGAAAGTTTTGAAATTTGGCGGAACTTCAGTCGGTTCGGCCGAGCGTATGCAGGGTGTCGTTAATCTTATTAACGATGGTGAGACAAAGATTGTGGTTCTGTCGGCTATGTCGGGGACAACAAATTCACTCATTGAGTTTACTAACTATTTGCGTAACGGAAATGTGAATGGTGCGTGTGAACACTCTACCTTTTTGCAGACAAAGTATATGCAGACAATCAATGAACTCTATAATACCGAGGAGGGCAGGGCTGCTGCTACAAACAAGGTGAACGAGATTTTCGCGCATTTGCGTGACTTGGCATTGCAGGCTTTGTCGGACGAGCTGGAAAAAGAGATTGTTGCACAGGGTGAGATTATCTCCACCAATATGGTGACACTTTATATGAAGGAGCAGGGTATTGACGTGGAGCTGTTGAATGCTCTCGATTTTATGCGTCTATCTGTTAACGGTGAGCCCGACCTTGAATATATACGAGAGCATTTGTTGCCATTGCTGGATGTTGACAACAAGAGTCGTATATATATTACACAAGGATTTATTTGTATGAACCACGAGGGGAGCTACGATAATCTGCAACGTGGCGGCAGCGACTACACTGCCACATTGATTGGTTCGGCGGTGAATGCCGAGGAGGTGCAGATTTGGACCGATATTGACGGTGTACACAATAACGACCCCCGTGTTGTGGAGAATACTTCTCCGGTGCGCAACCTTCACTTTGAGGAGAGCGCCGAGCTTGCTTATTTCGGTGCCAAGATTTTGCATCCGACCTGTATATTGCCGGCTAAACTCACAGGTACTCCTGTGCGACTGCTCAATACAATGGACCCCAAAGCCGAGGGAACACGCATCGATAACAATCTCACACGTCCTGGCGAGATAAAGGCGATAGCCGCAAAGGAGAACATTACTGCAATCAAGATTAAGAGCGGCAGAATGTTGCTTGCTTACGGTTTCCTGCGCAAGGTGTTTGAGATATTCGAGAAGTACAGGACATCGATTGATATGATTTGTACATCCGAGGTGGGTGTCTCTGTTTCAATTGATGATGACCGTCGTTTGGACGAGATTGTTGCAGAGTTGCAGAAGATTGGTACTATTACTGTTGACCGCAATATGTGTATTGTGTGCGTGGTGGGCGACCTTAACTGGGAGAACGTAGGTTTTGAGGCTCGTGCAATGGAGGCAATGAAGGATATTCCTGTGCGTATGGTATCGTACGGCGGAAGCAACTATAATATATCGTTCCTTGTGCGTGAAGAGGATAAGGTTAGGGCATTGCGTTCTTTGAGTGCCTCAATCTTCGGTACCGGAAAATAACATAGATGCAATGAATTTTCCTGTAGATTTTTTCAGAGGTCTTGATACGCCGTTCTACTATTATGATGTGGAGCTGTTGGAAAAGACTGTTGCCACTGTTAAGGCCGAGGCTGCGCGATATGGTAATTTTGATGTCCATTATGCCATAAAGGCAAACTTCAATCCTCGTCTGCTCAAGATAATGGCAGATGCCGGGTTGGGCGCCGATTGTGTCAGTGGTGGCGAGGTTGCTGCTGCGCTTGCGGCAGGTGTGCCTGCATCGAAGATTGTTTTTGCCGGTGTGGGAAAGACTGATAAGGAGATAGCTCTTGCCCTTGATGCGGGAATTTTCTGTTTCAACGCAGAGTCTGTTCCCGAACTTGAGGCTATTGAGGCTCTTGCCGCCGAGCGAGGAGTGGTGGCGCAGGTTGCACTCAGAATAAACCCGAATGTGGGGGCTCACACTCATAGCAATATAACAACCGGCTTGGCCGAGAACAAGTTCGGCATCGGTTATGAGCAACTCGACGATGTTATCAATGTCATTGGTGGTTTGGAGCACATTGAGCTTATTGGCTTGCATTTCCATATTGGTTCGCAAATTCTTGTGATGGACGATTTCATTGCTTTGTGTGGACGAATCAACGAATTGCAGGAGTTGCTCTATGAGACACGTGGCTTGGTGCTGCCGCATATCAATGTGGGTGGTGGTCTCGGTATACGTTACGATGCACCGGACAAATATCCTGTTCCCGATTTTGAACTATACTTTGCAACGTATGCCAACAACCTGAAACTATATCCTGGTCAGCGTGTGCATTTTGAGCTGGGGCGCAGTATTGTGGCGCAGTGTGGCGCGCTTGTGACGCGTGTCACATACGTGAAAACTGGTGGTTGCAAAAAGTTTGTGATTGTGGATGCCGGAATGAATGACCTGATACGTCCGGCTCTGTACGATGCTTATCACCGCATTGAGAATATCTGTTCAGATAAGGAAGATGAGGTTTATGATGTGGTGGGTCCGGTGTGTGAGTCGTCCGATGTTTTCTGCCGTGACCGCAAGATGCCGATGACAGAGCGTGGCGACCTGCTTGTAATAAGGTCGGCCGGTGCATACGGCGAGGCAATGTCTTTCGGGTATAACTGCCGCGCATTGCCGATGAGTGTGTTGTCGACAGATATGGTGTAATTTAAAATATGTTTAACAAATTTATAAAGCAAATAGTATGAGAAAATTTTATTTGTTGTTTGCTCTATGTTTTGCTGTGTTTGTATCTCAGGCACAGGAAACAGTTGCCAACGGCGTAAAAGAGAACCAGCCCGAAGAAGAGGTGAGTAAAAGTCCTATTACATTTAAAATTTCGTATCATTTGGGGTCAAGCACCATTGCCAACCATTATATGAGTGCGAATGCGTATAAGGGTGTTGCATCCGGTATACACGTGGACTTGGGGCGTTTTTACAAGCGTTGGGAAAATATTTCCTGGAACTTGTCATTTGATAACTACTCGGCTTTTAAGGCTGCCGGTGGACTTGAGAATGCTGCCAAGACTTCGTCAATGAGTTACAAGGCTTTGGACTTGAATTACAGCTCATTCTATAATTGGAAGTTTGGCAAGGGACTGATGGTTAAAGTTGGTGGTGGTGTTGACATATCGGGTGATTTGATAACAAATTTGACTCACCAGATGAACAATGCTGCGTCTATGAATGTTCTTGCACAGCTTGAGGCTTCGGCAGGTATCTGCTATACATTCAAGTTTAAAAAATGGATGCTTGGACTGTCTGGAGATATTTCAACTCCTTTTGCAGGGCTTATAATGACCGATGCAAGGCACGAGTCGGGTGTCGGCTCTTTTACTAAAAAAGATCTTATGGGTTATTATTTCTCTCATATCAAGGGTACAAGTTTTTCTAATCTCCAGGGTGTCGATTTTGACTTTGGTATCAAATTCATAACCCCAAAAGTGGCTATTGTTCTGGACATTGTGACTGAGAACCGTTGGTGGTATGTGAATGAAATTCAGAACATCCGCAAGAATGCAATGTTCCAAATTGGTGCAAGTTTCAATATTGCCAATCTCAAACAAACAAAAACTGTTCAACGTTATTTCTAAACTGAAAAATTATGAAAAAGATATTATCACTTTTGGCATTTACTCTGATGCTTGGTGCCTGTGAAAAGGCCGAGACTTATGAAGAGGTTGACAATGATTTTATGCACAATTTCGATGTAGCGTGGAATCTTGTAAATGAAAATTATTGTTTCTTGGGTTACAAGAACATTGATTGGGACAAGGTATATGATGAATATAAACCCCGCGTGGAGAGTGCAAAGGATGAATTTGAGTTCTTTGACATTATGTGCGACCTTGTAGATATTTTTCGTGATGGACATTCTGGTATAATCTCTAATTTTGACAGGCACGGAGGCGACTATACTATCGGACCAAACGGAGAGTCTTATCCGAAGGATTATATATCTTCGAGTGTTGTGGAGAACTATCTTTTGAAGAGACGTGTTACAAAGAACAAGTTTGTATATGGAATTATAGAGCAGGGAGAGCGTAAATTCGCTTATATCGGATATCCTGATTTCTCTGTAAGCTTGGGTGATGTGGACCTTCAATATATTGCACCGTTTGTTGATGAAGCAGATGGTTTGATTGTCGACATACGTAATAACCCCGGTGGTGTAGGTGGTTATGGACTTTTGTTTGCCGGTCATTTCTTCTCGGAAAAGACTTTGGTAGGATACACTGCAAGAAAAAATGGTGTAGGACACGATGATTTCACAGACCTCTATGAGGTTAAGGTAGAGCCTGCGTCTGCTAATAACTGGTCGGATAAGCCTACAATGTTGCTTACTAACCGCGTAGTGTATTCAACGGCAAATATTCTTGCAAGCGCTTTGAGATATGCACCGAATGTGACACTTGTGGGTGGTCGCTCTGGTGGTGGCGGTGGACTCCCCGAAGTCTACTATCTGCCTAACGGCTGGGCGTTTGCATTGCCAAGCAATGTTATCTTTGATGTTGAAAAGCAACACATTGAGAATGGTGTTGAGCCTGATGTGGAGATTCATATCTCAGATGAGGACGCTGATAATGAAAAGGATACTATACTTGAAAAGGCGATTGAACTGCTGATGCAGAAATAAGTTACCGCTCATTAAAATAACAAAGGAAAGCCCACCGCTTTCCTTTGTTGTTTTATTCAAACTTTATTGCTTTGATTGGCTCTATCTTTGATATGAGCATTGATGGGAGAATGAGTATTGCAATTGATATTATGAACATTGCAATGTTCATTGGTACAAGCAACCAACTGAATTCAATGGGTACGCTGCTCATATAGTACATCTCGGGGTCTATAGCTATGATGCCTGTCTGTTGTTGTATTATGCATATTGCAATGGCAAGTACGTTGCCTGCAATCATACCTCTTGCTACAATGATGCCTGCATAATAGATGAAGATTTTTCTTATTGAAAGGTTGTTTGCACCTGTTGCCTTCATAATACCGATGAAGTTGCTCTTCTCGAGAATGAGAATGAAGAGGCCTGATATCATTGTGAAGCTTGCTATGCAGATGACAAGGATTAGGATTATCCACACCGTCTGGTCAAGGACATCGAGCCAATTGAACATTGTGGGGTAGAGCTCGTCGATGGTGGGCGTGGCAAGTCTCTCGTTATTTCTTTTGCAGGCATCGAGGACAACTTGTCCAATCTCTTTACGGCAATCTTCCCTTTGGTCGAAACTCTTTACAGTGAGCTCTATGCCGGTTGCCTTGTCTGTGTTCCATCCGTTCAATTTCCGGGTTGTGTATATGTCAGTCAAGGCCATAATGTCGTCAAACTCGGCGAGGTGGGTTTCGTATATTGCCGCAACACTCATTTTGCGTGCTCTTGTACCACCTTGCATAAAATAGACATTGACCTTGTCGCCTTTTTTAATCTTGAGCCTGTCGGCTGTTGACTTTGATATTATTATGGTGTTCGATGCTCTTTCTCCCGAGAACAGTGGTAACTCGCCCTCGACAATGTTTGTTTTGAAGAATGAGAGGTCGTAGTCGGTATCTACTCCTTTCAATACAATACCTTCGTATTCGCCATTTGCGAGAATTATTCCTGGTATTTGTGCATAGTGCTGTATATGTTTTATACCTTTTGTGGCAAATAGTGACTGTGTCAGTGTGCTGTCTGTGGTTATTGGGCTTGCCCCATCGCTGCTCTGTTCAAAATTCAAAATCTGTATATGTCCACCAAATCCTACAACCTTGTCCCGTACCTGGTTTTTGAAACCGACAATGATGCATATAGACAGGAACATTACCATTGTGCCTACCGTTACCCCCCATTGTGCGATGGTGACGGCAGGGCGTGAAAGACGACGCTGTCCTTTACGTGTACTGTAGAGCCTGCGGGCAAGGAATAGTTCAAGATTCATAGGTTAGAATTTGCGGAATGTGAGTATCACTTCATCCGATTGCAATATCATAGCTTTTTTTGTCAGTTTGTTGACGGCAAAATGCTCGTCGTCGGGGTTGTAGAAACCAAAAGATTTTGGGTCTTGGGGCTTCTCCTTCATCTGTATGAACAATGAATCGCCGGTGTGTTGGAAACGTCCTTTGCCTCCAACGTTTGTTGTTATCAAACTCAACTGTATAGCCCAAAAACGGTCTTCGTTATGCTTGGCTATTGTTGTGTCGTTGTTGAGTTCTTCTATTTTCAGCAATTTCCAAAAGCCACCAAGGTCGCCGTTATTATCGGCCTTCTGGCACGATGTAACGAGGAATGCACATAATAGTATGTATATAATCTTTTTCATTCTTATGTTTATTTACGGGTGTTGAATATGTTATGTCCTTTGATGGTTAGCATACCGCCATAGTTGTTGCCGTAGAGGTCGCCATTGTCAAGAGCAAAAGATGTGGTAATGCTCCAGCCTTTCATTACTCGTGGGCTGAATGTGAGTTCGAATAAGAACGAACGGTTGACTTTAATGTCTTTGAAAGGGACGTGGTATGTTCCCCAGTTGTTGCTGCGTGTATAAAGTGTACGGTAATCCAACCAATTAAGTAATTTACCCTCCATAGCAAAATGGAAAGCCTCCACGCGGTTGTTGTAACAGTACTGTATACCATCTGTGTTGTATATCGGGGATGTACAGAGTGGTGTGGCTATCATCTGTCCATAATTGAACCAACCGGTATATATGCCGTGGTTATAGTTGTTGTCGAGACAGCTTATCTGCTCGGGAAATCCCGGTCTGCTGTCGTTTAGGATTGGACCGCTTTGGTCTTTGAGGTTGAAGTACTCAAATAGTATGTTTTTTATCCATTTGAATTTCTTCAGTTCAAGTTCTACGCCGACAAGCTGTTCGGTCCACAAGCCATACTCCCAAAACATCTGCGATTGGTCCTCGAATGTGTGCTCATAGTATGTGCGTAGTTTCCAGTTCTTGTCGTTCCAGGTTATTGCGCCTTCCCAAGTACCTAGCATATTGCCGGCAACGTTGGCTTGGTCGCAATCTGAATATGATGCGTCGCCGGCCAGTGGTATCAAGGCATAGAAAAAATCCTTTAAACGCAGTGGGTGTTTGTAGTTTAAATCCGGGTTCTTGTCAACGTTGTAGCTGTAACCGCTGAATTGGGTAGCCATTTGAATGCCAATCTCTGCCGTCAAAGGGAATTTGCTTTCGTTACCAATTCGCATATATCCGCTCTTTGAATGGTAGAGTAACTTCTCGGTGCGTGGTGAGTGTTCGTTGAAGAACTCCTTTTGCCACTTTCCGTGGGTGAAGAACCCGTATGCAAGATGTCCTTTGATACCCAACCAACCTTTTGTACCCGGGATATTCCAGTATTCGGGTAATTCAATGCGTATTTGTGGAATAGGACGGGCGTTACCACTTTCAAATAAAGAGCCTGTTGAAAGACGATGGTTGGGAAGTTTTCCCCAACGTTCCTTTTGCCCTATTGATACAAGCAGTCTCTTCCATTGAAAATCGAAATAGGCCTGTTGTACAAAAACAGTAGATGCAATGTTGTAGCCAGCAACAATATCGGCACCCCATTCGAGGGTGATTTTTTTGTTGCTGAAATGATTGTGTCCCTCTACCCCCAGGCGTGTATAGGCAGAACCTGTTTTTTGACTCCCCAGTCCTTGTCTGTTTGATATGTGCCAGAAAGGTGCGTAGTCGCCGCTACCGTATGTGCCTGTAGCCTCGTAGTGAGTGGATATTGTCTGCGCAAAACAGCTTGCCGATACTGATAGCAACAGTGCTGCTGCCAACGATTTGATTGTCTTGAATATCATTCCGGTTATTATTGTTAACTTTTACAAAGATAGGTACAAACGAGCGAGAAATACGAAGCTTGCTTCAGTATTTTTTACTGCGAGTGCAGTAAATCTTCGATTTTATCAAAGATAGGTACAAACGAGCGAGAAATACGAAGCTTGCTTCAGTATTTTTTACTGCGAGTGCTGTAAAACTGTTTTTTTGTAAATATTTGTAGGCAAAATAATCCTTGTTGGTAAAAATAAAAGAGTAGTGCTGTGGCTGTACTCGCATTTGTCGTAGGTAGTGTTGCTTTTTTGTTTTGTTTGAAAAATAACAAAAACCCGAAAGATTTGTTTGTGTGTTGCTGTTATAAAATATGTGTGTCAATGGAAAAATTGACACACATATTTTATAGTTCTTCAAAGTCAAACTCCTCAGCGTCGCTGTCGTACCAGTCGTCGACGAATTGGTCAAGGTCGCGGCGCTCCTTCTTGGTGGGGCGTCCCGTTCCGCGCATACGACCGACAAAGCCACTCATCTTGCTCATCTCAAGGATTTTGTACTGCTCCTGTGGAGTGACGTTTTCCATCAGTTCCGGAACAAGCTTCGCTCCCACTCTGTTTTCGGCGCACTTAAGTACCTTGAAAGAGTAGGTGACGGGTGCTTTCTTTACGTTGACAATATCGCCTACGCGTACATTATTGGCCGGCTTTGCAGTGCGGTCACCAATGCTTATATGCCCTTTTTTGCAAGCCTCTGCCGCTATGCTGCGTGTCTTGTATATGCGCACAGCCCACAGCCATTTGTCTATTCGTGCCTGGTCAGCCATTGTTCTCCTGCGGCTTATTGCCGTTGCCTTTCTTGTTGAACTGGTTCATTGTGCGTGCAAGACCTGCAAAACAGAAACTCTTGATGATTTCATTTGTGGTCTCAAGTTGCTGCTCAATGATTTTCTGCTCATCACTGTCAAACGCTCCAAGCACAAAGTTTACCTGGTGTCCTTTTCCAAAGTCGTTGCCTATACCAAAGCGCAGGCGTGCATAGTTGGTTGTGCCAAGTGTAGCGGCAATGTGTTTGAGTCCGTTGTGACCTCCGTCGCTGCCTTGCCCTTTGAGGCGTAGCGCGCCCACCGGCAATGCAAGGTCGTCGACAATTACCAGGATGTTTTCCAATGGGATTTTCTCTTGCTGCATCCAATAGCGCACAGCGTTGCCACTGAGGTTCATATAGGTAGATGGCTTGAGCAGAACTAGCTTGCGGCCACGCACCGAGGTCTCTGCAATGTAGCCGTAACGCTTGTCTTGAAAAGCAGTATTGGACGCTTTTGCAAAAGCGTCCAATACAGTAAATCCTATGTTGTGGCGGGTTCCTTCGTACTCGTAGCCGATGTTGCCCAGCCCGACAATCAGATATTTCATTTGCAGTCGGATTATTTTCTAGCGGCTGCGGCAGCTGCTGCAGATGCACGTGTTGTCTTAACAGAAGCAACAAGTGACTCCTTAGCTGATACGAGCTCAAGACCCTCGTAAGAAAGCTCACCTACCTTGATTGACTTACCGAGCTGAAGTGATGTTACGTCAACAGTCAAAAGCTCAGGGATTGCTGTGTAAAGAGCCTTTACCTTGAGGTAACGCTGAACCTGAACGAGCTTACCACCGGCACGTACACCGTCTGCAAGACCTTCGAGCTTAACAGGAACTGCCATAACGATTGGCTTCTCCTCTGTCACCTGGTAGAAATCTACGTGAAGGATAGTGTCCTTTACAGGGTGGAACTGAATGTCCTTCATAATTGCCTTAACGGTTACACCGTCAATAGTAAGGTCAACTACGTGGATATCCGGTGTGTAAACCAACTTGCGAAGGCCCTCTGTAGGTACGCTGAATGCCTTAGCCTCTTTTTCTACACCGTAAAGGTTGCAAGGTACAAGACCTGCGTTGCGAAGTGCGTTGGTAGCTTTCTTACCAACCTCGGTTCTAACTGAACCGTTGATGCTGATTGATTTCATAGTTAAAAATGTGTTACTCTAAATTAAGATTAAATTAACTTGCTTAATTCGCCATCACACGATGTCTCTAAAAGCGGGTGCAAAAGTACGCTTTTTTTTTGAAAGAAACAAGCCTTATGTCTTGTTATTATTTCTGTTTGTCTTAAAAATCGATGTCCAAGTTCAGCTTTTCGTCTTCTTTTGGCTCAGCCGGTGTCTCTTGATAACGTGGCACATATTCTCCTTGTTCGGCTACAACGTAGCTTATAGCCTCGTTAAGGCTGTTTGCAAACTTTGTGAAATCCTCGCGATAGAGGAATATCTTGTGCTTTTCAAACGAAAGAATTGCATTCTCACCCTCTCCCGAAACTAGTTTTTTGCTCTCTGTGATGGAAATGTACATCTCATCCTTGCGGTTCTTCTTTACATCAATATAATAGATGCGCTTGCCTGCCTTGATGGCTTGTGAAAATACAATTTCCTTGTCATTCTCAATCATTCCACTCTTTTTGCTCTCTTCCATAAATAATAGTTCAAAAACGGTTTTTACTTGTGTCTTTATGTTTATCGTTGATTGCCCTGTATTGGTAGTAGCAATTGCATAAACATTATAATATGTCTCTTTTTTGACTTTTCAGCCGTAAATATGGACAAAAAAAATTAAATTTCAATGCTTGATGCATTATTTTTTGAAAAAAAAAGTGTCCTATTGTCAGTTTTTGCAGAAATGACAGCTTGTTTTTTTCTCTTCGGCGTGTTTATGTGTGGCTGACAGCTTCTTGGGGAATGGCGTGGTTGGGTGTTGCTGAAAATGGCGGCGGGTGTTCATCGGCGCACTATCAACATCACAATTACCCGCCGCCGCAGAGGTGATATAGCACCGTTACTGAATTATAACAGTTGAGAGTGGCGTTTTGTTTTTGAAAATCGTGTTTTTTAAATAGTTTTATTTTGTATCTTCGTGGGCAAAAATTCAATTTATGAATGATAAAAAGGTCTCGATATTTCAACGCCGGGGGTGGGTGGTGTTTTTTGCGCTCACGGCTGCTGTTGCGTGGGGCTGGGCATACCCGCTTATAAAATTGGGGTTCAACGAGTTTGGAATTACACAGGATATGACAGCCGGAAAAATGCTTTTTGCCGGTGTCCGTTTCACACTCTCGGGGCTTATAGTGCTGGCAATAGCGCTTTCAAAAAGGGTGAGCCTGCGTGTGGACGGAGCTGCGGGGTGGGGGTATCTTGCGGCTTATGCATTACTGAATACCACAATACATTATGCGTGTTTTTATATAGGTCTCTCACACAGTGAGGGCGCAAGGGCTGCAATCCTCAATTCGCTTGGTGTGTTCACGCTTGTGCTGCTTGCGTGTGCATTCTTCAAGAGTGACAAACTCACGCCAACAAAAATAATTGGTTGTGTCATTGGCTTCATCGGCATATTGGTGCTTAATATTGGCGGTGGCGCGGGAAACGGATTTACCTTTATGGGTGACGGAATGATAATGTTGAATGCGTTGTGTTCTGCCTTTGCCGGCTTGATGACACGTGGGCTCGGTCGCCACGCGAATGTGTTTGCTGCAACAGGCTACAGCCTTGCAATTGGTGGTGTGTTGTTGATGCTGCCGGGTTTGCTGCTTGGCGGAACTTTGCCGAATATTACTGCTGCGGGCTTGGGAATACTCTTTCTCTTGATATCTATTTCCACTCTTGGTTTTGCTCTTTACAACAAATTGCTCAGTTGCAACCCCGTGGGTAAAGTGGCAATCTTCAATTCGTTGATTCCTGTGGTGGGCGCTGTGACATCGTGTCTTTGTCTGGGTGAGCCGTTCTATTGGAAGTATGCCATTGCCGCACTGCTCGCAATGACAGGTATATACATAATAAATTCGCGTAAAGGATAAAAGTTGTCGTGTATCACTTCTTTTTGTCGTACGGATGAATTTTATCTTTTAAAACTTTGTTCTATTGATTAAATGGATAACTTTGCGGTGTTACAAAGTGGGTTTGTACACTGTTGTTTTTTACGATTATCAAATATTTGTTCTTATGGATACATCATTGGATATGAGCCCTAACAGAGTGGTGGCTTTTCTTGGAAAGCCTTGTCGAGAGTTTACAAAAGCCGACATCGTGCGTTACATTAAGGAGAATGGTATCAGGATGGTGAATTTTATGTATCCGGCCGGTGACGGAAGGCTAAAGACACTGAATTTTGTCATAAACAGTGCTGCATATCTTGATGCAATACTCACCTGTGGTGAGCGCGTCGATGGCTCGTCACTCTTCCCGTTCATTGAGGCCGGCAGCAGTGACCTCTATGTGTTGCCGCGTTTCAGCACAGCCTTCGTCGACCCGTTTGCCGAGATTCCTACCTTGTCAATGCTCTGCTCTTATTTTAATAAGGATGGCGAGCCGTTGGAGAGCTCTCCCGAGAATACCTTGCGCAAGGCGTGCCGTGCGTTCAATGAAGTTACTGGCCTGCAGTTTCAGGCGATGGGCGAACTGGAGTATTATGTGATTGCCCCGGACAGCGGAATGTATCCTGCTACCGACCAGAAAGGATATCACGAGTCGGCCCCGTATGCAAAATTCAACGATTTCCGCATCGAGTGTATGGCCTATATTGCCCAGGCCGGTGGACAGATAAAGTATGGACACTCCGAGGTGGGCAACTTTACCATTGATGATATGGTATATGAGCAGAACGAGATTGAGTTCTTGCCTGTTCCGGCCGAGGAAGCTGCCGACCAATTGATGGTTGCAAAGTGGATAATACGTAACCTGGCTTTCAAGTATGGCTATGATGTTACATTTGCACCCAAGATTACTGCCGGAAAGGCCGGTTCGGGATTGCACGTACATATGCGACTGATGAACGGTGGTGCGAACGTTATGCTCGACGGTGAAGGCAAACTGTCGCAGAGTGCGCGCCGTGCCATTGCCGGAATGATGGTGCTTGCTCCATCGATAACAGCATTCGGCAACACTAACCCAACGTCATATTTCCGCCTTGTGCCGCACCAGGAAGCTCCCACAAACATCTGTTGGGGTGACCGCAACCGCTCGGTATTGGTGCGTGTGCCGCTTGGATGGGCAGCGAAAAGCGATATGTGCCGCATTGCCAATCCGTTGGAAGGCGCAAGCAATTACGACACATCAATGAAACAGACTGTGGAGATGCGTTCACCCGATGGCTCGGCCGACCTCTATCAGCTCATCGCCGGTTTGGCGGTGGCTTGCCGTTATGGCTTTGAACTTGAAAATGCCTTGGAGATTGCCGAGCGTACATACGTGAACGTGAACATTCATCAAAAAGAGAATGAGTCAAAACTTGCTATGCTTGAGCAGCTGCCCGACAGCTGTGCAGCGAGTGCCGACTGTCTGGAACGTCAGCGCAAGGTGTTCGAGGAGTACAATGTCTTCAGTCCTGCGATGATTGACGGTATAATAAAGCGTCTGCGTTCATACGATGACCGCACTTTGAGAACCGACATTGGTGACAACCGTGATGAGATGCTTGCACTTGTGCAACGCTATTTCCATTGCGGATGATACAATTGTGAAATCTGAAAGGTTGGAACTGAAAGTGATTTTTTGACAACACGAGCAGTGGAAACTCGCGGGTAGGGTGGATACAAGTCGCGCCCGTGGGTCGCGAAGCGAAGGTCAACGCCTCTAAGGGCTAAAGCCGAGTGCGGGTGTTGTCAATGGTGAACGGATAAAATACAACACAATATGAAAATGAGAAAACTATTTTTTATTGCTGCTATGGCGATGGTTTGCGTTGCTTGCGGCAAGAAGGTGAGCGATAAGAATGAGGCGGCAACTCCTGCTGTTGAGGCCGTGGCAGAAAAACCGATCGTGTATATGACAAAGGATATATCCTCCGAGGGGCTTGTAAAGGTGTACGATGCGCTCGGTGTTGTTCCCACAGGAAAAGTGGCCGTGAAAATATCCACAGGCGAGCCCGGTGGAAAGAACTTTCTGCAGCCCTCACTTATAAAGGATTTGGTAGCGAAGGTGAAAGGTACTATAGTGGAGTGTAACACAGCTTACAAAGGACCGCGTTTTGAGACCGAGAGCCATTTGAAGGTGTTCAAGGACCACGGCTTCACGGCTATAGCTCCAATAGACCTGCTCGACGGTGAGGCCGAGGTTAAAATCCCTGTACAGGATACAACCTACATAAAGTATAACATTGTGGGTGCAAATATGCTCAACTATGATTGGATTGTTAATCTTGCTCACTTCAAAGGTCACGCAATGGGTGGCTTCGGTGGTGTGCTCAAGAACCAGTCGATTGGTATTGCTTCATCTAACGGAAAGGCATATATCCACTCGGCGGGTGCCATAGAGGACAAGGAACTCATCTGGAAACACACCGCCGAGCAGGATAAGTTCATAGAGGCGATGGCTGCGGCTGCGCAGTCTGTTCACGAATATTTCGATGGTCGTGTGATATATATAAACGTGATGAACAACCTCTCTGTTGACTGCGATTGCAATGGGCATCCTGCCGACCCGGAGATGAACGATGTCGGCATATTGGCTTCGCTAGACCCGGTAGCACTTGACCAGGCTTGTGTTGACCTTGTATTCAACTACCCATCGAGCGAGGGTGATGATGCGGCGGCTCTCATTGAGCGCATCAACTCACGTCACGGAATACATATTCTTGAGCACGCTGCTGCCATTGGTCTTGGCTCAAGGGAGTATGAACTGCGCAGCATTGACAAGTGATGCGTCGTTCGGTATATACATTTTTGCTGATATTTGCCTGTGTCTGCGCCGAGGCGCAGACACAGTGCATTGATACGCTCCGTGTACGCTCGGCTGTGGAGAGGATGCTTGCTTCTTATCCTCAATCAACTTTGCAGGATATATACAAGAGCTTTTTTCAGGACCGCTTTGGCCCGGGACATATCGTGCTTGACAGCACGCAAGCCGCGACGTGGTTGCGTGGTGAACTCAATAAGGTTGAGTTGCTGGACGTGCCGTTGTACGAACCGACAGGCTGTAACAGCAACTATTATCGCGTGTCGCTTGCTGCCATTGCAAGTGGTAAGGTGCAGTTCGATGACTTTCTGTCGGCATTCCTGCGCAGTGTTCGTGCTGTGCTACCGTCCGAGGTTGATGCTTGGAGTAGGGAGTGGGAAATGATTGAAGGTATTGTTGCTGCAATGGGGCTTTCTCTTCCAAATTACGAAACCGATGTTGTTGCAATAAAAGAGATGCTTGTGGCGGGGCACTATGCCGTACACCACAGCCGACTCTATAACGAACATTACGCACCACATTATCGCATTATTGCAAAGGATATTTTTGAAAAAGAGATACTGCCGTTGTTAGAGTGAGAAAAATATTGGGGATTGTATGAAAACAGAAAATATAAAAATCCGCGAGGCGGTGGCTGCCGATGCTCCGTTGGTGGGCAAGGTGGTGCTTATGGCGCTGCACTATGACGATACGCATCCGTTGGCATCGATATTTGCAGAACTTGCGGCGCGCGAGGTGTCGCAGTACAGTTACCGCAATGCATTGGTGGCCGAGGTTGACGGCGAAGTTGTTGGAGCCATAATCGGCTACGATGGAGCAAGGCTTGAGGAGCTGCGCAAGCCGCTCTATGAACTTATGATTGAGAAGTTCGGCAATGTGCCCACCGTTGAGGATGAGACTGCGTCAGGAGAGTTCTATATTGATTCGATTGCAGTGTTGCCGCAGTGGCGTGGACGTGGAGTGGGTGGCGCGTTGCTCTCTGCTGCCCGCGACAGTGCCTTTGCCGCCGGGCACGAAAGGGTGGGGCTGATAGTTGATTTTGAAAATCCACGTGCCGAGGAACTCTATAAATCGCTCGGCTTTGAACGCGTGAATGCCACAACGTTCCTGGGGCACGATATGTGGCATCTGCAGGCGAAGAAACCCACAAGAGTGTAGTCAAACTCCTTTTGTCCTTCTGTCAAATACCGAGAACTATAGCCCGAAACAGCAACTGATGTATGCGTAGTATCGGTTCTCCTCTCCTTCGGCGCTTGGGATGCTCATCCTGAAGTTAGGCGCAATCTTTACATATTTGCCAAGTTTGAACTGTGCGCCTGCAATGATGGCAACATCGTCTTTTGCCTTGTTCCAATCGTCGCTCGACATCAGTCCGTCGGCACGGGCATAGAGGTCGAGCCAACGGTTGATGCTGCCCGATGCGTACATTGAGAATCCATAGAGGTTCTGCCCCTCTATGCGGCGGTTGTTGCGCATAATGTTATACTCCACACCGAGTGAAAAGTACTTGTGCTTGTAGCCTGCGAACATTGCATAGTTTACAATATCCTTTTCTCCCTTTGTTCCCTCGTTGAGGCTTGCATAAAGGCGTATCGACATACCTTTGAATGGCTTGATGGTAGTTCCTACACCGTAAAGCAACCCGTTATCGACCTGTACCAGCTTGTATCCTTCGCCATTTGCTATTATAACATCGGCCTCAATCCATTTGGCTATGCGGTAGGATGCAGATATTCCCAGGTCGGCACTGCTGCCGAATTTATATTGGTCCTGGAATGATTTGTAGATGTAACGATAGCCCCAGAATCTCTCCTGGTAGTTGAATTGTGTTGTTCCTATCATACCACCCTGCAACGTAAAACGCCCGATTTCCCATTTGATAAGTGCATTCTTTATGTAGGCAATGTGTTGGTAATCCTCGACACTGTTTGACTGCCCGATGTCCATCACACCCTTTACAATCACTCCTTTGCCAAAGGAGTATTCATATCCCAAGTAGCTGCGGTCGAGCTCAAAGCCACGGTCGTCATTCACCACGCCGAACCCGCTGTGGAAATTTGTGTATATCTGTACTATGGCCTTTCCCTTTGGCTCATTTTCCATCTCCTGCGCTTGAGCGCCTATGCCTGTGAAAAGCAGCAATGCCGCTGCAATGAATCCTGTTGCTTTCATAAACTTGTTGCAGATAAGTGTTTTTCTACAAATAACACGATTTTAAATTTAGTGTTCATTGCAGGAATGTTAAATTGAGGTAATAATATAGCAGTAGACCCACATTCTGAAAAAAACGTGAAGATGTCATATCGACCGTAGCGGAGACATCCCGTTTGCTGCAGTATAGATTCTTTGACTGTGCACGGGTGCGCTGTTGAGAGTTTGCTCGAAAAATAACATTTTGGGTCAACATCTATATTATTGCTTAAATTTAACGTGAGTTCGATATAATTTTAGAACAAAGGAAGTTGCCCGTCGTTGATAAATTCCGCGTCACTTTCAATGGTTCTCTGTCATCAACACCGCCTGTTGTAAAAACAAAATTCAATATTTCGCCTTTGTCGTTGATTATCAGGTGCAGTTTGA
The DNA here is from genome assembly GCA_017546505.1 of Bacteroidaceae bacterium. GTDB lineage: Bacteria > Bacteroidota > Bacteroidia > Bacteroidales > Bacteroidaceae > HGM04593. The sequence continues at coordinate 50,410 of JAFYWV010000005.1, forward strand.
ACCCAAAGAACCAACCCATAGAACATTTGCCACGGCTTGCAACTCCTTCAAAGGTTCTGTGGATGAGAATACGTTGGTTGCGGCATACACGCAAAGGCGTGCTATCCACAAAGCTTATTCCATTACACTCTCCAAGCAATACCTGTTTGATAAAAACCGTCATCTGCAACAGCACCTCTTTTTCAAGTTCAACAAAACGGTTATATGAGATTGTTTTGGGAAACAGATGCTTGCAATGCTTACAGATGTAGTGCAGATAGTAATGCTTGAAACAGCGGAACCCTCCAGAATGGAAGTGTATGAGGATTACGATTATCTTGGCATCGCTCATACGATTGGTCTTGCGTCGGTGGCGCTTGCCATCAACTGGAGCTTCTGGCATTGATTTTTCTTGCTGCTCATCAAAAAACTTGCAGAATTCATCTGCCAAACAGAAAATTTCAGTAACCTTATCCTCGGAGAACATAGCGGTAAGGGGTTG
>JAFYWV010000043.1 GCA_017546505.1 Bacteroidaceae bacterium
CGATGGCGCATTTGAAGGCGTTATCGGTGTTGTTCGTGAGCTTGATGTTGATAACAACTCAGTTTGTGTTGTTATTTCAATGCTCGGTCGTGAAACTCCAGTTGACCTTGAACTCGACCAGGTTACAAAGGTTGAGGATTAATAATTTATTAATTTGGTAATTAGCGTAAAATACGCTTTTTATGACGCTTTTGTCAAAGCGTCGTGGGAGGAGCAGAAGAGCTGTCTGTTCCGCCATACCACGAATTTTGGAGGTGCTAAAAATGGCTCAAAAAGTAGTAGGCTTCATTAAGCTTCAGATTCCTGCTGGTAAAGCAACACCAGCACCACCTGTTGGTCCAGCTCTTGGTCAGCACGGTGTTAACATTATGGCGTTCACAAAAGAATTCAATGAACGTACAAAGAATGATATGGGTCTTATCATCCCTGTTGTTATTACAGTTTATGCAGACCGTACATTCACATTCGTAACTAAGACTCCACCTGCAGCAGTTCTTATTAAGAAAGCTTGCGGAATTGAGAGTGGTTCTGGCGTTCCTAACAGAACAAAGGTAGCAAAAATCACAAAAGAACAGATTAGAAAAATCGCTGAACAGAAAATGCCTGACCTTAATGCAGCAACAGTTGAAACAGCAATGAGCATGATTGCTGGTACTGCACGTAGCATGGGCGTTACTGTAGAAGACTGATTCTCCTTGTGGGAGGAAAAATCAGAATCCGATTAACCACTTTTTTGGAGGAATTAATTTATGAAACACGGAAAGAAATATGTTGAAAGCGCAAAGCTTATCGACAGAACAAAACTTTATGATACTGCAGAAGCACTTGACATTACAGTAAAAGGTGCAACTGCAAAATTTGATGAAACAGTTGAACTTCACGTTCGCCTTGGTGTTGACTCACGTCACGCAGACCAGCAGGTTAGAGGCGCTGTAGTTCTTCCTAACGGTACAGGTAAAGATGTTAGAGTTGCTGTTTTCGCAAAAGGCGACAAAGTTGATGCAGCTCTTGCAGCAGGTGCTGAATTCGTTGGTGCAGAAGACCTTATGGAAAAAATCCAGGGCGGCTTCATGGACTTTGACGTATGTATCGCAAGCCCTGATATGATGGGTCTTGTTGGTCGTCTTGGTAAGGTTCTCGGTCCTCGTGGTCTTATGCCAAGCCCTAAGGCAGGTACAGTTACTCCTGACGTTGCTAAGGCTGTTACAGAAGCTAAGGCAGGTAAAATTGAGTACCGTCTTGACAAAACAAACATTATTCACTGCCCAATCGGTAAAGTATCATTCGGCACTGAAAAACTCAAGGAAAACCTTGATACACTTATGGAAGCAATCGTTAAAGCAAAGCCAGCAGCAACAAAAGGCCAGTACATTAAGTCAGTTGCAGTTGCTTCAACAATGGGTCCTGGTGTAAAAATCAATCCTAACAAATTTGCAGTAACAGTAGTTGCTGAATAATTTAACTATTGACAAACCCTTATGGGTGTGTTAAAATATTCAAGCTTGCCAAAGACAGTAGGTGCATTGTGCATAAAGTTTTAACTGCCTACCGAGGATATTAGCATTTACTTAAAATGTTTCTATGCCTTTTCTGTCTTTGCAGAAGAGGCATATTTTTTCTCCCTTGCAAGCGCATTTATAAATTTAATAGGAGGTGAATCGTTTGCCAAGCGAGAAGGTTTTAGAATTAAAGAAACAGCAGGTGGCTGCTCTTAAAGAAAGACTCGATTCTTCAATCGCAGGTGTTGTTGTAGATTACAAAGGTATCAGCGTTGAAGATGATACAAAACTTCGTAAAGAGCTCCGTGAAGCAGGTGTTGAATACACAGTTGTAAAGAACACAATTCTCGGTCGTGCCATCGACGGAACAAGCCTTGCTGATATGAGCGGTGCCCTTGAA
>JAFYWV010000044.1 GCA_017546505.1 Bacteroidaceae bacterium
AAAAAAGATGCTGACGAAAAGAGAAAGAGGCATATTCTTCTTTTTTCGCCAGCATTTATCTTAAAAATTCAAAAAAAAATACACCCAACCTCGATTTTTGGGTGTAAAAAAGGGTGTAAATCTCGTAACTACTTGATTTACACCCTTTGCTGCGGAGAGGGAGGGATTCGAACCCCCGGTACCTCTCGGTACGTCGGTTTTCAAGACCGGTGCAATCGACCACTCTGCCACCTCTCCAAGTTTGTTTTTTGAACAAGAATGTGGTCTCTTCTTGTTTGATGGTGCAAAGTTATATCAAAAAAACTTACTATGCAAGAAAAGATGATAAAAAAATGATTTTTTTGTGATTTTTTTTGTGATTGGTTGCTGTGTGAGTGTAAAAATGCTATTTTTGCTCTGTTGTGGCGGTCTTTTAGGCTGCTGAAATTTACATCGTAGATTATATATGAAAATTGGATTTGACGGAAAGCGTGCGGCGCAGAATTTTACCGGTTTGGGGAATTATAGCAGATATGCTCTTGAGGCTCTTGAGATGTATTACCCAAATGAGGAGTATTGTGTATATGTTCCAAAGGATGTCAATAATCCTAAGTTTGAATCTCTGTTGGCTTCGTCGGGTGGTGGAATGAAGAAGTTTCTTCCTGTTGGCAGCTGGGCCCGAAAGTTCAAGTCGTTATGGCGCGTGTGGGGTGTTACAAAAGATATTGTGGACAGTGGGGTGCAGGTTTTTCACGGTTTGAGTAATGAACTGCCGTTGAATATAAGAAGTGCTGCTCCAAGTGTGAGAAGTGTTGTGACGGTTCACGATATAATATTCAGGCGTTTGCCCTCTTGTTATCCTTTTATCGACCGTCTGATATATGATTATAAGTTCAAACGTGCTTGTTTGAATGCTGACCATATTATTGCTGTCAGTGAATGTACCAAGCGCGATATTGTAAAGGATTATGGAGTTGCTCCTGAGAAGGTTTCTGTTATCTATCAAGGCTGTGACCCTCTGTTTGCACAAGAGGTTTCGTCCGAATCGAAGGTAAAGATAAAAGAGAAGTACTCTTTACCCGAAAAATTCATTGTTTCGGTTGGTACTATTGAGGAGCGCAAGAATTTGCTGTCTGTTGTAAAAGCTCTTCTGTCGTTGCCTGATGATGTTCATCTTGTGGCGGTTGGCCGTCGCACAAAATATACCTCTCTTGTCGATAAATTCATTGCTGATAATAATCTTGCCCATAGGGTTCATCTGTTGCACGGTGTGCCTTATCTTGATTTGCCTGTAATTTATCAGTGTGCCGATGCTTTTGTCTATATGTCGTTATACGAGGGGTTCGGTATTCCTTTGCTCGAGGCGTTGAACTCTCGTTTGCCTGTTGTGGCTGCAACGGGTTCTTGTCTTGAGGAGGCCGGTGGTCCCGGTTCGCTCTATGTTGAACCTTTTGATGTGGCGGCTATAGCAGCGGCTATTGCGCGGTGCCTGCAACCCGAAGTAAAGGCGCGTATGGTTGCTGATGGCTTGGAGTGGGCTGAGCATTTTACAATGGAGCGGTTTGCGCACAAGACAATGCGGTGTTATAATATGCTGCTCGGTTTGAAGTAGACTTTTTGTGCATTGCGGTGTGTCGGTTTTTTCTAAAGACAGCAAAGAATATGATGTTTGAATATAAAATCATTACAAAAATGAAATAATTTAATATTTTATTGCAATTATATCTGAAAAATTTGTGTGCTTTATTTCAAAATTTATTATCTTTGCGGTGCAAAAGGGCGAGAGCTTGCTCTTTCCTTGATTACGAACAGGATTTTAAACCATATAATATAAAAAACTATGGAAAAGAAATTGAATTTTAAAGATGGCTTGTGGAGCAAGGAAATCAACGTTGGTGATTTCGTTCACGAGAACATCACTCCTTATGAGGGAGACGCTTCATTCTTGGTTGGTCCTACCGAAAGAACAAAAAAGGTATGGGCTGAGTGTGTAAAGGCTCTTGCCGAGGAGCGTGCAAACAATGGTGTACGTGCTTTGGATAACAAGACTGTTTCTACTATCACATCACACAAGGCCGGTTACATTGACAAGGAGAATGAACTTATTGTCGGTTTGCAGACTGACGAGTTGCTGAAACGTGCTATCAAGCCTTTCGGTGGTATCAAGGTTGTAGAGAAAGCTTGTCTCGAGAACGGTATACCCGTTGACGAGAAGGTTAAGGATATCTTCTATCACTATCGCAAGACTCACAATGATGGTGTATTCGATGCATACAACGAGGAGATTCGTATGTATCGTTCTTTGGGCTTCCTTACCGGTCTGCCCGATAACTATGCACGTGGCCGTATAATCGGTGACTACCGTCGTCTTGCACTCTATGGTCTTGACCGTCTTATCGAGGCTAAGCAGGCCGATTTGAAGGGATTGGTGAGCCCAATGACAGAGCACACAATCCGTCTTCGTGAAGAGGTTGCCGAGCAGATTAAGGCTTTGAAGGAGATTAAGGTTCTTGGCGAGTACTATGGTCTTGACCTTTCTCGTCCTGCTACAAGCGCTCAGGAGGCTGTTCAGTGGACTTATATGGCATATCTTGCTGCCGTTAAGGAGCAGGACGGTGCTGCTATGTCACTCGGTAACGTATCTTCATTCCTTGATATCTATATCCAGTACGACCTTGACAACGGCAACATCGACGAGACTTTCGCACAGGAGCTCATCGACCAGTTCGTTATCAAGTTGCGTATGGTCCGCCACTTGCGTATGCAGTCTTACAATGACCTCTTTGCCGGTGACCCGACTTGGGTAACAGAGGCTATCGGCGGTCGCTTCAACGACGGTCGTACAAAGGTTACAAAGACTTCATTCCGTTTCTTGCAGACACTTTACAACCTCGGTCCTTCACCCGAGCCTAATATGACAGTGCTTTGGAGCCACGAGCTTCCAGAGGGCTTCAAGGAGTTCTGCGCAAAGGTATCTATCGACACATCTTCAGTTCAGTACGAGAACGATACTTTGATGCGTGAGGTTCGCGAGTGCGATGACTACGGTATTGCTTGCTGCGTATCTTATCAGGCAGTCGGTAAGCAGATCCAGTTCTTCGGTGCGCGTTGTAACCTTGCTAAGGCTCTCTTGCTTGCTATCAACGGTGGCCGTTGCGAGAATACAGGTACTGTTGTCGTTAAGGATATCCCTGTGCTTGAGGGCGACGTTCTCAACTACGAGGAGGTTCTTGCCAACTACAAGAAGGTGCTCGTTGAGATTGCACGTGTTTACAACGACTCAATGAACATCATCCACTATATGCACGACAAGTACTACTATGAGAAGGCACAGATGGCATTCATCGACACCGATCCTTCTATCAACCTTGCATACGGTGTTGCCGGTCTTTCAATCGCAATCGACTCACTCTCTGCCATCAAGTATGGTAAGGTAACAGTTAAGCGCAACGAGCTTGGATTGACAGAGTCATTCGACATTGAGAACGAGTTCCCCTGCTTCGGTAACGATGACGACCGTGTTGACCACCTTGGTGTTGACTTGGTTTACTTCTTCAGCGAGGAGCTCAAGAAGCACCCTGTCTACAAGAACGCTAAGCCTACATTGTCATTGCTTACAATTACATCTAACGTGATGTACGGTAAGAAGACCGGTGCTACTCCTGACGGTCGCGCTAAGGGCGTTGCTTTCGCTCCAGGTGCCAACCCAATGCACGGACGTGACAAGAACGGTGCTGTTGCTTCTTTGAGTTCTGTTGCAAAGTTGCGTTATCGTGACTCACAGGACGGTATCAGTAACACATTCTCTATCATTCCAAAGTCACTTGGTGTTGACGATGCTACACGCGTTGAGAACCTTGTTACATTGATGGATGGTTACTTTACAAAGGGCGCTCACCACTTGAACGTGAACGTATTGAACCGCGAGATGTTGATGGATGCAATGGAGCATCCCGAGAAGTACCCACAGCTCACAATCCGTGTATCTGGTTACGCTGTGAACTTCATCCGTCTGAGCCGCGAGCATCAGTTGGAGGTTATCTCTCGTTCTTTCCACGAGCGTATGTAATAAACATTATAATGTCTAATGAAAATAGGCTGGCTTTTTTGGCCGGCCTATTTTTTCAAAATAATAATTATGAATATCAGAGTACATTCATACGAGTCATTGGGTACATTCGATGGTCCGGGATTGCGACTTGTGGTTTTCTTGCAGGGATGTAACTTCCGTTGCCTCTATTGTGCCAACCCCGATACAATTGACCCCAAAGGCGAGAGCAAGGAGACAGATATTGAGGATATTGTGAGAATGGCAATGAATGAGAAGCCTTTCTTTGGCAAACGCGGCGGTGTCACTTTCAGCGGTGGTGAGCCCACATTCCAGGCAAAGGCACTTGTTCCGCTTGTAAAGCGCCTGCACGAGCAGGGTATACACGTTTGCCTTGACACCAATGGCAGCATCTGGAACAGTGATGTCGAGGAATTACTGTCTATCGTTGACCTTGTTATGCTTGATATAAAGCAGGTTAATCCCGAGCGTCACAAGACACTCACCGAGCGCAGCAACGAACAGACTTTGAAGACTGCCAAATGGTTGCAGGAGAACGGTCATCCATTCTGGATTCGTTATGTCCTGGTACAGGGTTACAGCGCCTTCGAGGAGGATATTCGCACTTTGGGCGAGCATTTCAAGGGGTATGATATGATACAGCGTGTAGAGGTATTGCCCTATCACACTTTGGGTGCTCATAAATATGAGCCTCTTGGAATGGAGTACAAGCTGAAAGGGGTGAAAGAGAACACTCCACAGCAACTCGAAGAAGCAAAGGCTATATTCGACGAGTATTTCGATTGTGTATTTGTGAATTGATTTCTTATGCTCACGGAAAGGGAAAAGATGCTGCGTGGCGAACTGTATGATGCCAATAATGACGTGGCTCTCATCGCGGAGAGGAATGCTTGCAAAGTGTTATGCCAAAAGTATAACACACTGCCATACGAGGCAGTAGAGGAGCGTAAAGCCGTAATGCGTAGCATAGTTGGCAAAGCAAAGGGGAGTTTTGTTATAGAACCTTCATTCTGGTGTGATTATGGATGCAATCTCTCTCTTGGAGAAAATTTTTATGCGAACCATAATCTTGTGATACTCGATGCAGCCCCCGTCGTTTTTGGTGATAATGTGTTTATTGCACCTAACTGTTGCTTTACGACGGCAGGGCATCCGATTGATGTTGAACAGCGCAATAAGGGGCTTGAATATGCCCGCCCGATAACTGTCGGGGATAATGTGTGGATTGGTGCCGGTGTTACGGTTCTTCCCGGTGTCACCATCGGCAACAATGTTACAATAGGTGCCGGCAGCTTGGTGAACCGTGATATACCGTCGGACTCTGTCGCGGTGGGCGTTCCTTGTAGGGTTATTAAACAGACAAAGCAGGAGTGATTCCTGCTTTGTCTGTTTAGTTTCTTACTGTTCAATTCTTGTCCAGTAGACAGTTTTGCCTATTCCCAGAATGTTGCCATAGACCTTCAGTGTCTTTGCATCCTTGAACTCGATGTCCACGCTGTAGATTTTACCGCTTCCCGGGTCGTAGATTTTTGTATCGGTCCACTCCTTGTCGTCTGCATCATACTTGAGTCCCTTTATAAGTACGACCTTGTCAAGGTCAATATTGCGAAGGCTCTTGTCCGGGTTCTTCACATCCTTGCGCTTGTTGCCATTGGCGTCCAATGCTCTCTCCACCCAGTAGACCTGTGCGGTGTATGTGCCGTCTGCAGCTTTGCTAATCTTGATTTTACTTTTGCCGCCATCCTTGATGCTAAGGTAGTTGCCAAGAATGTTGTCGCCCTTTGAGTTGAGGTCTTGCGCATTTGATGCAACAGCCACCAATGCGCAGATAAGTGTAAAAATAAACATTTTCATTTTGTACGTTTTGTTTGTTTGATTTTGTACAAAGGTATTTTAATTATTGCACAATGTGATATGTTTTGTGCAATATTTGTTTGTTTTTACACTTATTTAAACATTGTATGCAGTTTATGGATGGAGTTTGGTTATATCTGCAATATTTTTTCAATTGATATGCCGGCGCCGCTCTTCACAATAGAGTGCTGCAATATCAGGGGCTTACTCCTTCTCGCGGTTGAATTCAATAATCTCCAGGTTGGTGAGCGCCTGTTCATCTCCCATACGTGCAGCCTTTGCGAATGCACGCTCTGCAGCGTGGCGGTGATGACGGCGATACTCTATAACACCTTCCAGGTTCATTGCGCGTGGGTCGTTCTTGTATAATTTCAGTTCTTCAAGCAGTTTGTTGTATTTTGGTGTTGGGTTATTTATAAGTTCGTCAACAATCCTGTTTATAGCTATTGCTGCACTGTCTGTTGAGTTGCTGTAGTATATGCCGGTGCAACAGGCTATTCTGTGTGCAGGGAAATGGCGTGCCTGCAGTTCTTTGTATAGCTCGCCATTATCGTATTGTTTCAGCATCCTTTCCCGTATGCTCTCGTTGGGCTCTTCCTTTAGCTGTTTTATTAAGTCATCGGCTTGGGGTATTTTTGTCTCTTTGATATCGTTGTAGATGATATTCCAGTTGCGTCCACCACCGGCAACCTCAAAAATGGAGTCGGGCAGGTGATGGTGTTTTCTGATGTGGTCCCGCATTGCTATTGCGCGATTGAGGCCACGCTGTGTGGCTTTGTCCTCATACCCTTCGGGCGATGTGTAGCCGGCAATCTGCACCGACTCGAGAGTCGTTGTGCTGTCTTCAATTATTTCGCCAATGATGCTCATTATCTCGTCTATCGATTTTGCATTGTTCAGATATTGAGGGTCGAGTTTGCTGCTGTTGCTGGTGTAGCGTACTACATTCGGGGTGATATTCATCTCCGGCGCATTGCTGCTTGTGAGCGGTGTGTAGTATCTTATGCTTTTGATATGCGGGTGTTCGGCAGCTATGTGGCCGGCGATGCTTTTGTTGGCGTTTACTCTGTGGCAGCTCAACGGCGGACATTCGGGTAAACTAATCTCAAATGTGTCGTATGTGAATTCTGTACCTCGCCTGTCGCTGTACTCGCAATACGTTATGCCGTAAATGGTATCGTTGATGGACTCTTCGGGCAGGACAAGCGTGCAGCTGCTTGGTCCGTGTTTGTGCAGCACGGGTTGCCTGTTGTGTCTTTTAATGTATCTTTTGGTGTATCGCTTGCCTTGAATATGTCTCTCGGCGCTGCTTATACAGGTGTCGGGGGTGCAAAGGTGTGTGGTTATCACCATTCCTTCGCCCGATGCGGGCTTGGGTGTGTTGTAATCAAATGTGAAGTACCAGCTGCTATCGCTGTGTACGGCAGTGTATTCTTCGGGAGCAAATTGTGCTTTTGCAACATTGCATACTATAACAAGCACTGTTGCGATTATTACTTTCTGTTTCATAATGATTTTTTTATTGGTTTACAATAATTGGTTTCATTATAAAACATTGTTTTATGTATTATAGTTCTCGGGAGAGTATCTTTGACACAGTTGCCGGCAGATGTTCTATACTGTTTATGATAGCTGTTGGTCTGTTTTCCTTTTCAACAGGTTCATCTTCCCAACAAACATTCTTCAGCCATATTGTCTTACAGCCGAGCGTGGATGCCGGGTATATGTCCTTGCGGTACGAGTCGCCTATGACAAGAACCTCCGTCGCCGGCAATTGCAGTGCCTGTATGCCCATAGCAAAGAGTGTCGGGTCGGGTTTGCGAATACCTGCTACCGACGATTCTACAATACTCCTGAAATAGCAGTCAAGCTCAAACTCTTTGAGCACAACAGGCATATTGCCATAGAAATTGGTGACCAGCACAATTGGAAATTGTTTTGACAATTCTTCTATTATCCTTCGGCTTGTGGCAAGCGTCTCTTTTACCTTGTTGTAGCAGCCATCTGCAATACTCTCTGCAACATCTGCCGTGAAGTGCCCTTCACCTGTCTGCTCTTTGAGGTATTCGAACTGTATTGCAATCTTTTTTTTCAGCAGGGTGTGGAACGTGTCTTCTGGTGCAATGATTGGGGCTTTTGCCAGTGAACGTTCTGCGTGAATATATGCGTTGCGGTACAGCTCGCGTTCCAATGTTATTCCTGTACGGCTATACTGCCCGGCAATGACTTCACCCCAGTGTATGCCGTTGGTGTCTATTGTGCCGCCATAGTCAAGGATGATACCTTTAATTGTACTCATATCCGTCTTCAATCTTTTGGGTGAGTGTCTTGCAAAGCTTTTCGTGTCTATACCTTGTGTATATGAAGAGTGCCATTAGTATTACAAGTTCAAAGAACAGGTAGAACCACATCTGTCCAATAAGCATTGTGATGAAAAGCATTATGGCGCGTGAGTTGAATGTGAGTATATTTGCATACTTCATCAGCGGAAGACTGCCCCGGCGAAATTCATTACGGAGCGAGTAGGGGATTTCTGTGCCGTATTTTGCGTTTACCGTCTTGATGAATATTTGAAACCGGGGTGTCATCCTCTCCTGGTTGTCAACGTATGCAATGTATGCGTTAAGGAATATTTTCCAAAAGAAATTCCCCCTCCACGGGGTCTCTTTGTACTCCTTGCGCACAGCGGCCGAGTTGTGGAACTCGTTGCCGTTCTTCTCATTTGTGAAGTACAGATGTATGTTGCGGTAGTAGTCGGCAAGCTGGCATTGCGAACCGTGTATCCAAAAGCCGCTGAACGATACCATAATCCATATTATGACCCCCCATTGGTGTTCCGGTGCAAAGGGAATTGGTTGGAACGTCTCCCTTGCTGCTATGGCAAAGTATATGCAGAAGAACCAACAGTCGCCCGCAAAACCGTCGAGAATGCGTCCCCAACGAGTCTTTTGTCCGGTTATCCGTGCAAGCTGCCCGTCGGTGCTGTCATATATGTTGGCCCATACAAGCAGCAGCATTCCAAGAATGTTCCAGCCAAGGCTCTCTTGTGCAAAGCAGACACCTGCTGCAATTCCAAGGAATATTGATATGACGGTTATAACATTGGGGTGTATGCCACGGTTGCGGAAAAACAGTGCACACCGGAAACCCAATGGACGGTAGAACCACATATCGAGCAGTTCTTCGGTGTCCATTGATTTTATTGATGCAAGGTACATCTTTTTCTCTTCAGCGTTCATTTCTGCAATCTTGTCTTCTCTTTTATCAGCCCGGCAATTTCAAGCGCAGCAATCTCTCTTATTGCTGTGAAGCTGGGAAAATCATTAATGTCAATTATATATATATCGCCTTCACGGGTGACAATGGCATCACCGCCGTAAATATCCAGCCCAATGAGCCGTGCAGCTTTCTGTGCAATCTCTCTGAGTACGGCTGTGTCGAAACTGTAATGCTGTGGTGCTCCATTAATCTCTTCTTTGCCGAACTTGGTGTTTTCCGGGTAGCAATGGTAAAAGAGCTTGCTGCCCACACCATAGAATTTTATGAGGTCGCCAGGGCAATGCTGCATTTGAATGCTGTCTGTTGTTCCCCGTTTGGTATGTTGCTCTATGATAGCAATGGCTTCTTGCCGATTTTCTGCATAGCAGACATCGTCTTTGTGACAACTCCAGCCTTGAGCCTTTTTTATCCAGCAAGGAAAAAGCTCATTGTCTATCTCTTTTGCATCTTTGACAAAGCAAAATGATGGTTGTGGTATGCCGTTGTTGTGCAGAATTGTCATAAAACACTCACGTGAAGAGTTCTTCACAGCTGTTGTGGGGTTTATTACAACAACTCCCTGCTCTTCGGCTCTCCTTAGCCTTTCAAGTGTGCCTGTGGTGCGCGACATCGAGCATACAGCTTGTGTGTCTGCAGGCAGTTCTTCCTCCTCGCCAACAACAGCAACATCTGCACCACATTCTGATAATCTGGCAATTATGCATTCCAATAGGGCTGCGTCGTTGACAGTCATATTCGGAGAATTTATCGGGTTGCGTGCTATGGCTGCAATCTTTGTCATTCTGTAAGGAACTCTTCGGCTTTGGAAATATCCTCGGCGTGGTCTATGTCTATTATTTTCTTGAAGGGGTAGGCTTTTAGATTGAGTCCATTGGCGACAAGGCTGCGCTGGAAATTTCGCATTCTCTCATTGCCGCCGTTGATACATTGCTCCAAAATGTCAAGGGCATTCTCTTGCAGCCCGTATATTCCGCCCGAGATATATTTTGACGATGCTGTGGGTGTATCGGAAAACGCTGTTATTGCCAATTTGCTGTCTGTGTCAACGTATAATGGCTTTTCATCGTCAATATATTCGGTAACAGCCATAAGCGCATCGCTTGAGCCTGATTTGAAAGCCTTTATATACTCCGCAAACTCCTCCTCTTTGAATATGGTGTCTACTGTTGTCAGGCAAAACCGCTCGCCACGCAGCAGATGGCTCAAGGCATACAGGCTGTGCATTGAACTTTGCGTATCCTTGACCACAATGTTTATTGGGTATTGCTCCTGTAGTCTTTTCAGCAGTTGCAATGTGTCGGGCTGCTGTTCGTTAATTATTATGTTTATACTGCTTGCTCCTTGTGACGCAAAGAGCACTACAAGGCGCTCTATGATGGGAGTGCCTTGTAGTGGAATGAGTGGTTTTGGGGTGTTCACCCCCTCTTTTATGAGCCTTGCCCCCTCACCTGCAGCTATGATTGCAAACTTCATATAAAAAACGGTGTGCACTGACTAATCCTGGTCGGCTTGTTGCAGGTTCAAACGGTTGCTGTCGTCGCGCTTCTCAAAATAGAGCTTGCGCAGTGGGTTGCGGCGTGCATCGGCATAGAACTTGCGGTTGCGCATTATGTCGATGGCTGCATATATTGCCTGACGGAAAGAATTTTCGTCGGCGACACCCTGTCCGGCAATGTCGTATGCAACTCCGTGTGCCGGTGATGTGCGTATGATGGAGAGTCCTGCCGTGAAATTTATACCGCTGTTCATTGCAAGTGCTTTGAGCGGTGCAAGCCCCTGGTCGTGATACATTGCAAGTATGGCATCGAATTGGTCATATTTACCACTGCCCATAAAGCCGTCGGCAGCGAATGGACCATAACAGAAGATGCCGCCGTCGTTCATCTTCCTTATTGTCGGGGTGATGATTTCAATCTCCTCCTTGCCCAGAAGACCGTTGTCGCCGGCGTGAGGGTTGAGCGAGAGAACTGCAATCTTGGGTGCGTCTATGTTGAAGTCTTTCTTAAGGCTCTCGTTGAGAATTGTTATTTTCTCCTCAAGCAGCTCGGGGGTGATGGCTGCCGGAATATCGCGCAGTGCAAGGTGTGATGTGGCTACGGCAACACGCAGCTCGTTGCTGCATAAAATCATTAGTGCCTTGTCGCCATCATCGCTGCACTCTTGCAGATATTCGGTGTGTCCCGGGAACTGGAACTCTTCACATTGTATCGCGCTCTTGTCTATTGGGGCTGTTACAAGCGCGTCAATCTCGCCGTTCTTGTATGCCTCGACAGCTTTCTCAAGTGCCTGGAAAGCTGCTTGTCCAGCTTCGGCATCGCTGCTGCCAAGTTCTATGCGTAGTTCGTCGTTGTTGCAGTTTATAATGTTCAGCTTGCCGGCCTGTGCGTCTGTCACTTTCTCGATGGCATTGTATGGTATATCCATTTCAAGCGCCTTACGGTGATAGGCTGCAGCTTTGGGTGAACCAAAAATTATAGGTGTGCAGATGTCGAACATCTCGGGGTTCTCGAAGGTCTTGAATATAATCTCGTAACCGATGCCGTTGATGTCGCCTTGAGTGATTCCTACTCGTATTTTCCCTTTTTCGCTCATATCGTATTTCGGTTGTTTTTATTTCTTGTTTTCTTTTGTACTTGCATCTTCTGCAACAAGGTCTGCCGGGAGTTTAAGAGTGTATAGCGCCGATTCCAGCTTGCGCATAAAACCACGTTTCTCCTTGTTGGGTGCATACACGAATGCCTCCACAACTATTACCTTGCCGTTCTCCTCGTCCACGATAGAGTGTGAGACGAACGGGCCGCCGCCGAACATATCGTCATTTTTCATATACCATAGTCCGCGTGCTACACTCATATACTTTCCATTGTATGCGGCATCGGTGGTTGTGACAGTCTCTGCGTCGGTCTGGATGTATTGCCCCGGCTCGCTGCCCGGGATATTCTCCATCATAACAGAGTCGCGCTTGTGTATGAAGTTTTCTCTTGTGAAGTTGTCGGGTGATGTGTAGGGGTAGCTGTACACGGCGAAACTGAGCATCTCGACCTTGCCCGGGTTGTTGTAATCCGAGAACCAAAGGAAATCATTGCCGCGCTTGTATCCGCTGATACTTGACGGAATCTTCATCTCGCATCCGAACTTCTCCTTTATCAGGGCGAGGGCTTGTTTGTTGTGTCTTTTGTTGAGCTCTGCAATTTGCGCCTCGCGCTCTTTCTCTGTAAAGAAATCTACAATAACCTGTGGGTTGTCGCTCACGAATTTGCCGAACGAATGCTTGTCGGGGGCGTTTATTGCCATTACAATCTGTGGCGATGCGTATATGTCCCTGTCGAAACGGAACTCGCACTTGCTGTGATTGCTGCTAACATCGACAAGGATAATGTTGCGGAATGCTTTGTTAGTTGAACTCAATTCTTCATTGTTCACCCTTGTGACTTTGAATGTTGCCTCCTTCTGTGGCAATCCCGGAACAGGGGTCTCCAAAGCCTGTGACAGAGCCTGTCCGGCCGGGGTGTTCCAAAGTGCATCGTCGCACACTACAAGAACTTCAAATGGAGAACCTATTGAATGGCGCTTTATCTCCTTGCTGCACGAGGTGAGCAATATTAGCGATAGCAGAAACAAAAATGCTTTTTTCATATTGGTCAATTGTTATTGTTTTTCTCTTGTTTAAGTGTCGAGAGCATACCGCAGGCTGCAAAAATATCCTCGCCACGCGATGCTCTGATAGTCGTGAACAATCCGTTGCCGGTGAGGAAGTCACGCAACTGTGTCATCCCCTTCTCGTCAACCCCTTCAAGTGGAACTCCGGGGATTGCGTGGTAGCGTATTAGGTTTATCCGGCAGTCAATGCCATTCAGCAACTGCAACAGTTTGCGGGCATAGAAAGGTGTTTCGTTTATTCCTTTGAAAACAATGTACTCGAATGTAAGTCGTCGCTGATGGCTGAAATCGTATTGTTTCAAAAGGTCAAGCATCTCTGTGATTGGGAAACCCTTTTCGGCCGGCATAATCTCGGCACGTTGCTCCGGAATGGGGTGGTGCAGGCTGATGGCGATGTGATAGTCGCCCGAGTCGAGCAGACGCTTCAATCCTTTGCGAACTCCCACCGATGACACTGTCAAACGGTGTGGACTCCATCCAAGCCCATACTCCGAAGTCAATATCTCGATTGCCGGCAACAGATTGTCGAGATTGTCACAGGGCTCGCCCATTCCCATAAATACAATGTTTGTGAGCTTCTCGAATTCGGGGAGCGCCAAAATCTGGTTTACAATTTCGTTTGTGGTGAGGTTTGCAGTGTATTTCTGCTTTCCGGTCATACAGAACAGACAGTTCATCTTGCAACCCACCTGTGACGACACGCACAGTGTGGCGCGGTCGCCATCGGGGATATACACGGCCTCGACAAAATGGTTGTTGTCAACCCTATAAAGATA
The DNA here is from genome assembly GCA_017546505.1 of Bacteroidaceae bacterium. GTDB lineage: Bacteria > Bacteroidota > Bacteroidia > Bacteroidales > Bacteroidaceae > HGM04593. The sequence goes on from JAFYWV010000044.1 coordinate 13,618, forward strand.
TTTCACAGTTCCATCTGTAGAACGGGCTGCATCGGCCGGTGCTGCATATCCCACTTCGAACATTTCATTCAGCTTTGTGCGGTTTTTGAGTGATATGTTCGACATCTCGTCAATAGTGGCAACACGTTTCTTGTATACCCAGTCGGCTATTTGCTTGGCTGTGAATGCCGGCATACCAACCTCCTTGACAGCTTCGGTGAGGCTGCTTAAAGTCATTCCTGCCAATTTCCTTTTCCTATTTTCCATAACGCACCGTGGGGGCTTTTGTTTGCAACAAATGCTATTTCCTTGCGAAGATAATGCAAAAAAGTGATTTTTCGGTAATGTAAACCTCTTTTTAATAACAAATGATATTTTATCTCATTTTGTGACCTCTATCCAACTGTTTTTACTATTTTCGCAGAAATGATTGAAAAAATGGCGAAAAAACATATAAAAACAGTTGTGACTGGTAGTTTGCTGCAATCGACAGCTTGGTTCAAGAACGTTGCTGTTGAGGCCGAGGGTGATTACTTGCTTCTTGTGGGCAAGGATGGTGTCTTGGTTGATGAGGTGCAGCTCGATGAGATGTCGCGTGCAATGCCGGCCGATGCGGTTATGGGCTATTCCCACTATCGTAAAAAGATTGATGGCAATGTGGCAGATGCTCCCACAATTGACTGGCAGCAGGGTAGCTTGCGCAATGACTTTGATTTTGGACCTGTGATACTCTTAAGAGTCGAAGCTTTGAAAAGGTATCTCGAATTGGAGCTTGACGAATACGTATATGCCGGTTTTTATCAATTGTCTTTGGCTATGGCGCGTTTGGGATGTATATACCACCATAGCGAATATGTATACACGGTTGATGAGGACGACACGCGCAAGAGTGGCGAGAAACAGTTTGACTATGTGAACCCCGCGCAGCGTAACGTGCAGATAGAGATGGAAAAGGTCTGCACACATCATCTGAAAGAGGTTGGTGCGTGGCTGCCACCCTGCAAATATGACGAAATAGACCTTTGTGCAGGTGATTTTCCGGTTGAGGCTTCGGTGATAATCCCCGTACTTAATCGTGAAATGACCATAGCCGATGCAATTTCTTCGGTACTCAAGCAAAAGACGGCGTTTGCTTTCAATATATTGGTCGTTGACAACCATTCGGCCGACAGGACACCCCAAATGATTGACTCTTTTGATGATGAGAGGGTGGTGCATATTGTTCCCTCGCGCAGGGATTTGGGGATAGGCGGTTGTTGGGAACTTGCTGTCAATGATGCCCGCTGCGGACGTTTTGCCGTTCAACTTGACAGTGATGATATTTATAGCGATGAAAATACCTTGCAGCGCATTGTCGACGGCTTTTATGAGCAGCAATGCGCAATGCTCATAGGTTCTTATAGAATATGCGATTTTGAACTCAATACATTACCTCCCGGTGTTATAGACCACAAGGAGTGGAGTGAGGACAACGGGCGCAATAACGCCTTGCGCATAAACGGACTTGGTGCTCCACGCGCATTCTTTACGCCTGTAATACGCCAGGTGGGATTTCCGAATGTGAGCTATGGCGAGGACTATGCCGTGGGCTTGCAGATATCCCGTACATACAAGATTGGTCGTATATATGATGTCCTCTATCTGTGCCGTCGTTGGGGGGGGAATTCCGATGCGGCCCTGTCACACGAGAAGGTCAACGCACACAATCTCTACAAAGACTCTTTGCGAAGTGCGGAACTTGCTGCGCGTCAAGCTCTTGTGAGTGCTTGGGGTTGTGTGCCCGGCAATGACATTGTGCGTTTTTTTGAAAAACAACTGCAACAATGGCCTGCTGCGGCAAAAGGCGTAAAGGCGCTGGGAGCTGTCTGTGTGCGTGATTTGGAAAACGGAATTACTTTGCAGTATAACCCGGCGCGTGAGGTTTCTACGGCTGCAAAAGTCGATGCGGCATCAATTGCAGCCCGTCCCTGTTTCTTGTGTGCCGAGAACCGCCCGCCAGAGCAGATTGCCGGGGATGCAATGGGTACATTGGAGTTGTTGGTAAATCCCTATCCCATTTTGCCCTGGCATTTTACTTTGCCGACAAAAAAACATATTCCGCAAATGTTGAGGCCGATGTATGCCGATATGCTGAACCTTGCAGGCAGATGGGGAGAGCTCGCGCTTTTTTATAACGGAGCAAAATGTGGCGCTTCGGCCCCCGACCACGCACATCTTCAGGCTGTTCGCCGTGATGGCATCCCATTGCTTGGAGTTATTGATAATGCTACTGTTGTGTTGGGAGAACCGTTGTGCAATGTCGGTGACGGGTGTATCTATAATGTCAAAGGGTACGTAGTTCCGTTCTTTATGATAGTCTCTAAAACTGTATCTTGCTCGTTGGGACTGCTTGAACGATTGCTTGCTGTTATGCCGTTGGTTGACAACGAACTTGAACCGCGAATGAATGTGATTGCCTTCTGTGACCGGAACGATGGCTTTGTTACCATCGTGTTACCTCGCGCCAAGCATCGTCCGGCTTGTTATTATGCCGACGATGAGTCGCAACGCGTGGTTAGTCCTGGCGCTTTGGATATGTCGGGGTTTATGGTTGCTCCACGCAAGTGTGACTTTGAAAATATTACGGCCGATGAGGCTGTGGCCTTGTTGCGCGAGGTGGCAATGTCGCAGGATGAGGCCGATGCTGTTGTTGAAAGGCTAAAGATGCAGCAATGAGAAAAATCGATATAGGAGTTTTGCGTGCAGGGTGCGTGAGGTTTGATTTCGTCGGGGATTTTCTGCTCGACGGAAAGCTTGTACCCCAAAAGAATAGTGTTACGGTTGAGGCCGGGATGCTCCGTTATGGTGACGCTTGTTATGACACACTCTCTTTCAAACCGCAGTCGCCCGATTGTAGTTTTATGTTGCGTGGTGTGGTGATAGGTATAGGCTTTCATTGGCAACGTAAAGAAGACCAAATATTCAAAGGTGAACTGCGTCTTATTGTCGAAGATGGCGAGGTGCGTGCAATAAACCGTATTGATGTAGAGGATTATTTGGTAAGTGTAATCTCGAGTGAGATGTCGGCAACCTCGTCATTTGAATTCCTAAAGGCTCACACAATAATATCCCGCAGTTGGCTCTACGCGCAGCTCGAAAGGGGCAGTCGTGTAGAGAATGCAGTGCTTGGCTATGAAAATGAAGATGAGATAATTCATTGGTATGCAAGGGAAGACCATTTGAATTTTGATTTTTGCGCCGATGACCATTGCCAACGTTATCAGGGTGTCACTCGTGCCTTGAACCCTAATGTGGCGCGGGCTGTTGAGGCTACACGTGATATAGTGCTGATGTATGACGGAAAAGTGTGTGATGCGCGTTTCAGCAAGTGTTGCGGTGGTGTTACAGAGCGCTTTTCGGCTTGTTGGGAGAGCGTCGATTATGAATATTTGCAGGCTTTCAGGGATTGCGATGATGCGTTGCCGTTGCCGCAACTTACAACTGAAGATGGAGCGAGAGAGTGGATAGAAAGCGTTCCGCCATCTTTCTGCTCTACTGACAACAAAGCTGTGCTTTCGCAGATTTTGAACGGGTATGACCGCGAGACGAACGATTTCTATCGTTGGCAAGTGGTATATTCACAAAGTGAACTGTCATCGCTCGTTGCAGAGCGCTCCGGTATAGATTTTGGCTTGATTGAAGATTTGCAACCGTTTGAGCGAGGTGCATCCGGGCGTATCGTGAAATTGAAAATCACAGGCTCAAAGGCAACGCGCATTGTTGGCAAGGAGTTGGAGATACGCCGCTGGCTGTCAAAGTCTCACCTGTACAGCTCGGCTTTTGTGGTGGATAAGAAACAAGGAGTTTCGGGTGAGTTGTGTTTTGTTCTCAAAGGTGCCGGCTGGGGGCACGGTGTGGGACTGTGCCAGATAGGAGCTGCGATGATGGGCGAGAAGGGGTACTCTTGCGAACAGATTTTGTCGTTCTATTACCCGGGCTCGATGCTAGATACGGTCAATTCTTTTTTTGAAGGATAACCGTGTCGTCAAATGATTGTGTGTGTTTCCCTAATACCATCTTTTGTGCGCTTTTAGTTAAAGTGTTGTGTTATATGTTTTTTTTTCTTAACTTTGCAGTGGATTGCCGTTTTGTGTTTTTTTGAATGGTGTGGGGCGGTTTTTTTTCTCGGTGATACAATAAATTGTATAAAAGAAAGTTATTATAGAAAACAAATCTTATCTGTTATGAGTGAAAAAACAATGAATGTAGAAATTACAGATGGAATGAATGTCGTAGAACGTATCATCAAACGTCTGTTCGACTTTTTTTGTTCACTTTTTGGTCTTGTCGTTCTCTCGCCGGTCTTTCTGATTGTATATATCGCATTGCGATTACAGAACGATGGCAGTGTTATCTTCAAGCAGGAACGTATCGGTTACAAAGGTAAACCGTTCAATATCTATAAATTCAGAACAATGTGCACCGACTCTGAAAGCAATGGCAAGCCACAGCTTGCAGCGAAGAACGACGAGCGTTTGACAAAAGTCGGCAAGTTCTTGCGCGAGCATCATCTCGATGAGCTGCCTCAGCTTTTCAATGTTTTTATAGGCGATATGTCTTTCGTCGGTCCAAGACCCGAACGCCAGTACTTCATTGATAAGATAATGGCGGTGAACCCCAATTACAGCAAACTTTTTCTTATTCGTCCGGGTGTGACATCGTTGGCGACAATCTATAACGGATATACCGATACTTTGGATAAAATGCTGACCCGTTTGGAGATGGATCTTGATTATCTGCAAAAACGCTCTTTGTGGTATGATTTGAAGATAATTGTAACAACAGTGCTAAATATTGTCACAGGTAAAAAATTCTGATAGAAAATGATGAAAAAAATATTTCTTTTTGTAGTGCTTTTGGCTTCCGTTCAGATGGTTTTGGCTCAGACATTGTCTGATCATCAGGTTCTTGAAGTGGTAATAGCAGAAAAAAATAAGGGTGTTGACGATGCAACGATTGCTAAAGACTTGCTTAGGAAAGGTGCAACACCTTCGCAGATACGTAGTGTTGTAAACGAATATAGAAATAGAGAAAACAATGTGTCTGCCAATGTTGAGGATGTTGAACGTGGACGTAACGAAAGCGTGGAATCTGATTCTCCAGTGCAGGCTAATTCGGAAATTGTTATCGAGAATAGCGAAGTCTATGGCCGTAATCTGTTTAATAATAAGCTTTTGACTTTTGAACCAGCAATGAATATTCCGACACCAACCGACTATGTCCTTGGTGCCGGTGATAAGGTGGTTATTGATGTTTGGGGAGCTTCACAGCAGAGTTTCGAAGGCGAGATTTCGCCTGATGGCTTTGTCGTTGTTACTGGCTTTGGCCCTGTAAAACTCTCGGGAAAGACTGTTGATGCTGCCAACGAATATGTAAAAAAGACTTTGGGGGCATCATATAGTGGTTCGTCAATCACACTCTCACTTGCTTCTACTCGCAGTGTTAAAGTAGAAATCGTAGGTGATGTGGTAGCTCCGGGTTCTTATACGATGAGTGCATTCTCGACTCTTTTCAATGCATTGTACACAGCCGGAGGAATAAACACAATGGGTACTCTGCGTGATATAAAAGTGTTCCGCAATGGAAAAGAGGTTGCTAAGATTGACGTTTATGATTATATTATGAACGGTAACAATAAAGGCAATATCCGTCTGCAGGATAATGATCTAATTATCGTAGGTACTTACGATGCCATTGTAGAGGTGTTGGGTAGAGTGAAGCGTCCGATGAAATATGAGGTGAAGGACGGTGAAACACTGTCGGCTCTTATGTCTTATGTGGGAGGTTTTATGGGGGATGCATATACCAAGAATGTGAGAGTGACACGCAAGAGTGGTCGTGAATATACTGTACACACTATAGAGAAGGAGAATTTTTCTAATTTCAAACTTGTTGATGGCGATGTTGTCTTCGTTGATGAAATGATAAAACGATTCTCTAATATGGTAGAAATCAGAGGAGCTGTTTTTCATCCGGGAATGTATCAGATGGATGGGAAAATTAGAACGTTGCTCGATTTGATTGATGCTGCTGATGGTTTGTATGAGGATGCTTTTCTTTCACGTGCTGTGATGCATCGCCGTAAGGCCGATCGCAGACTTGAGGTTATATCTTTGGATTTGGAGGGAATACTTAATGGCACTTCGCCTGACATCGAACTGCGTAGAGAGGATGTGATAACAATTCCATCTGCTACAGAGATGCGTGGACGTGAAGTGATTATGATTAATGGTGAGGTAAATAACCCGGGTGCTTATGAGTATGCAGAGAATACAACTATTGAGGATGTCGTTATTCAAGCTGGCGGTTTGACGCGTTATGCATCAGAGGTAAAGGTTGATGTGTTCCGCAGAGTATATGATTCTAAGTCATATGCAGAGTCTGACACTATGACAAATGTCTATTCTTTTGCATTGAAGGATGGTCTTGTCGTTGACGGAACTCCAGGCTTTATTTTGGAACCATTTGACGAAATTAATGTTCGCAAGAGTCCTGCATTCAACCATGTAAGGAATGTAGAAATCAAAGGTTGTGTAAACTTCGAGGGATCCTATGCTATGACCGGTACGAACTATCGTTTATTAGACCTTATCAATGCAGCCGGTGGTTTTAAAAGCACAGCTTACGTTAAAGGTATACGTTTATATCGCAAGGCTACCGAAGATGAAATCAAGCAAAACAAAATAGCTCTTCAGAGGTCAAAAATTAAAATGTATGAGAACCATTTGGAGCTCGATGATAACTCAAACTATCTTTTGCGCGATTCTATTTTGGAGCTTAAACTTGAGTTAGACAATAGGTATGTTGTTGCTGTAGATGTAGAAAAGGCGCTAGAAAGCCCAGAATCTACAGATAATATTCAATTGCGCGAAAATGATATTATTGTTGTTCCTGAATATTCCGGTACTGTAAAGATTAGCGGAGAAGTGGGCTCGCCGATATTTGTAAGTTACTGTAAAGGAAAGAAATTGAAATACTATATAAAAAATTCCGGAGGTTATACCGCAGGGGCTAACAAAGCTGCAATCTATGTGGTGTATATGAACGGCGCGATAAAGAAAATTTCCAAGTTTTCAAGTAAAGATATTCAGCCGGGTTGTGAAATTGTGGTGCCACGGAAGGATAACAATAATAAAAAAATGTCTACAACAGAAATATTATCAATAAGCACAAGCGTTGCATCCCTTTCTGCAATGATTGTTGCTTTGATAAATGCGCTTAAGTAACAGTTGTGTATGTTTATGCGTTGTTGTAACAATTAATGACAAGTTATGGAAAATAAGAAGAAACTGATAAAAGAGGCCGATTTATTAAGTATGCTTGGTCTCATTTTTGAAAAATGGAAATTCATATTCGTTGTAACGTGTTGTTTTGCGATTTTTGGATTGGTCATCGCGTTGAGTACAGTTAAGTCCTATACGACAGAAATTGTTGTAGCTCCCGAGGCTGCTGGCTCATCTTTTACAGCTTCCGGATTGAGTTCTTTAGCGTCTTTTGCAGGTGTCGACTTAGGTATGGGTGAAGGCGGCGATGCTATTTATCCAATGCTTTATCCCGATATTGTAAGCTCACTGCCTTTCCTTTGTTCTTTGTTCGATGTGAGAGTGGAAAATATCGATAAAACGGTTGATACTACATATTATGATTATTTATTACACTATACCAAGAAGACCTGGCTCGATGACGTAAAAGCAATGCCTACTAAAGCTATAGGGTGGCTTGTATCCCTTTTTGATTCAGCGTCTGCAGAGCCTTCGACATCAAAATTCAACCCATATATGCTTTCTAGGTCGCAGATGAAGATGGTGAAGAACTTGAACTCGGCAATAGGTATTTTCGTAGATAAGAAGACCGATGTTGTAACTCTCTCCTTTAAGGACAGAGACCCACGTGTTGCTGCAGCTATGGCTGATACAATTATGAACCGTTTGCAACAGGAGGTTACGCTGTATAGAACGAAAAAAGCATTGAATGATTGTGAATACATTGAAAGAATGTATCTTGAAGCAAAGGATTCACTTGAGGTTATACAGGAACGTTATGCCGATTTTATTAGTCATAACAAGAATATCATAAATGAATTTGTCATAATTGAGAAAGAACGTCTTGAGGCTGATAAAGAACTGAAAACAACTTTGTATGCACAATGGGCGCAGCAGCTTATGTTGGCAAAAGCAAAAGTGCAAGAGAAAACCCCAGTTTTTGTAACATTGAAGCCAGCAGCAATTTCTGTGTTGGCGTCGTCTATGGGCAAGGCAATGCAAATCGCTCTCTTTATTTTCCTTGGTGTTGTATTTGCTGTTGCATACGTTTTGATGAAGGATACTGTTCGTTCGGCATTGCATAAAATGATGAGAAGGAGCGAGTAATGATATACCTGTTGGTTTTTATATTGCTTTTAATACCGGTTATCAAGTATGATTGGATGGCCAAGACCGGTGGTGAGGACAAATGGTATTACTTGAATTTGGTAGTGCTTATTCTGCTTGCTGGCTTGCGTTATAGGGTTGGTGGCGACACGTTGATGTATATGTCAATGTACAATGAATGGCCGGCAATGGATGAACTCAAGTATTTTGATTTTGAAGAAGCTCTGTATAATCCATTATGGTATATATACACATCTGTAGCGAAAAGTATAAATGAAGAGTTTTGGGTGCTACAAATTATCCAGGCTGTAATCGTCAACAGTACATTCTTTCATTTTTTTAGAAAATATTCTCCACAATACTACTTCTCTGCAATATTGTTATATTATGTAGGGTATTATTGCTATTTCAATATGGAGATTATGCGTGAGATACTGTGTATCTGTATTCTTATGCTGGCTACGGAATGGCTCATTGAAAAGAAATGGATTAAATATATTTTGGCGTCTGTCTTCGCTATCCAAATCCACTATTCAGCAGCCGTGATGTTGGTCTTTCCCTTGCTTCTCATTTTTTTAAAGAAGCCGTCTTGGATGTTGCAACTCGTGTTTATGGCTGCAGTACTCGTTGTGCTGAATATCATCAATGTGGCATCGCTGATAGTCTCTATTTTGCCTGTTGACGAGAACTTGGGTGAGTTGGTTGAAAAGTATATTGATATTCAAACTTCGTTTGCCGGCTTAATGGTCCAAATGCTGAAGTTTTTGCCGGTCTTGGGCTTTACATTCATAAGGTCAAGATATCCCGATTTGTATCCCGACAAGTTTACTCCAATTGTAATGGGAGTTGTCTTTGCCTATGCTATGTCTATGGGATTTGCAGGTTTTGAAAGACTCGTAAACTACTTTGCTCCTTTTGTGATTGTTTTTATTGTCCATACTATTTACTATTTTATAAATTCAATGGAGTTGAAGAATGTACAAGTTTCGATGATGGTTATGTATGCATCTTTAGTGATTCTCTCGTTCAATTATGGATATTACTATTTGCGCGATATGTCGGAATATTATCCCAATACACGTTTTAATATAATTTATTCACCATATTACTCGGTTTTAAATCCTAAAATAGACGAACAGCGCGAGAAGTTCATAGAGAATTATCGCGAGGTGTCTTTTGTGTTCTAGTGATTTTGTTTGATTATGAAAGTTGGCAAATATAAAAAGGTTATAGAGAACTTTTTCTCATTATCTGTGCTGAATGCGGTGAATATCGTGCTGCAACTTGTTACATTGCCATATATACTAGGTATTGTAGGAAAGGCGAACTATGGAATATACTCCTATGTCTTTATGGTGGTGCAGTATATTATTCTGTTCAGTACTTACGGATTTAACTATTCTGCAACCAAACAGGTGTCGCAACAACGCGATGACAATGCGGCTGTAACAAGAATATACAATGCGGTGATAGGGTGTAAAACCATTATCGCTCTGGTTCTTGTGGCTGCTGTTGTCGTTTGTTCAAATTGGGTGTTTGAAGAACGTATCGCTTATAAGATGTTTCTTTGGGGAACAGGTATGATACTTGGGGATATTATGAACCCTGTGTGGCTTTTCCAAGGTATGGAGAAGATGAAGTATATGACACTTGTGAATTCTACTTCAAAGATTCTTTTTACAATTTTGGTGTTCTTTGTTGTGCGCAGTGTCGATGATTTCTACTTGCTCATTCTGTTGAATTCTTGCGGATATTTGTTGGCTGGTATTTTGAGTCTTGTACTTGCCCGCAGACAGTTCAATGTGCGTTTGGCATTTCCTCAAATGAGTGATATGATTGCCCAATTCAAGGATGGTGGAGCTATGTTCGGTTCAACTTTTGGTATGAATCTTTATCGTAATGCGCACGTGATAATTCTAAAACATTTTGCCTCAAATGAAGCTGTCGGGCTCTTCTCGGCCGCGGAAAAGGTTATTCACGGCTTTCAGTCTGTTATACTGCCTGCGGCACAGGCTCTTTTTCCTCACGTGTCTTTGCGCTTCAAGAACAAGAGCGTTGCCGAGAATGTGGCGTTGATGAAGAAGGTTATGCTACCTTTTGTAGGTTTTGCCTTTGTCGCAGCGCTTTTTGTGTACATATTTGCACCTTGGATTTCCGACATTCTCTGCGGAAAGGAATTTACGGCGTGTATTCCGCTCATACGTATTATGTCGCTTGTGATAATATTCGGAGAGGTCAATTATATAGCTGGCATAGTTGGGCTTGTGAATATCGGACGTCAGAACTACTTCTTCCGTTCGGTGCTTATAACGGGAGTTGTAAGTTGTCTTATCACCCTTGCCTTAGTAGGTCGTTGTGGGGCTTATGCCGGTGCTATATCATTGGCTGCATCAGAGGCTTTGCTTATGGTGATATGTCTTTATGGTCTGTTAAATAAAAAGAAAATAAAATGACAGCAATAATACTTGTGAATTGGAATGGTGCTGATGACACCATAGCTTGTCTTGCTTCTTTGCAGGCAGCAGAAGGCGATTTTTTTGTGGTAGTAGCAGATAATGCTTCAAGTGATAACTCTGTGCAACGTATATCGGAATACATAAATGAGTATGAAGGTGTGCACAAGGTACATCTGTTGTCATTTGATGATAATTATGGTTTTGCAATCGGCAATAATAAGGCAATAGAGTTTGCTTCTTCTTTCTCTCCAAGTAGTTATATGCTGCTTAATAATGATACGGAAGTGGAACCTGATTTTCTTGTACATCTTGTGGAGTTCTCTTCTGCAAATCCTCAATACAAGGCTATAACACCGCGTATAAACTTTTTCAGTGAGAAGGATATTATATGGGAGAGTGGTGCTAAGATATTTTTGGGAAAACGCGATTTTGGATATGCAAACAAAAAGAGTAGCTTGCTTGATAGCGTTGAGTATATGCCAATAACATCAATATCCGGTTGTGCCCTGTTTTTTGTTCCAGAACTGCTTGACAAGGACGGACATATCTTTACAGACCGCTATTTCTTTGGCGAAGAGGACTTTGAGTTTTCAATGCGTATGAGGAAGAACGGTATCAAGATGGCTTGTGTCCCGGCTTCTAAAATATATCATAAGGTAGGGCGTTCCCGCAACAAAATGAAGGGCATTGCAAATGTTGGCAAGTTCTATATGTACTATCTCAACAGGTTTATAACATTGAGAATGTATATGTCATCCCTTGAATACTGTTTTGTACAAATGCTGTATATACCTAACTGTTTCCGAACTTTCTATGGTGTGAACCACTCTATAGGCACTTCGTGGAAAATGCTCAGGAGGCTTTTGAGAGAGGCGCGTACGAAATATGGGGTAAGCAAGGATGATTTCCGTGCTTTGATGATAGATAATGATTATTTTGATAAATAGTGAAAGTTGTGGATATCTTGAGATTGTATCATACACTCCGCTATCTTAGGCCCGTGCAGTTTTATTATAGGGCTTACTATAAGATAAGGGCAATCTGTCGCCGTCTTGTCGGGCGTAAACCCTCATTCCAATGCTATGCACAGGGACATCGTTTGGAACCCGTGGTGGAGTGGATAGAGAAGCCTGTATCTTGGATTGGTGAGAATAAATTTTGCTTTTTGAATATTCAAGACGAGTTCTGCGGTGCGTGGGATAGCCGTTCAAATGGTGATTTATGGAGATATAATCTGAATTATATGGATTTTCTTCTGCAGCCATCAATGACTGCCGAAGATGGCTTTTCCTGGATAGAACGTTACATAGTTTCAATCCCTGACAACAGTATTGTATGTGACCCGTATCCAATATCATTGCGCGGTATGAACTGGATAAAGTTTGTGTCTAAGCACTATGATGAACTCAGCAATGAACAAATCAAGCGTTTGGATACAGCCCTATATTCTCAATATCGAATTCTGCTTGAAAGTACCGAAAAGCATTTGATGGCGAACCATTATCTTGAGAATGGTTTTTCATTGTTGTTTGCATCCTATTATTTCAATGATAGGGATTTTTTTAAGGCTGCAGAGAAAATTCTATACTCACAACTGAAGGAACAGATTTTATCAGACGGCGCACATTATGAATTGAGCCCGATGTATCATTGCATAATACTTGAGCGTCTACTCGACTGCTATAATATCATCGACAAGTATAAGAATGATGAATTGTTCCATTTTGTGCACAATAAGGCTGTTGCAATGTTGGGTTGGCTTGCTACTGCGGTTATGGATGATGCAAATATCCCACTGCTAAACGACTCGGCCACCGGTATAGCCCCATTGCCCGACGAACTGTTTGCGTATGCAGAGTCTTTGGGCATCGAATGGAGTGCTACGCCTCTTGGTGAGAGTGGTTATCGAAAACTCTCGGGTGACGGATATGATGTCTTTGCCGACGTTGCCGCATTGGGCCCATCATATAATCTTGGGCACAGTCACGCCGATACCTTTACTTTTGTAATGAATGTTTCCGGAAAACAGTTTATAGTGGATACAGGAACATCGACATATACAGCCGGAGCGCGTAGAGATTATGAACGCTCGACAAAGGCGCACAACACGGTTACGGTTGCTGGATTGAACAGTAGCCGCGTGTGGGGTGGTTTCCGTTGTGCTCAGCGTGCAACAGTGAACATTCTTGACGAGGGCGATGGTTACGTTCGTGCATCTCATAATGGATACTCCTCGCTGTCGGTGGCTCTGCTACGTACTTTTACAGCAAAGAAAGATTCCTTTGTTATTATTGACGAGGTTTTGTGTGGGAAATCTGCTCCGGAACTTGTTGCGACATTCCATTTGGCTCCCGATGTGAGTATTATTTCTGCCGATGAGGAGAGTGTTGTCACGTCGTTAGGAACATTATCGTTCGATGGCGCCGTGTCGGTTATTACTGAGCCGGTGGAGGTTGCATGTTCATATAACATACTGCAACCTACGATGCGCATATTGGTGTCCTTTAATGAAAAATTGACGACAGAAATTTTACCTCAAAACAACGAATAATTATGAAAATACTATTGTGCTCACCTTATGAGTCGGTAATCAAGGAAAATGCCGGTGGAATAGCCGTGTGGGCAAAACATCTAATGGATTATCATAGGTCTATAAAAAGTGATATCGAAGTGGAGATACTGCCATATAACCGTTCAATATATGTTCACGAAGGCCTGAGCAGAATTGTAAGGATATATAAGGGCGCAAAAGACTATTTGGGTTTGATGTGGAAGACACGTAGACGTATAAAGCAGGAGCATTTTGATGTGCTTCATCTATGTTCGAGCGCTCTTATGAGTATCATACGTGACTATTTTGTAATGCGTATGGCGCGAAAGAATGGTATTGCCGGTGTCTTGCATTTCCATTGTGGACGTATCCCAAGAATTGCGGCTAATGGAGGATGGAAATGGAGGGTGTTAAAGGCTGCTGTCGCAGAGGCAAATGCTGTAGTTGTTCTTGATGATGATTCGTACAGAGTTCTTGTTTCAAATGGCTTCAAGAATGTGTATAAGGTTCCTAATCCACTTTCTGAGGATTTAGTACGCAGTATAGATGCGATGGCTGATAATATTGCCAGGGTAGAGCGGAGGATTCTTTTTGTTGGTCATATACTGCCAAGCAAGGGCGTTTATGAGCTTGTGCAAGCTTGTGCTGGGATTGATGGGATAGAATTGCGCCTGATAGGTCGTGTTGAGGATCTTGTGAAGAAAGATTTGCTTGCCATTGCATCTTCAAAGAGTGAGGAATGGATGCATCTGTTAGGAGAGTGTGGGCATAATGACGTGTTGCAGGAGATGCTTTCTTGTGATATTTTTGTGTTTCCTTCATATACAGAGGGCTTCCCAAATGTGATTCTTGAGGCTATGGCGTGTGGTACTCCTATAATAGCAAGCGGTGTAGGCGCAATACCAGAAATGCTTGATAATGGAAAGTGTGGAGATGTCATTCATCCACAAGATTACAAGGCTGTTAAAATGGCTATAGAGAGACTTCTTGATGATGAGGAACGTAAAAGCACTTTTTCGCTCTGCTCAAAGGAGCGTGTCTGCAAGGAGTATGGAATTTCAACAGTTTGGGAACTCTTGCAGGCTGTTTGGGAAAAAAACTGAAGTGATAAGACTGCACTATTTGATTTGTATAAATTAAAAATAAAAAAAATGTTGATTCATTGGTATCGTTTAGCTCATTGGCTGTGGCAGCATAAGATTCCTGTTTTGCCAAAATTTATTTACTTATTGCAGTATATGCTCTTTAACTGTTCTGTACCTGCAAGTTGTACTATTGGTAAAGGTACTAAGTTTGGCTACTATGGTATAGCTGTTGTTGTCCATAGTCGTGCAAGAATTGGTAAAAATTGTGTGATAGGAACCTGTGTGACCATAGGTGGAAGATCTAAACATTATGATGTTCCAATCATTGGTGACAATGTATATATCGGCACCGGTGCTAAAATCCTAGGGCCTGTAAAGGTCGGGAATAACGTGGTGATAGGTGCTGGCGCAGTTGTTTTGAATGATGTTCCCGATAATTGTGTTGTTGTAGGAATGCCTGCAAAAGTAATTAAGACTGGAATAGAAACAACAGAATTATGTTGAGTGCTAAAGATGGGCGTGATATCTGTAGCACAGTAGTATGAAATGTGTAAAGAGAGTAGGGAGGTAAAAGGCTGAAAGTGGGTAAGCGGCAGAAAATAGCTGATTTGTGTTGTTACGCTTTTATCTCTGGATAAACGCTATCTTGGGAAAATTGCAAAAACACCTGCCTGAAAAGATTGGATTTTATGAGGCTGGAAAAAAGAGGGATTGTGCTGTAAAACTTAATTACGGCACAGTCTCTTTAGTATTTTTTGAAAATAATACGTGCCTTATCTGAATTAAATATAAGTTCCTTACTATTTAGTTTTTCAATAAGAAATGTATTGTGTGTATCATATAATCCGAATTTTTCAAGAGCCGATTGTGTGGCTTTTGTACCCTCGCTGTCCAAATATCTCCTGAAGTCAGTCATTGCAATGGAGTCGTTGTCGTGAGTGAAATAGGCAATATAGTTCTCCTTTATTTGACCTGCCGGAATGTTGGGCGAAACATATGATACTAATACCAGTTCTCTTTGGAAAGAGTAATAAATATCTCCATTACAATAAGTGGTGTCTTCTATTTGTTTGTTCTCAATGCTTGTTACTTGCCAAAAACCATCAAGGTTGCCATTGATGAGATAGCTCTCGCACGACGATGTGATGAGGGCCGCAATTAGTAGTATTAATAGTTTGTGTCTTAGGCTTTTCATATATACAGTGCTTATTTGTTGTTTAACCATCCCTCTTTGATGATTGTAATCATTCCTCCAAAATTGTTCCCAATTAGTCTGCTGTGGTCGTATGCAATAGCACCGGTAAATTTCCACTTCTGCAATTTTTGTGGCGTAAAGTTTATCTCGCCCATTAAGTTCAGTTGAGTGAGTGGCGTTGGTAATGGGTCTTCGTATGTGCCCCAATGCTTTGTACACGAAGCCAATATGCGGTAGCTTATGGATTTGCTAGGTGTTCCGTCAAAGCCTATGTGGTGTGAATGTATGCGAGAATATGGCATTGTCATGTTAGGCTGTTTGTTGTAGAGTGGTGATAAGATATGTGGATTGCATATCGCCATTCCCCAATGCTGCCAAGACTGATAATAACTATGGTTATAGTACCAGTCTTTTCCACCGGCCTGTCCAGTCATATCTCCCACCGGGTTCTGCAAGATTGGGCCGCTTTGGTTTCTTGTGTTTATGAATTCATACAAAAAGGTTTTTATAACCCTGTTCTTTGGAACTGTAATCTCTATGCCATAAAGTCCATCTCGCCAAGGGAGGTATGTTACCAATGTTTTCTTTCCTTTGCGGTTGTAATGATAGTCGAAGCCTAACATTCCAGAGTGGTCCTCGTAGTAATGTTCATAATACACCTTGAACTTCCATCTATTGGTTTTGTAGTTCACGGCAAGGTGCAGGCTGCCAAGTACATTGCCATCTACATTTGTCTGGTCCATTTTGGGAGATTCACTGCCACCTGCAAGGGGTACAAAGACTTTCAGATGTTGTAAAAACGATTGTGGAAGCGTGTATATAATATTATCTCCATTCGTTTTTTTTTCCCAAACGCGTCCACCGAATTGTGTGCACATCTCTAATCCCATTTCTATCGAGAATGGGATTTTGTTCTCTTTTTCGATTTTTAGGAATATTCTCTTGTCGTGAATATGCACTTTGTCAACAAATCTGCTACCGATGGGGGCATTTCTCATATAAAACCGTTGAAAATAGTCATCGGTCAGTCTTCCGTAGCTAAAACTTGCTTTTATATGTACCCATTCGTTGAAAAGCCAGCGTGCTGTAGTGTATTCATCAATGCCGAACCGAACTTGCGGAATGGGACGTGCGTTTTGTGAGAAAGTGAGTCCGCCACCGCTGAGAGTAGGGTGTTTCCCTTCAGAGTAGCGCTCCTTGCTGCCAATGCTTAGCACCAGATTGTTGAACTTCATATCGGCATAAAGTTGTTGTATATAAAATGGTGATGAATGATTTAATGCGCCGGCGAGTTCAATGCCGTAGCTCCAGTCAAGTCCATTTTTTTTTTTGAAGTCACGGAATAATGAGATACTTAGGCTGGCATTGCTGTTTTCAAGTGAAGACAAACCGTGTCTGTTGCTGACCAACCAAAAAGGAGAATGTTCTCCCTTTGATGCAAAGGCTCCTGCCTCTATTTTGTATTTGATATTATCCCACTCGCATTTTTGTGCCTGCACCGGCAGAACAAACAGCAAAATTGGGAATATCAGCATTATTGCAAAGTGCATAAACGTTTATTCTTCACCATATTATGTTTGCAAAGGTACTATAAAAAAATGTATTCACAAATTATGTCATTTTATTTTTTTATTTCAACATTGTTCTTAACTTTGTAAATCATTTGGTTTGCGGTCTTTTTGAGACTGTATATTTAAACAGATTTTATAAAAAGCATATAGCAGTGAAGGTTCTTATCGTTTCTTTCTATTATGAGCCGGAGTTGGGCGCAGCTCCAAGCCGTATAACAAATCTTGCAAAGGGTTTGAAATCATCAGGTGTCGATGTTGACATTCTCACTTGTCTGCCCAACTATCCAAAGGGCAAGATTTTCGATGGCTATCGTGGCCATTTTTCAATGAAAGAGCAGATTGACGGCATTAATGTCTATCGTTATTGGACTTATGCCACCGTGTCAAAGAACCCTTTCAAGCGTGTGCTTGCAATGACTGCCTATGCTGCGGCTATGTGGGCCTTTGCCTTTAAACGCAAGTTGATAAAGAGTTACGACCGCGTGATTATCCAGTCACCTCCACTTCTGGTTGCAGCGTCGGCTGTTGCTTTGTTCAAGAAAGTTTTCGGCAAGAATGTCGTTCTTAATATATCAGACCTCTGGCCGGGCTCGGCTGTTGAGTTGGGCTTTGTGCGCGAGGGCAGCTCGTCGTTCAAATTCTTGAGTTCATTGGAGAGGTTCATCTACCGGAATGCCAACTCTGTGATGGGGCAATCAGGTGAGATTGTTGCCCACGTTGAGTCAATGTTCCCGGGCAAGCACACATTCCTCTACCGCAATTTGCAGCCTACAGAAAATACCGTCGCTGTAGCAAAGCAAAGGAACAAGCAGTTGAAAGTGGTCTATGCAGGTCTTTTTGGTGTTGCCCAGGATGTGTTCTCGTTGCTCAAAGCAATAGATTTCAAGAGTCTTGGAGTTGAGATGCACCTGTATGGCGGTGGAAACCAGTTGGCCGAGATTCAAGAGTATATAAAATCCGGTGACAAGAATATCTTCTATCACGGATATGTCTCAAAGCAGCAGATAAACGAGGAACTCAAGAAGTACGACCTCTCCATCATTCCTCTTGCTGCAGCCATTCACGGTGCAGTGCCTTCAAAGATATTTGACTTGTTGCCGGCCGGTATCCCAATCCTTTTCAGTGGTAACGGCGAGGGCGCAAGGATTGTAGAGGAGTGTGGCTTTGGTCTTGTTTCGGAGTTCGGCGATTACAAGAAGCTCGAAGAGAATATCAAGGCATTCATCGAGATGTCACCCGAGGAGTATTCGGCCTATTCGGGCAACTGCCTCGATGCATCGCGTGGCTTGTTCTCTTTCTCAAAGCAGCTCGAGCGTTTTGTGAAGTTCCTGGAGGAGTAAAACGCAGGGCGTTTACTCCTCAATATCGCATCCGCTGAACATAAAATCCTTCTTGGCTACATCTTTTGGGAAGATGTAGTAGGTCATCTCGGCGCTTGAACGTATCTCACCGTCATATATTATCTCGGCTTCAATAAACACGAACATACGTTTTACCTCTTTCACGCGTCCACGGATTTCAATCCTGATATCGTCGCCGGTGGGGATTGGCTTCTTGTATTTTACCGACAGGTTGGTTGTCATTCCCGAGGTCTGGAATTTACGAGCTATAATCCATCCGCCAAGTTCGTCAAGCAGGGTTGCCTGTATACCACCGTGCAGGGTGTCCAGCCACCCTTGGTAGTTGTTGCCCGGTGTCCACAGTGAAACAATATCCTCTCCATTCTCGTAGAACTCCATCTTCAGTCCGTAGGGGTTTGTCGGTGCACAGGCAAAGCAGTTGTATCCTTTGTCTGTCAGTCCGGCCCAGGGGTTGATTATCTTTTTCATAACTCTTTTTTTTAAATTTACCTGTCAAAATTAACACACTTTCCCTGTATGTGGTGCATATTTTGCGCTATTTAAGTTTTCTTAATGTTTGGCATCCGATTTTGGATGCTTATGTTGTTGTTTTTTACTATCTTCGCCAAAATTAAATGTCAAAAATTATGAAAAGAATCTTCTTATCCATTTTGCTGGCATTCGTGGCTGTGGTTGCCGGCAATGCCCAGTTGCTTTATAAGATTTCACACAGTGACCTTGATGCACCTTCATATATAATAGGTACATACCATCTTGCACCGGCGTCATTTGTCGATTCTATTCCGGGTATCAATGCAACACTCGCGGCGGTGGAGGTTGTGTGTGGCGAGGTCGTGAACAAGGAGATGGAGAGCAAGGAAAGTATGGAAAAGGTCAAGCAAGCAATGACACTGCCCGATGGCAAGTCTCTTGCCGACATCCTTACGCCCGAGGAGATGCAGCGCTTGAATGCATATATGGATAAAATCTTGGGAATAAACCTTGGTAACCCGATATTGGAGAGCCAAATGGGCAAGATGACACCAATGGCAATCTCAACGCAGCTGCAGTTGGTGCAGTATATGAAACTCACCCCCGGGTTCAATCCAATGAGTCTCATTGATGCCTATTTTCAGCAGGCTGCCACCGGGGCCGGCAAGAAGGTGGTAGGGCTTGAGACTGTGGATTTCCAGATTGAGACCCTTTACAAAGGTGCTACTATAGAACGCCAGAAACAGCAATTGCTTTGTATGGTGGATAATGATGAATACTATTCGTTGCAGATGAAAGAGCTTGCTGACGCATATTTCTCACAGGATGTAAAGGCTGTTCAAGATATAACCGAAGAAAAGCTTGGCAATATGTGTGACAGTACACCCGAGGAAGAGGAGGCGCTCATCTATGGCCGCAATGCAGCTTGGGCCGAGAAGATGCCTGCAATGATGGCCGAGGCTCCGACATTGTTTGTTGTAGGTGCCGCTCATCTGCCGGGTGAAAGAGGCGTGCTTGAACTGTTGAAAGCGAATGGTTATATAATTGAGGCTGTGAAGTAAATATATATGAGAACATTCTTTCGTAAATTCCACCTATGGGTGTCGTTGCCTTTCGGCTTTGTAATAACAATCACCTGTTTTACAGGTGCATTGCTGGTATTTGAAAAGGAGATTACTGCATTGTGCAACGACGATATTGCGGCTGTCACACCTGTGGGTGAGCCATTGCCTTTGGATGTGATTGCAGACAAGGTTGATGCAACGTTGCCTGCCGATGTCGATGTCAAGGGTGTTGTCGTTTCATCTTCACCCGATGAGGCCTACAGGGTAAACCTTTCAAAGCCAAAGAAGGCGGCAATCTATGTGAATCAATATACAGGCGAGGTGATTGGCAAGGATGAGCGTTTGCCGTTTTTTCAGACAATCTTCCGCCTGCACCGCTGGCTAATGGACAGCAATCCCGGTGAGGGCAATGTCTTCTGGGGTAGGATTATTGTTGGTGCAAGTACTCTTGCCTTTGTAGTAATATTGTTGACCGGCCTTGTGATATGGTGGCCGCTCAACAGCAAGATGCTCAAAAACCGTTTGCAGATTGTATTGAAGAAAGGGAAAAACCGTTTTTGGCACGACCTTCACGTGGCAGGTGGTTTCTATGCTCTGCTACTGTTGTTGGCAATGGCGCTGACTGGTTTGACTTGGTCGTTCGAGTGGTACAGGAGTGGTTTTTATGACTTGTTTGACATTGATGATGAGGAGGAAGTTGAGGAGATGGCTGTGGCTGCCGTGGACGTTGTTGTAATGGGTGAAAAAACGGCAACCGGAACAGCTTCGTGTCCGGGCAGTTGTGGTAGCTGTACCTTACCGGTATGTGTGTATAGCGCAGAAGACAGCGCGGTTGCTGTTGAGCAGCCCGCTGCTGCTGAATGGAATGTTGATGCCGTTACCGCTGCGACCAAAGTTGCCGATACAAAATATGTTGACGCAGAACCAACAGCCTCTATTGCAGAAATTGATGGCGTTACAGCTGCTACCGTTGTCGATGCTCAAAGCGGTGCAACAGCGCTCGTGGACGGGAGCAGTGGCGCTACTCCACAAAGTGTACACTTGCAAAAAAGTGCATTTGACAGTTGGCAAACAGCGCTTGAGAATGTCTTGGAGCGTGTGCCTGGGTTCGAGGCAATAACTGTGTCTGCCGGCACAGTCTCGGTCAAAATGTCCGAATATGGAAATGTGCGCGCTGCCGACAAATATATCTTCGATGATTGTGGGGTGATAACAAGAATTGAGCTATACGAAGAGAGTTCTTATGAGAAAAAAATCGCCGGTTGGATCTATTCGGTACACACCGGCTCTTGGGGTGGTCTCTTTGTCCGCATTCTCTATTTTCTTGCTGCACTGCTTGGTGCGACATTGCCACTCACTGGCTACTATCTGTGGATAAAGCGCCTCTATGGCAAGAGAAAGAACAGAAAATAGTCTCTCTATGGTGATTGTTCAACGCTGCGGGTATTCCCGCAGCGTTATTTGTTCTCTACAATAATGTTTTTTCGGTATAAATCATTAAATTTGTATTTGACAATCCTTGTAGCGATGAAACGGAACATTCTTTTTTGTGTGTTACTCCTGTGCATTACATTGTTTTCTTGCGTGGGACACTCTGATGATGGTGCGGCCCACAGCAGTGCCGATACACTGAGTGTGCAGGTCTATGATGCGCGCTACAAGAGCATCCCTTTGATTGACAGCCTGTCAAATGCCCTCAAAGACTATTCGGCCAGAAACGATGAACTTGCAACGGTTGTGGTAAATTCAAAGGCCTATTCGGCATTGATGAAGATGGATTATGCCACAGCTGTCGCACTTTATAAAAAGGTACAGGAAGAGTCGCATTGCGAGATTGAAAAACTTGTTGCCGATGTGGGCTTGATGACAATATCCTATCGTGTGTCGGGGAACAGGGAGTTCTTTGATTATCGTGCCGGGGCTTTGGAGAGAATAAGGCGCATAAACGAGGATGCCGGGCTGTTGACGGCAAGTGATAAGGCGCGTTTCGAACGTGCTAAAATAGAGTTCGGGATTGTATCGGTTTGCTACTATTCCAACTTGTCAATGGTTGACGATACAAAGCGCACGTTGGGTTATTTGAGCAGTGGTCTCAAAGAGTGTACAGACCCGGCCTTGAGAGTCTATGCAAGAATGTTGTTGTCAAATACGGAGCAGAATGCCGGGGAGCGCCTGAGGCTTCTTGCCAGAGGACTCAATGCAGCCGAGAACGGGGGGTATATATGGCTTACCGCAAACTACAGATTGCTGTTGGCTATACTTCTCCGCGACAATAATAGTCTACTCTCGTCGCTACCCGACAACCTTGCCCACGTCTTGTTGAAGAGCGGCACAGCTGATTTGATACCTTATACGTTGGCCACAGCTGCAGCCGATGAGTTCAAATCTTACGGTGACAAATATATGATGATTGAAGCGTTGGCCGTCTCGGCTTCCTGCAAGACAATGCTCCTTGATTACGATGGAGCGTTGGCATTGCTCGACTCTGCGCTTTTTGAGATAAATGACTATTACAGGCACTATTACCCCTATGATGGCGAATTTGCATCCAACAAGCTTGAACAGTGTGACATTGAAATAGAACCTGCAATGTTTTCGGATGACGAGATGTATAACATACCGGAGTGTCTGCTCAGCGTGCGCCGTGAGGCAAGTTGTGCCTTCGCCGGGCTGGGTAACAAGTATGCCTCGGACATCAACAGAGAGAGCTACCTGCAGTTGTTGCGCACCACTCGCCTGGACAAGAAGATTGAGAGCCGTGTATCGTCTGTAGAAGCGGATATTTCGCATCTCGACAAGATACTCAAAGTCATAGTTGCGGCACTGCTTGTATTGTCGTTTTTTATAGCAGTGTTTGTTTATCGCAGGCGCAAGTATATAAATTCATATTCAAGCGAGTTGAAGCGCTTGCCCGATGTTTGCCGTCGTCTTTTGTCGTCACTTCCGCAGGATGTGGGCAGCAAGGACGAACTTTGTGCCCATATCGTAGCTTTGCTGAATGACGGCTTTTCGGGCTTTTCGGGTGATGTGCAATTTTCTTTCGCTCCCGCTGAGTCAAACCTTTCCCATTGCTACTCATTTGCTATGAAGTACATTGGTGGCGGCAGTGATACATTGTATGTTGCAACGTCATTACCGTTGACTCCGCAGAAATACTCTATTCTTGAGATGCTTGTCCCCTATGTGGCTGTCGCTATCGGCGAAGGCATCCGCCTTGCTGATATTGGAGATGAACAGGAGCGTCTTGAGGAGATGCGCCGTGCCTGTGCTGTCTATCTTGCCGAGCACAAACGTGAAAATCTGCTGAAGCGTGTATCTGTCTCCACTGTGATGTCGATGCGCCCATATATAGATAGGATTATCAATGAAATACGCGTGGTGAAAGGTGCTGCTCCCGAGGATGCTGAGCGTAAACTTGCCTATGTGACAGAACTGACTGAAAAACTCGATGACCTGAACCTGATACTTGAACGATGGATTAAGGTGCGCCAGGGCGAGATGAATTTGCAGGTTGAGAGCTTTTCTCTTGAAAGCCTGTTTGCAATCTTAGAAAAAAGCCGTAAGTTGCTCGAGTCGCGAGGCATAGCATTGACGGTAGGCGATGGTTCTCCGGTTGTCAAGGCCGACAAGGCTCTCACACTGTTTATGATAAACACACTTGTCGACAATGCTGCAAAGTTCACTCCCGAGGGTGGCTGCGTAGCCCTGGAGTGTGTTGAGGGTGAGGATTATGTCGAATTGTCTGTGACAGACAGCGGTATTGGCATTTCGCAGAGTGACATTGCCCGCATATTGAACGAAAAGGTCTACGATGCGGCAACCATTGGCAGGGATAATGAAAAACTACGTCAAAAGAGCAAAGGTGGTGGTTTCGGGTTGATGAATTGCAAAGGTATTATAGAGAAATACAAGAAAACCGATGCAATCTTCTCCGTCTGCTCAATGAACATAGAGAGCCGTGAGGGCGGCGGCAGTCGTTTCTCTTTCCGTCTGCCTAAGGGGGTGTTGCGTTGTTTGACGCTGCTGATTATGATGTTGCCTTCCTGGGCATCTGCAGCTGATGGAATATTCGACGATGTGCGCATTTGTGCAGACTCGGTCTACAGCAGTAACACACACGGGAATTATAATGAGGCTTTTGTACAGGCACGCAAAGCCTTTGATTTGCTGAATGATTATTATATTTCTGAGATAGGCGGCACAGATACACTTGTGCTGCAAGGCTCGTCATATCCCGAGTTGAGATGGTGGCGTGAAGGGCTTTTCCCCGAGGCTTTGACAGAGGATATTTTCTATAATATCATAGATGTCCGCAATGAGTTGGCTGTTGCTTCACTTGCATTGCAGAAATGGCAGATGTACAGGTATAACAATCACATCTATTCAACTCTGTATCGTCTTGTCGATGAGGATAAAGCCATTGCCGGACAGTATGAGCAGGTACGTGAGGCGCAGCATTTGAGACAGGCATTGATTGCCATCGCCTCTTTTATCGTACTGCTGCTGTTGTTGTATCTCATTATCTCGTATTTACGTCACACAGTAATAGGCAAGGCCAACGAGCGTCTTGTGCAGAGTACAAACTTGAGACTGCTGGAGCTTGTAGCAAATTCTTCTCACAGCTCTCCACAAGGAATGTTGCAGTCTGTTGCCGATGAAGTATATAATTGCCTGGGTGAACGTTTGTGTATAAAACGCATAGCTCTGTTGCTTTGCGACGAGCGTTTGGCGGCAGCGGCACCCGAACCGCTTGCCGGTGGTCGTGCCGATGTCTATCTGCACGGTGTCGTTGATGATGGTGAACCCTTTGTCTCTCCCGATGCTCTATTGCGTGTGTTGCCGTTGTATGCGACAGTGTCGGGTGGCGAGGTGCTCGTAGGTGCGGTCGAGTTTGTCATAGAGCGTCCATTGAGTGAAAACGAGGTGGTGAACATTGAACTTATCGCACGTTTCATAGCTTCAATAGTATATCATCGTGCAGTACGTGTCGAAAAGAGTTATACTACACTTGAAGAGGTTGAAGAGGAGACCGAGCGCATCAGGCTCGAGGAGAACCGTCTCCACGTGCAGAATATGGTTATGGACAATTCACTTTCTGTAATCAAGCACGAGACTGTATATTACCCCAGCCGTGTGCGTGAACTTGCACAGAGGGCACTCAAGGCAGATGGCAAGCGCAGTGAAAGCATAGATGCAATGGAAGAGCTGATGAATTATTACAATTCGGTCTTCGGCATACTTTCCAATTGTGCAAAGCGTGAGCTCGATGCAATAAGCTTTCACATAACGGAAATACCGGTAGAACGGCTTTTTGACACAGCAAGGAGATATGTAGCCCGTTATGCAAAAAAAAGCGGCGTGGAGCTGTCGCTTGTGTATGAGCCTACAGATGCCTGTGTGACAATTGATGCAGACCTTGTCGGATATCTTTTTGAATCGTTGCTCGATGCTGCTTTCACAGTTGCCAAAGAGGGGCATCTTCTGCTGCGTGCTACCGAGGCCGATGATGTAGTGAGGATTGAGCTGATTGATAAGCGCCGTAGCCTGTCGAGTGATGAGGCTGCCGAACTCTTCACCCCGTCCCGTTACAACATTGGAGCACACAACGGACTCCTCGGAATGGAGTATCTTGTTGCAAAGGAGATTGTGAGAATGCACGAAGAGTATACCGGACGCCACGCATTGCGTATGGAGGCACGTACAGATGTTGAGGGTGTGGTTATATTGTTTACATTGCCAAAATAGTATTTTATGATAGAGAAATTCAGTGTAGTGATAGTTGAGGATGCCAGGTTGGAGCTCAAGGGAACAGAAGAGATTTTTCGCACCGAGTTGCCCGAGGCCGATGTCATTGGCGTTGCCTCGAATGAGAGTGAACTCAATGAGGTATTGGAGCGTTCTGTCCCCGATTTGTTGCTGCTTGATTTGGGGCTTGGCGGTTCAACGACTGTGGGTGTGGATATTTGTGCAAGGATGAAGAGAGAACATCCACAGATGAAGGTCCTTGTTTTTACCGGCGAGCTGTTGAACGAAAAGTTGTGGGCGGATGTGTTGGATGCCGGTGCAGACGGCATAACACTGAAGACCGGCGAACTGCTCACAAAGTACGAGATATACAATGTTATGGCAGGCAAACGCAATGTCTTCAATCAGCCGGTGCTTGAGAAACTTGTGGAGCGTTTCCGTGAGAATGTGAACCGCGATGCCGCACGTCAAAAATCGCTCATACACTATGAGATTGACCGCTATGACGAGTGTTTGCTGCGTCATCTTGCATTGGGATACACTAAAGAGATGGTGGCGTCGCTAAAGACAATGCCCTTTGGCGTCAAGTCCCTCGAAAAGCGACAGGCCGACCTCATAACCCGTCTTTTCCCCGAGAGCGAGCAGCGCGGTATAAATGTCACCCGTCTTGTTGTACGTGCCATAGAACTGCATATAATAGATGCTGAAAATCTTGAAGCGGATGAATAGTAACAGAGCATATTATTATCCATTGCCCATCTATCTGTTTCTTTTGTTGTTGGTGTGGTTGGGAACTTTTTTTGTCGATGTTGTGGGGCTGTTGACCAATGGAACGCTCCACTCATCTTCACTCATAAGTGCCGAGGGCGTGCGTTGGGCTTTGCGTACAGCGCTGTCCTCTATCGATGCGCTTCCGTGGGGTGCAACAATGGTGCTTGTGGCTGTCTATGGCCTGTTGCGTGCATCGGGTTTGAGCAAAGTACTATGGCGCTTGTTCACCCTGCGCAGGCTTACGGTATCGGAGCTTAGGGCAATCTTGTTCTCGCTTGTGGCTGCGCTTTTTTATGCGGCTCTGCTTTATATGTCGGCAGTCTCTCCGTGGAACGTACTGTCGGCAATAACTGAAGAACCGTCACTCTCGCCCCTGCTGCAAGGTTGGGCACTCCTGCTTCTCATTGGCACACTCGCTGTCTCGCTCGTCTATGGTTTTGTCTACGGTAGCTACAGCTCTATGATGGATGTTATAACCTCCACCGGAAATACATTCGTTCTTTTTGTGCCTGCAATGATGTCGCTACTGCCGGCTGCGGGTATAATCCCTTGCTTGCAGTATGCCGGGGTACAATCCTTTTTTGGCGTGCCGTGGAGCACAGTATCGGTTGTGCTTTATCTTTCCCCGTTCATATATGTGTTGTTGCTTGACCTTAAAAACAGATGAAGTCCCTTTGTGAAGGACTTCATCTGTTTTTTATTTTGCTCCGTAAGGAATGACGCGTAACCAGATTTCACTTATCCAATTGTCGTTGTCTGTTCCGCTAAGGTTATATTCAACGTAGAGTATATTCTTGTTCTCCTCGCTGAACCTGTAACGCAAGTTGGAGATTGTGTTGTTCAGGCTCTTGTCGAGATAGTGGTTGTTTATGTATTCAAGATAGGTGTTGTCCTCCTTCATCTCAATCTCTCCCTGCTGGGTAATGAATGCCAATGTACTGGTCTTGCTCTCCTCCCAATTGGCCTCTTTTATAGGAAAATTCACTCCAAGGATGACAAAATATGTATTATCTTCTGTTATTGTCTTGAAAATCTGTTTGCCAATATAGGCCTTGTCGCCCTCGGCAGTCGTAACCTCCTCAACATATTGCCACATTCCTACAAGTGGCCCGGCTTTGGGTCCTGTCTTTGCTTCTTGTGTGTAGCCTGTTCTAACTCCTAATAATAAGATAACCGTTAATAGAAACATAAACTTTTTCATAGCTGATGGAGTTTAAGGTTAGACAATGTTTCTTTTATCGCCTGCAATGTACAAAAAAAATATTAAAAAAAGATTTTTAATGAAAAAATATTTACGGTGTATATTATCATTCCTTGTGTTGGATATTTTTTTGTACCTTTGCGTTACAAAAACAGAATGATGAGGTATCTATTGGCAATCTTTGGAACAGTGTCGCTTGCGTTGGGTGTTATGGGCATTTTTTTGCCTGTGTTGCCTACCACACCATTCCTTTTGTTATCGGCGGCACTCTATATGCGCAGTTCACAAAGGCTGTATGATTGGTTGATGTCGCACAAGCATCTTGGCGCATACATAAGGAACTTCAGGGAGCACAAGGCTTTGCCACTGCGTGTGAAAATTGTATCGGTGACAATGGTATGGGCAACATTGCTCTACTGCGCATTCTTTGTTGCCCGGGAGTGGTGGATGAGTGTCCTGTTCATTGCCATTGCAACAGGAGTGACAATACATATCCTCAGTTACAAGACACTGAAAAAACGGATGTAATCAGAAATGATAAGAAACTGTTTGAATTTATATCGCCAAGTTTTTATAGAGCAAGAATTGGATGTTTATTTATATTTTAAGGGCGCATAGCAAGTCTGCATATAATCTTGTATAGAACGTTGGCATCTTTTTGCTAAGGCTATCATTTCCGTGACCTCACAAAAATGATTATTCACATAGATTCTCCGTGTATTACATAATTCTATGGCACGGCCTACTTTCTCAAGAACCGTGAGTCTCTACTATTGGGGTGATTTTACTTTCTGCAAAATCTTGAATATTTAGCAAATAGTAGCTTTAGAGTTCTTCCTGAATCAATAATTGGGCGAAATAAAGCATATAATGTATTGTGAAGTATAAGATAAATATAAAAATTCTTTATCTTTGCATACAAGCCAATAAAAAAACGACAAGAAATAGAAATCAGGAACAAATAGACATATTTATAAACCAAGCATTTACTATTATTTCGCGTTCGAAAAAAGCCTGAGAAACTGATTTTGATAATCGGAATAATATTTGACGGTAGGTCTTTGAACTACCTTGACTATATACATTTTGGTAATGTTTGCACCTCGTGGTGTGGACTGATCTTGTATATAGGCGGGTGTTTCTCAGGCTTCCCGTGAACGCGAAAGAGAGGTCTGCACCTTTCTTTTGTTCCGATGAGTGATTGATAGTATGATGCACAACAAAACTATCAATCATTATGGAAAAAGTCCAACCATTTAGCAGTGAGCAACTGCAATCGAAAGTCATTTCATTTCTTCGTTTTCCACTGATTGTCGCGGTGGTGTTGATTCATACGCAAATCGGCACAGTCAATGGAGTAGTAGGAAACCTTGAGACTCCACTTCCGTTTGGAGGAGCATTCCCTCTTTATGAATCAACGTTGTATCTGTTTGTACAGGTACTAGCACGTATTGCGGTTCCTCTATTCTTTTTATTCTCTGGATTTCTCTTCTTCTACAAAACCAATGGCTTTACTATAGAAAATTATGCCGACAAGCTTAAGAAACGTGTAAGAACCTTGCTAATCCCTTATTTATTTTGGAACATTCTTTTTATAGTCTTTTATTATATCAGTATGACACTATTTCCGGGTGCTACTGAATATATTATTGGTAAAAGTTATACAATCAAGGAATGGTTGCTGACTCTTTGGGATAGCAATAATACTGGCTGTCCAATCAGTTTTCAATTTTGGTTTATCAGAGACTTGATGATAGTTGTACTATTCACCCCTTTGATACATTTGTTGACGAAGAAATTTGGTTGTCTTCTTCCTTTACTCTTAGGTATCCTTTGGTTAATGGGATTGTCGTTTAAAACTGTAGGATTCAGTATTAATGCCTTTTTCTTTTTTACTTTGGGAGCGTACTTCTCTATCACAAGGAGAAATTTTGTTGAGTTAGTAAAACCACGTGTAGTGTTTCTAGGTATACTTTATCTATTACTTGTTATAATAGTATTTTGTACCAAAAGTTATGATTGGGTTATGTATGTCAAGCGTGCGAGTATTTTACTTGGCATAGTCTTTGCTATAGCTGTTTCGGCTGTCTATATAGCAAAAGGGAAATGGAAAGTAAATACATTCTTGGCTGAGAGTAGCTTCTTTATTTTTGCCTACCACATTATAGCTATACCTATCATTCGACGGGTGCTTTTATTCATCATTCCTTGTACTACAGATTTGCGTGCCACAATACTATATTTCCTTTTGGCCGCCATTGCTATTATTATAGGATTGATTCTTTATTATTTCCTAAAGAAATGGTTCCCAAAAACTACGGCTCTCATAACAGGTGGTAGATAAAAAGTTATAACCGTCCGCTAAACTTAAATTTATAAATAAAAGGATTGGGCTGACATCCCAAATCGGAGGTCAGCCCTTTTTTGGCTATTTTTGAGTTGCCGCACTAACACATTTCTTCGGACATCCGATATATGGTCAGTTAATATAATCGTTAGTTCAGTAGGTTCACCTGCAAACTATAGGGGGCAAAACCCCTCGTTTTCGCTCGCCATTACATTCTACGGTAGTCCTTAATTGTTCACTTGTGTTTTGGTCAAGTCTTTCTTTCATCTACTTTCGTCGCGCGAAAGTCGCAAAGCGCACGGAAACAATAGTGGCTATTTATCGTTGTCATTGGCAGATTGAATCACTTTTCAAGCAAATCAAGCAGAATCTCTCTTTGATACATTTTTATGGAGAGAGTGCTAGTGCTGTTAAAAAACAGGTGTGGGTGACGTTTATAGCCAATCAAATGTTGTCACTCCTGCAAAGTTCTCTTGAACGAAGGTAACATCTTTGGCGGCTAGTAATATATCCTTATATTACCTCCACAATCCTTTCAAGCCATAGTTTGTCTGTCTCGTCAAATGTGGCGAGGTGCTCGCTGTCGATGTCAAGCACAGCAATAACCTTTCCGTCCCTGAACAACGGTATCACAATCTCGCTTTTTGATGCGCTGCTGCAGGCAATGTGTCCGGGGAATAGCTCTACATCGGGTACAACCTGTGTACATTGCTCCTTCCACGCTGTGCCGCACACTCCGCGTCCGTATGCTATGCGGCTGCAAGCAAGCGGCCCTTGGAACGGGCCAAGTAAAAGTTCTTCGTCTGCTACGCGGTAGAATCCTGTCCACCAGAACCCGAATGTCTGGTGTATCATTGCTGCAACATTTGCCATATTGGCAATTGTGTCGCTCTCGCTCTCCGTTACAGCAACAATCTGCTTGTATAGCAAGGCATATTTCTCATTCTTGCCTCCCTGTGCTATGTGAAGTTCTTCAGCCATTGTTCTTTTTATTTGAAATCAGACATATCTACCAGCTTGTTCATTATCGCATAGACTGTGAGGCCCGGGATAGAGTTTATACCCAGTTTTTGCGATATATTGCGGCGGTGGGATATTACCGTGTATATGGAGATGTTGAACTCGTCGGCAATCTCCTTGTTGGTCTTGCCCATTGCTACGGCTGCAAGTATATCTCTCTCGCGTGACGAAAGTTCATTGATGTCGTTCTTTGGGCTCTTGTTGTTCTCTTCAATGGCATTGCGTAGTTTCTGTATTATACGTGCCGCATTGTCGTATATGCCTATGCACTCGTCATATTGGCGCAGCACGTTCTCCTCGTAGTTGCTGTGTGTGAGTGCTACAAGTGCTGTGTTTCCTGCGCCCAACCACGAGCGGATGTCGAGTCGGTCATTGTAGTCGACAACTGTCGGGTTTATGATTACAATATCAATGTCACTGTTCCCCGAGTTGTAGTATGTCGGGTCGTTCGATGTCTGTGTGACATTAAATTGGGGATTGTTGCCAATTATGGCCGATATGCCGGTGGCTATAATCTCCGAAGGCTCAATGAGCACAACGTTGTATTTACCTTCCCTGTTCATAGCGCATTTCAATTTTTTCGACCAATGGGACAAGTAGCTTGTTCTCAATGTCCGAGTGTCTCAACAGGTCGTTGCCAATGCTGTTTATCTCATTGAGTATCTCAAATCTCAATTGTGATGCATATTCCCCGCTGAGGTACTTTATTATGATATTGCTCAAATCGTTGAGCTTTTCGTTGATATTGCCGTGACTGTGCCCGAATCGTGAAATGCTGTATTCGCGGTGCTCTTTTTTGCTGTCGTTGAGCAGTTGCTCAATGTAGGGGAATACCACCTCTTCCTCATATTGGAAATGGTTGTTCACTTCGCTGTCATAGTCATCGTAGAACTTGTCAATCAGTCTGCGGCTGATGTCGTCAAGCTCCTTTACCATACGGTGTATGTTGTTGTGGAGTGATGGAAAGCATATTGTGCGGTAGTAGTTGTGCGATGCGCGCAGATACATTGTGACGCTGCTTATATCCTCACCGGCGAGTGTCTCAATCTGTGGCTCATAGTCACGGAAAGAGTAGATGTTGCATATCATCAGGAACAGGTCGGCCGAGATGTTGTGTTGTGCACATACCTCTGCAACGGTGGCCTCTCCAAATCCAAGTCTTATATTCAGGCGCTGCAGTATAGACAGCAGGCCGATGTCGCTTGCAACAAGGTCGGCCATCTTCATTCGGCTATTGTATATGGTTGTACTCTTTTTCATTATTGTTTTTTCTTTATGGTTCATTTATAACAGTCCTCCAATGGTGTACACGACAAATGCAAATACCCAGGCAACAGCTGTGTTGTATACAATTGAAAACAGCGCCCACAATTTACTGCCTGTCTCATTTGCTATGGCTGCTACCGTAGCTATGCAGGGGAAGAATAGCAGAATGAATACCAGAAATGCCGCAGCCGAGCGTGGCGTGAAATCGCCCGATGTCCTCAAGTCTTCGGTTATGCTCTCCTCTGAATCGCTGCTGTAAAGCACACCCAACGTGCTAACAACAAGCTCTTTTGCCGGTATGCTTGTTATTATGGCAATGCCTGAGCGCCAATTCTGTCCTATGGGCGCAAGCACCGGCTCAACAGCGTGGCCAAGCATTGCAATGAAAGAGTTCTCATTTATGCCGCTTATAGTCTCCTCCTCGGCTATCTGTTCAAAATACACCTTGCCCACCTCACTTTGCTCTTTACTCTTTGCTCTTTGCTCTTTGCTCTGTACTCTCTGCTCTGTACTCTCTTCACCTCTCGGATAGTAGCTCAAGAACCAGATGACGACGGTTGACAATAGAATGACTGTTCCAATCTTCTTTATATATTGTGAACACTTCTCCCACATATGGCGCAGTGTGGCGCGTAATGTAGGCCAGCGGTAGGGTGGCAACTCCATAACAAATGGTGTCTCGTCCTTGTGGAACTTGGCAAGCCTCAACAGGCGTGCTGTAGCTATTGCAACTGCAATACCAAGCAGATATAGTCCCATAAGCACAAGTGCTGCATTTTGTGGAAAGAAAGCACCGGTAAAGAGTATCAGCACCGGCAATCGTGCGCTGCACGACATAAAAGGCGTGATGAGAACTGTTATTATGCGGCTGCTGCGGCTCTCAATGGTGCGTGACGCCATTATTGCCGGCACGTTGCAGCCAAAACCCATCAGCATTGGGATGAACGACTTGCCGTGCAGTCCCATCTTGTGCATCAGCTTGTCCATAATGAACGCTGCGCGTGCCATATATCCAGAGTCCTCCATCAGTGATATGAAAAGATAGAGTATCAATATCTGTGGTATGAATACGGCAACGCTGCCAATGCCGCTTATTATTCCGTTAACGAGTAAATCTTGCACAGCCCCTTGCGGTACAATTGTACTTACGCACTCTCCAATCCGGGTAAACAGCTTTTCAATCCACTCCTGCGGGTAGGCGCCAAGCAGAAATACCGAACTGAACATCGCCCACATAACGAACAGGAATATGGGAAATCCCAGCCAACGGTTGGCTACAAGACGGTCTATGCGGCGTGTGTGTCTGTTGGCGTCCTTTGCTCCCGCTCTGTATGTCTCTTGCAATGCTCCGTTTATAAAACCATATTTTGCACCGTTTATCGCCGTTTCAGCATCAGCGCCCATCTGCGATTGTATCCTTTTGGCACCATTTTCAGCCAAAGTTTTCCACCTCTCAATCTCCAGACAGTTGTCAAGGTCCTTCAACGCCTCCTTGTCGTTCTCCAAGAGCTTCAGTGCCCAGTATCGAACTGGAAACTGTTGTGGCAGGTCGTCGGCCTTGTGCATTGCAGCCGACAGCGGTGCAATCTGCTCCTCAATGATGCTGCCGTAGTTTATGTGTATGTGGCGTATGGTGTTGTTCTTGCCTTCAAAAAGCTCAATTACAGTATCCAATAGCTTGTCAAGCCCCTTGTTGTTGCGTGCTACTGTGGGTATCATTGGAATTCCCATCATTGCACCCAAATGGACATAATCGACCTCTGCACCCTTTGCCAGTAGCTCGTCATACATATTCAGCGCAACTACAGTGCGTATGTTCATATCAATAAGCTCGGTGGTGAGGTATAAATTACGCTCAAGGTTTGATGCTACCACCGAGTTGATGATAATGTCGGGCATCTGCTCAAAGAGGTGACGTCGCACGTATATCTCCTCGGGTGAATATGCGGCTATGGAGTATGTTCCGGGCAGGTCGGTGAGGTTTATGCGGTAGCCCTTGTAGTTGAAACTGCCGGTTTTTGCATCGACGGTGACACCGCTGTAGTTGCCCACGTGTTCATTCTTGTTTGCAAGAGCATTGAAAATGGATGTTTTTCCACTGTTTGGATTACCCACCAATGCTACGTTGATGACATTTCTTCTCTCGGTGGAGTTGCTGTAGTTTGTGCTGCATTGTCCGTTGCATCCTGTGCAACTCTCACACAGCGTTATGCAGTTGTAGGTAGGTGCAGGCGACATCTCGCGTTTTGCGTCCTCCTCGGGCAGAACCTCAATCATTGCAGCCTCGTTGCGGCGCAGCAGCACCTCATAGCCCATAACATAATATTTAATGGGGTCGTGCATAGGCGAGTCGAGCACCGAGGTCACCTTCTCGCCACGAATAAATCCCATTTCCATTATGCGTTTGCGGAAGCCGCCGTGCCCCGACAAACGCACGATTACAGCTGTCTCACCATTTTTCAGCTCCGATAGTTTCATCTTTCTTTTCGTCTTGTGCAGAGTTTTATAGTATACACTCTCTGCCGTTATTTTTGCATTTATGCAAAAATAGTTCTCTTTTGCAACATTGACAATAGCTATATTTATTAAAAATATGCTTTTATTTAGTTATTTATAACTAACCGGCTACCTGATAGACAAATGTTGTTACAACTTCACTTTCATTATAATTAGTTATTGTACAGAAGTGGTGTTGATGCTAATTTTGCACTGTCCGAATTATTCAGACTTGGATAGACCATATCGAATTGTATTATCTTTATTGCTCTGTGCAAGCAGTGCACAAACAGAGGAGAACGTTTTAAGCTGTCGTTCTCCTCTGTCGTTTTCCTCAGTTGTTAGTATGAAAAGCAGTGCTGATTGCTTTATTTCTCAATTTCATTATTATTGTTTCTTGTCAGTCTGCTATTGCTGAAATCAGTGCTGCAAGGCCAATGACTGTTGCTGCTGTTTCTACAAAATCGTTGTCACAACAGTGGTGGTGGTAAACGGGGCGTGGCGCTGGTCTTGGACGTGGCATTGGTCTTGGCTTTAGCTTCGGCTTAGGCATTGGCTTGTAGGCTCTTCTTGCAACCGGTGGCATTGGCTTTCGTCCTCTGTTGTTATTGCTTATCTTCCTTTTGTCCGGTTTGCCGGGGCGTACGTTGTCAAACTTCATTTTCGGCGCTTTCTTCTCATTCCTCTTCACTCTGTTCTCTACTCTTGGCTTTGCCTTGTTGTTCTCTCTTGCCATCATCTGTGCAGGCATAAGCATCACGCTCATCATCACTGCAAAAAACATCATTTTTTTCATTGCTGTAAGTTTTAACTGTTGACTATTTCCTGTCGGGATACCGTTCTCTCAAATCGTTGCTCAGTTTGCTACCAGTGCCACCAATGCAGCCAGGCCAACCACTGCAGCTACTGCGTTTACGGGGTTCACTTCGTTTACAACATTTACATGAACCTTTGGTCGTGGATTGGGGCGGGGCTTTGGCTTTTTGACAATCTGTGGCTTTGGTTTGGGCTGTTTCACGATTATTGGTTTTGGCTGTTTTTTGTTGTTCCTGTCGTTCTTCTTGTTGTCGAACTTCTTGTCATTCTTCTTCTCCTTCTTGTTATTTTTGAACTTGTTGTCTTTCTTCTCCTTTTTGTTGTCTACTCTGTTTTCAACTCTTGGCTTGGCATTCTCCTTGTTGTTCTCTCTTGCCATCATCTGTGCAGGCATAAGCATCACGCTCATCATCACTGCAATAATCATCATCTTTTTCATAGCTTCTAAATTTTAATGTTAAACCTGTTTCCTATAACCCTTGTGGAGGTGTTGCGTCTTATTTACACTGCAAAGATATGGGCGCAAAAATCCCCCTGCAATTGATTATTCCTAATCATTGCAGGGGGTTGTCCTATAATATATAGGGATTCTCCCTAATCAGTGTTCTAAAAAGGCATCTGCTGTGTTGTGCAGTGTTTTTGTTAATGGTCATTTAGGTTAAGCTAAACTCCCATTCCCAAAAACTCTGCCGGCCTTGCATCTGCACTTTTTATAACACTGATTGTTGTTTTTTTTGTTTTGCGGCATCTGCTGTGTTGTGCAGTGTTTTTGTTAATGGTCATTTAGGTTAAGCTAAACTCCCATTCCCAAAAACTCTGCCGGCCTTGCATCTGCACTTTTTATAACACTGATTGTTGTTTTTTTGTTTTGCGGCATCTGCTGTGTTGTGCAGTGTTTTACTTACTGTTTTTGCAGTAAGAGCCTATCGAGAACAGCCAAGCCACTACAATACTCACTGCCATTCCGGTAGCTCCAAAGAGCAGGAAGTTGGCATCGGTGCATTCGTTCATACAGAACACAACTGCTTCACCGGCAATAAATCCGGCAAGTGCAGCATACCCCTTGACGCGTTTCATAAATACCGCAATGAAGAACAGACCGCCCAAACCGCTGGTGAGTAGTCCAAGCGCCTCGTTGAAGAAGTCGAGGAATGATTGTATGTCCCAAGTTGCCATAAACAGAGCCAGCAACAGGCCCACCAAACCACTTACTACCGATGCCCAACGTGCAACGACAACAAGCTGAGTATCTGTGGTTGAGCTGCGGAAACGTTTCCAGAAGTCGATGGAAAACGCTGTGGCAACGCTGTTGATGTTGCTGGAGATGGTGCTCATTGTTGCGGCAAAGATGGCAGCAATCAGCGCTCCGGCTATGCCGGCAGGCATCTGGCTCATCATAAAGAATGGGAAGATGGCGTCGGACTGCCCCATTGTGATGTCAAGCTCGGCAGGGTGGGTCTTGTAGAATGTGTATAGTCCTGTTCCTATCATATAAAAAGCAACAGAGACAAACACGCTCATCACACCGTTTACCAAAATTCCGCGGCCTGCCGATTTTTCGTCGGGGGTGGTGAGATAACGCTGTATGACGGTCTGGTCCGATGTGTATGAAATGAGGTTGTTTGCCAGTCCACCGAGAATGATTACCCACCACGTTGCCTGTGACCAGGAGTTGCTCCAGTCGAACAGGCGAAGTTTGTCGTTCTCCAAGGCAATGTTTATGCAACCGCTTATTCCACCTTCGGTGCCCATTGCCAAGTAGACCACTGCAAAGATTGCTCCAAAGACAAGTATAAGGCCTTGCACTACATCGCCCCAGATAACAGCCTCGACACCACCCATAGTGCAATAAACGATGGTTACCAAACCCATAAGAACAATGCACAGGTAGATGTCGATTCCAGTTACGGCTGTGAGTGCCAATGAGGGGAGATAGAGTACGATGGCCATACGTACAATCATAAAAATGCAGAACAGCGTTGATGCCAACATTCGGGTGAATAGGTTGAAGCGCTGTTCCAATATCTCGTATGCGCTGGTGACATTGAGCTTGCGGAAGTAGGGGAGATAGTATTTGATGACCGGTAGGCTGACAAGCAGTATCATCCACAGCATTGGGTAGTATGTCCAGTTGGTAGTGTATGCCTTTGCAGGGATGGTCATATAGGTGATGGCCGAGAGCATTGTTGCGTAAATGCTGATGCCGGCAGCCCACCAAGGGATGCGGCCGCCGCCCTTAAAGAAGTCATCGGCACTATTCTCCTTGCGCATAAAGTAGATGCCCATAGCAAGCATTGCTACCAAGTAGAGCACAAGGACGCTCCAATTGAGCCAACCGAAACTTTTTTCGTTGCTCACCTCAATGTGTGTCACATCGGCACTGCGGATGCCAGGCTTTAGCTCGCCTCCGCTATAACTCCAACCTTTACCTCCAATCTCGGCTGTGAGGCAAGCACCGGCACGTGCCAACAGGCTGTTGCCGGGCAATAGCCCCCAAGAGTCGGTGACAGTGTGGTAGGTGAGCACATCCTTGCGGAACTTGTACCATTCGGGTGTATGGCGCAAGTACAGGCTGTCCTGTCGGCCTTCTATGGCACTGAGAAAAATGTTGTGGTCGACACCGCCAAAGAACAGTATGTGGCTGTAACCCACAGCGCTACAGGTGCTGCCGACAATGGCTTGCAGGCACTGTGTGCGTTTGTTCTCCTCGGTATTCTCTTTCCAAGCCAATGTTGGCGAGGTGCGCTTCCACTGTGTGGGCGCAACAGTGCCCTTCTTGAGTTCGGCAATGGGTAAATATATACCGTCTGTATGTACTTTGGCCTCCAGTTCTCCCGTCTTTGGCTGGTATCCGCCAAAGATAAAGAGGGAATATCCGGTGGCCGTATTCTGTACGGTGACGCAAGGTTGCAGGCGGCATTCATCGGGTAGGGTAGCAACAGTTTTCCACTCGTTGCAGTTTTCCGCTTTCAGCTTCCCGTTTTCACCTTTCACTTTCCCGCCAGTGAATGCCAATGCATAAACATCCTTGTTGGGTATGCCGTTTGTCTCTCCTCCGGCTACATATATAATGCCATCGTAGTATGTGGCTGCAAAGTTATCCAAAGCCTTTGGTAATGATGTGATGGGAGTTGATGCTCCATCAGCGGCATTGATGAACTGGCACTCGCTGAGTGAGGAGGTTGTATTCATACCACCAATGTACACTGTGCCATCGGGTACCTGTACGCTCGCTCCGTAGGCTTTGGGGTAGTACACCTTCTTTCCGCCATCGGCGCAGGGTATGTCGGGGAAGTCGCATCCTCCGTAAGTTGATAACTCGCCATTTACCCAACCGGCATAATGGCCCGAGACGGCTCTCTCCATAGGTGTGCCGGGCGACACAGTGACTCTGTTCTGCGCTATGCATAACAGAGCGCAGAACAGGAGTGGTATGAATAGTAATTTTTTCATAAAATGTGACAGATGTTATTTCTCGTTTGTGAGGATGTTGCACAAATCGTATGACTTTATCATCATACGTGGAATGTGGAACGGTCCTTTGAAGATATTGCCTTTGGCGGGCTGTGCCACTGTGCCGTCGCGGTGCAGATAGCCATACCACTCGCCGCATTCGGCATCGGGGAAGTGGGCGTATGTCCACTCGCTTATCTGCTTGTGCCAGATGAGATATTTGTCATCACCTGTAGCTTCGTAGGCGTAGAGAGTGGCTATGATGGCTTCGGTTTGTGGCCACCAGAATTTCATATCCTGTGAGTAGTCCTGTGGCGGCAGGTTACGGCAGTCGCGGAAGTTGATGATGCCGCCATACTGCTTGTCCCAGCCCCATTCCCACGACCAGTCGAGGATTTGCAGAGCCTGTGCTGTGAGTTCCTTGTCCCAACCTCGGTATTTTGCCTCTTCGAGCAAGAACCACGCTGTCTCAATGCAGTGTCCCGGGTTGATGAGGCGGCCGTTGATGGTGTCGATGAACTCTCCGTTTGTGCCCACCATCTCAAGCAGGGCCTTGAATTCGGGCTTCATAAAGTCCTTGAGCGAAGCGATTGATTCATCAATCTGCTGGTCGAGTACCGGGTCGCTGATGACGTTGCGTATGCGTGAAGCTGTGTTTATTAGAATCATCACCAATGAGTGCCCCTTTGCTTGCAGTGATGGCAAGTATTTGGGTTCCATATAACCCGGTGTGGCAACAAACTTGCGTATATCCTTGAACAGGTTCAAAGCCTTTGTGGCATAGTTCATATCACCGCTGGCTTTTGCATACTCGGCCATAGCAATGGCTGCAAAGCTCTCCGAGAATACATAGCGACGTTTGCGCAACGGTGTGCCGTCTGCCATTACCTCAAAGTACATACGGCCGTCTGTATCAAAGCAGTGCGCCTCAATGAATTCAATGGTACTCTTTGCTGCCGCAAGCCATTCAGGGTTCTTCTCTATGGTGTTGTATGCAAAACTGCATACAAAGGCGAAACGCCCCTGGAACCACACCGATTTGGTGCTGTCAATGAGTGAACCGTCACGGTCTACGCAAGTGTAGACTCCGCCATTCACGCGGTCGAGTCCGTACTTGAGCCAAAAGGGCATAATATCGTTTACAAGGTCGTCGCGGTACTTCTGCGACCAACCATTAAGGTATTCAGTCCAATTCATAGTGTCATCGTTTTATGTAGGGGCGGGGTATGCCCGCCCTTTAAGGTTATTAGAATTTGTTGCAACGCTCAAAGAAATTGATGGCCTCGAGTTCCTTGCGCATAGCAACTTCCTCCTCGTCTGTCATATTCTGGAACGGGGTGCGGTTTTTGCCCAGGTCAAGGCCGATGAGCTTCATAATGCGTTTGCCACCTACGATGTTGCCACGATAGTGACAGATGACGTTGATAACCTCTTGTGAGAAATTCTGCAACTCGCGTGCCTTCTCAAGGTCACCGGCATTCCAGGCGTCAATGATGCCGGCAAGGTTGCAGCCGTTGTAGTTGGTTGTGCCTCCGATGCCACCCTGTGCTCCGCCCATAGCAAGACAGGGGAGAATGGTCTCATCCTGGCCGTGCAGCATATCGAACTTGCCGTTCTTGTAGAGACGGCACTGGTTATATTCGTAAAGGCTCTCGAATGTGTATTTGATACCCGCGAAGTTGGGGATGCGGCCGTCTACAGCTTCAAGGAACTTTACCATTGGAAGGAAAGCGCCGTTGAATGCAGGGATGTGGTAGAAGTAGAATGGCAATTCAGGTGCTGCCGATGCAATCTCCTCGCAATACTTCACAAGTTCCTCTACACGTCCCACTTTGGGGAATGGAGGCGCCATTGCACCAATGCCGAACACGCCCATCTTCTGTGCGTGCTCTGCCATTCTTCGGCTCGACTTTACACAGGTGCTGCCTACGTGGACAATTATTTTGAACCCCTCGGGAGCTGCAGCCACCCAAGCTTCGGTGAGTTTGATGCGCTCCTCTTCAGTGAGCATATAGCCCTCGCCCGATGAGCCGTTGATGAACACACCCTTCATACCGTTTTTCGCAAGCATCTGCGCGTATGCGGGGATTGGTTCGTAATTCACTTCGCCGTTCTCATAAAATGGAGTGAACGGTGCATCAATTAAGCCGATAATCTTTTCCATAAATCTATATAGTTATAAGTTAATACATTGTCGCTCGCGCGTATAATATACGCGTCTACTAACCTACAAAAAAAAGAAAAAATATCTTAAACAGCAAATTTGCGCACCGAAATGTTAACAGATATCCGTCGCTTTATTATCTTCGCATTTAAATAAGATACTAATGAACATTATACCCATAGCATATTATCATTCGCAACTGACAAGCAAGTTTGGTGTTCCGCGTCAGAGCGGACTTGTGCCTGAACTGATTGGGCGTATTGTTTTTGAAGATGGGTACGCTGATGCCGATGCGTTGCGTGGCATTGATGGGTTCGATTATTTGTGGCTCATCTGGGAGTTTTCGCTCAATGGAAAGGAGGTGGGTGAGTGGTCGCCTCTTGTGCGGCCGCCACTGCTTGGCGGCAACGAGTATGTGGGAGTGTTTGCCACACGTTCGCCGTTCCGTCCAAATGCCTTGGGGCTCTCCTCGGTGCGTCTGCTTGGCGTGGAGGAGGTGGGCAACAGGCTTGCACTTGTTGTTGCCGGTGCCGACCTTGTTGACGGTACTCCAATATATGATATAAAGCCTTATGTGGAGTATGCCGATGTACATATCGGGGTGCGCAGTGGCTTTGTCGACGAAAAGAAGTGGAGAAAGGTTGAGGTGCGTTTCCCTGCCGAATTGCGTGTCTTTTTCGGAAACGAAGATTTTACGGCCCTCTGCAAGGTGCTGGAGCTTGACCCTCGTCCGCAGTATCACAATGACCCGCAGAGAGTGTATGGAATGCCGTTCGCCGGGTATGATGTAAGGTTCAGGGTATCCAATGAAGGGGTACTGGAGGTTGTTGCGGTGGAGATAATATAAAAAATGGCAGTCGCGACTGCCATTTTTTATAAAACTCAGAAACTGAACTGCAAACCTGCCGACATAGGCTTGAATGCCGGGCCAAAGTTGCTGTTGAGTACGTTGCAGGGTGAATATTTGAAATAAAGTCCCACGAAACGGAAATTCAATTCTGCCCTGAAATCTACCGTGACAGGTGCTATGTTGATGTTTTTCTGCTTATCCTTGAACGACTCGCCGTTGAGGCTGT
Organism: Bacteroidaceae bacterium; assembly: GCA_017546505.1. Taxonomy (GTDB): domain Bacteria; phylum Bacteroidota; class Bacteroidia; order Bacteroidales; family Bacteroidaceae; genus HGM04593. The sequence goes on from JAFYWV010000044.1 coordinate 56,114, forward strand.
AACAAGTCTTGATGTTTCCTCGTGTGTTGAAACTTACCATTGGGCCAATCTTCATATTTATATGTCTGTTGAAGTCGTATCCATACATAAATGACAGTGTTAGGCTGAGTGTCCTCAGACGTGAGTAGTCAACGTCGGCACCTTCGGGGTAGTTGATGATTGATGTGTTGTCGCCATCTTTTACCCACCTGCTGTTGCCAATCATCTTGTAGTTGCGCCAGTCAAGGCCAAATGTAACTCCTACGTACGAGTTGCGTGTTGTCTTGTACTCAAATCCCACTATGCGGTCGAGAATATACTCAAATGAGCCGTTGGTAAAAGAGAGGTCTACCCCCTTGCCTCGCTCCGTTGCACCGATGACACCAAAACCGAATGTGGGGTCAACGATGAAGCGTCCACGTTTCCGTGTCGTAAATGATGAACTTTTTGTGTTTACGAAAGGTATGGTGAAATCCCAATTTATGTCTTTTTCTCTGTAAACAGTTTTTGTGTCGATATTGTCGTCGTTCCGGGTGATGCAATAGGTATATTCGGCACCATCGTTCTCGCCGGTGATGTTGATGGTTGTCGTTCCGTTCTCATTCTTTAATGTGACCTTTTGAGGAGACACAAAGACTTTTGTCTCTCCGTTTTCAATAATGGAAATCTTCTTCTCATTCTCGTCCTGCGCTGTGCCAGTCAGTGAAAAGGCAAGAATAAGCGCGGTGAAAAGTGCTTTTTTCATATATGTTATCTTTTTATTGTTTATTGCTCCAATATACGAGTGTTGTGCCTGTGTAATACATTACAGCAAGTTTGTTGTCTGACTTGTCAAATACCGTCACGGTCAATCGGTCAACATTTTTGTTATTGTTGACTCTGTGGTCGTATTTCAGTATGATGTCTTTATTATACATACCGATACTTTTGAACATTCTTGGATATTTCCCGCATCCCTTTTTCCAAAGGTATAGGTTCCAACCTGTTCCGAACCGTGTTTTCGGTACAACTCTTGAGATTGCTTTACTCAGTTTCTTCCTCCCTTTGTTCGTATGGCATTTCCAAATGATGATGTTGCTGCCGTCAATATCTTCCAATGACTTTTCAAGTTCTTGCGGGCAGTTGCTGTAATTAAGCATCTTGTTTTTATTGACAAGCTCCTTTATATAGTTGATATATAGTTGTCTGGTTTCTGCATCAAGGCTTGAGAAATCAACCTGTATGATGTCGGCTCTCTTGGTCCCTTTGTCAATGACTTTGCCCAATCGCCCTCCCAATTGCGGGTAGGCTGCAGCTGCCATAATCATAAGCAGCATTGATAATATGCATCTTTTCATCAGCGGAACATTTTTTTTAGTTCTTCAAGTGTGGGGTAACCTTCCATATATACAATGGTGGTCTCGTCGGGTTCATCGTCGCGCAGGGAACTGTTGCGGTAGAATATGTAGCGGTATTTCTCATTTACGGGCTTGAACTGGTAGAACCCGTAGTAGAGCTTGCCGTTGATATAACCGCACTCCTTGTCGATGGCATCCTTGCTGTCGTTCTCAACCATCTTTTCAAGTTCATCAAACATCTGTGCTTTTGTTGTTGTGACGCTCTTGAAGAGTGTGAGGTTGTATTTCTTGAGGCTCTTGCCCTCTATGATAACAGCACTGAAACCATATTTGGCTCTCTCTGTCCCTTCGAATAAAGGTGATATCCCCATATTCATCTGCGCATTGGCAAGGCTTGCCATAAAGCATATTGTGAGTATAAATAATAGCCGTTTCATATACTGTCTTTTTTCAATAACCGATTTTGAACATTGCTTCCATCTGCTCCTCGATGACGTTGTTGCTTGTGGTGCTCATCTTGTTCATCGTTGAGAGCATATATTTCATTACAACATCTTCGTCTGTGTACTCTTTGCCATCTATATATGCATAATATGTATCTTTGCCATCTGTATCATTCAATGTTTTATGTTGCCCGATTGATGTCCCAATGACTGCGATGGCTGTTGCACAAGCTGCTATTGATGCCCATTGTATAGCTTTGCCAATTACAATTGGTCTGTCGTGGTTCTTTTTTCTTCCTTTTTGCGCAATGCTTCTGCCTGTGCTCAGGTAGCCTATTACTGCCTTTATTTCGTTGAATGTCGGGTGGTTGGCTGCGTCGCTTGCAAGGAAATCGGCCAAAGCCTTCTCCTCATCGTTGGTGGTCAGGGCATTGAAATATTTATCGCTGAGTGCAAGCCAATATTCCAATTCTCTTTTTTTGTTGTCATTCTTCATATCCAACCTCCTTTCTATAACATTCTCTGATTTTGTTCCTTGCTCTTGACAGGTTCATTCTCACAGCGCTTTCTGTCATTTGCAGTTGTCGGGCAATCTCTTCTGTATCAAGGTTCTCAAATTCTTTCAATTCAATGATTTTTCTTTGTTGCTCTGTCAGTTCTTTGTCTATAATTGCTTTTACTGCGTTGTACTTCTCTTCGCGCTCCTTATATACCGTTCCGCTGTCAATAGTGTCGTGCTCCTCGTTGAGCGGGACTGTGTGCAATGTGCGTTTCCTTGTCCTGTCAATGCATATATTGCGCACGGTTACACTGGTCAGAGCCTCGGCCTTGACTTCATCGTTTATGGTGTCGCGCCGTGGCCAAAGTTTGCAGAATGCATCCTGCAAGGCATCGGCTGCATCCTCCTCGTTGGGAAGTATCGCCATTGCCATATTCAGGAATTTCCTGCGCAACCTTGTGAATACCGTTGTCAGTGTCTTGTCGCTCATTCTTAGTCTTTCTATTATGTAAACGAAAGATGTGGCTGAATGTAACATCTTTTTTTCTTTTTTTTGACTTTTTTCCTAAAAATAGGTCGTTAAAAGAAAAACCCCTATCGCTGCTAAGCAGCGATAGGGGTTGAACATATGTACGGGTTGGGAATTACATATGCTCGTATACTCTGTTCTCAACGTTGTTTGAGTTGCCGATAGCGTCCTGAATGAGCTGGCCGATAACGTTGGGGTTGCCGTAGAAGTCGAGTGACTGGATGTAGTCTGCCTCGGTCTGTGCGTTGAACTCGGCGTTCTTAGCCTCCTTAGAGAGAACCTTTACAACATATACAGCGTTGTCACCCTTGATTGGTGCGCTGACTTCGCCTGCCTGCATATTGGCAACAGCAGCGCTGATAACCAGTTCGTCTGCATTGATAGACTGTACTGATGTTGCTTTCTTGTACTCAACCTTGTCGGTTGTGCTGAACTTGATGTTCTCATTAGCCTTTAGCTCGTCGATGTTCTTACCTTTCAACTGGGCAGCAATGAGGTCGCCCTTCTTCTCGTTGATGAGTTGGAACTTGATGTTCTCCTTAACCTTGTCAAGTGCAACGTGTCCCTCTGGTATAACCTCCTTGATGGCGGCAACGATGAAGTATTTCTTGTTGCCGGAGATGTACTCGTAGATGTTTGATATTTCACCTATGTTTCTGCCACCGAGAACCCATCTCAAGAGGTCTCTTGTTCCGGGCTTGTTGGCGATGTTCTGGCTGCTTGAGTTGATTGAACGCTGCTGCTCAAGACGGTAAGGTGTTGAGAGAATGTTCTTCTGCAACTCCTCGACACTCTTGCAAGATGTAACCAACTGGCTCAACTTGTTGTATTCCTGATTGTATGTGTCTGCGCTTACAGGTATCTTGCGCTCAATGATAAGTGCGTCGTATGCCTCAACCGAGCCTTTCTTCTCCATTACCTGGAAAATGAGCTTTGCGTTCTCGCCGAAGTTGATTACGTCGTATGCGTTAATCTTTGCAGTGTAGACCTGGTTCTGTGCTTCGGGTGTTGGGATGAAACCAATGGTTGTTACAAAGTTCTTTGTCTTGAATTCAACAGTGTCGGCACTGTAGTTCTCGGCAATCTTGTTGAAGTCGGCCTTGTTGTTCAATGCATTGAGCAAACTGTCGGCTGTTGCGTTGAGTTCCTCTGCTGACTCGCTCTGGATAGCGATGGCGCGCAACTTGATTGTGTCGGGAATCAAAGTTTTTCTTACATTCATAACAAGGTTGATGGTGTTGTCGTTTCTGTCCTCGAAAGGTGCAACAACCTCACCTACGTTGTTCTGCTGTACGTGGAATTTGTGGTTCTCCTTGAACTTGTTTACGTATGTCTGTTTTTCGCTGTCGATGGTGATTGCGTCGATTGTCCACAAGAAACCGTCGTATGGGCACTCTGTTGATGAGTAGAGTGCAACGTCGTTGATGTCGGCATTCTCGGCCTTCAAATCAGTTGCATATCTCTCGAAATCTGCGCGAACAGCGTTGATATCCTTGCTTGTTGGCTTAATCTCCTGATTGATGTAGAAGATGTCGTATAGGTTGAATGGTATCTTGAAGAAATTGTCCTTGTTGGTGTTGTAGTAGTTCTCGATTTCTTCGTCGCTGATTGTCACCAGGCTGTCTGCAAAGTTGTTGTAAGGATAAGCAGCAATCTCAACATTGTATGTGTTGTTGTTGAGCTCGAAGTTGCTCTGCGCTACAGCTTGGTTTGGTGTAGCCGAGAAAAATGCGTAGATGTTCATCAACTTTCTGCTGATGATGTCACTGGTGATGCTTGTCTCGATGAATTTCCAAGCGTCGTGCAGGTTTGCCAACTCTTCAGGCATTGAACCGTTGTCCTTGTAGTTCTTGTACTCTGTGTTGATTGAGTTGATGAACTCTACGTTGAATGCACCGCTTTGTGTTGAGAAAGCCTGTGGCAGACGATTTGTGTACTGCTGTGCAATACCGCCCCAATTTGTGCTGAGAATGTAGCTCAACTCCTCTGGTGTAACTGTCAAGCCTGCAGCTGCAGCCTGTGCCTGCAGTGACTTGTAGTTTGTCAGGGTGTTCCACGCCATCTGTGTAATCTCCTCCTGATTGTTCTCGTTGAGAACAGCAGTGTTGTTGAGCAATATGTATGCCTGCTCGCACTGATTGCGGAATGCGTAGAAATCGCTTACTGTAATTCCCTCGCCGTTAATTGTTCCTACAGTTGCCTCTTCTGGGCCTTTCTGGAAAAGTTTAACAATGTCTCCTGCTATGAATGCAAAAAGAGCAATGCCGACGAAGGCAATGAGCAGTGAGCCTTTGTTACGTAGCTTTTGTAATGTAGCCATAGTGTAATTTTATTTTTAGTTTATTATATATTTTTGTATGTACAACACGGCAAAGTTACTAAAATGCTTTGAATTATCGTAATACTTGGGCAAAAAGTTAACGAAATATTGGGGAAAAATCGCTTTTTTGCGACTTTTCCCCAATGATTTTGCAAGGTGGCCGGGTGAACTGTTTGCCGATGGTTCTGTTTATATGGTATTTACCCAACCAATGATAGTTTTACCAACTCTATTTTTGTGCTGTGCTGTTTTATAGGACGTATCTTGTATTTTCCAATGCTGATTACCTCGTTCAGCTGTGGAAAACGCTGGTGGTGTGCCAGAATGAAGCCACCAAGAGTCTGGTATTCATCCGATTCTGGTATGCCGAGGTCGAACAGTTCGTTTATTCGCTCAATCTCCAGTCGTCCCGAGAGGATATATTCGTTGTTGCCGATTGATTTTGCAACAAGGTTCTGATTGTCGTGCTCATCCTCAATCTCTCCGATAATCTCCTCTACAAGGTCTTCGAGTGAGATTATACCCGATGTCCCTCCGAACTCGTCAACTACAACAGCAAGGGATTTCTTCTGCTGCATTAGGGTGCGCATAAGTTTCTGTGCCGACAGCGTCTCGGGGACAATCGGCATTTTACAAATCTTCTGTTGCCACTTTTTGCCGAGGCGGAACAACTCTGACGAGTGTATATAGCCGATGATGTCATCAATATTCTCTTTATAGACTACGATTTTTGAGTGTCCCGACTCTATGAACACCGATTTGAGCTCCTCGAGCGGTGTGTTGTATTCCACTGCTTCAATCTCTGTTCTTGGTACAAGGCAATCACGTACCTTAATGTTTGAAAAGTCGAGAGCATTCTGGAATATAAGGACATCGTTGTCAATCTTTTCTGCGTCATCAGCATTCTCAATCGAGGCAAGGATGAGGTTGTTCAGTTCTGTCTTTGAGAATGTGGTGTCGCGTGTATCGTTCTCTATTTTGATGCCGGCAAGGCGCAACAGCAGTGTGGAGCATACGGTGGTGAAACGCGATAGCGGGTAGAGGATGATATAGATGGGGTAGGTGATGAGCGCAAAGCGTTTCAGGGAACGGTTGGGGTCTATCCTGAACAGCGCCTTTGGTATGAATTCACCTGTGAAGATGATGACAATTGTTGATATGAGGGTTTCAAGGAACAGGTTCAGGGATGTTGCTCCCTCCAGACCTTTCAAGATGGTTGCATTAAGTAATTGTGCCATCAGCATACCGTAGATGACAATGGAGATGTTGTTGCCAACCAGGAGTGATGAGATGAAATTGTTACTGTTGGAATAGAACTTGTTTATCACAAACGATGTTATTGAACGGTTGTTCTGGTCTATGCCCAACAATAACCTGTTTGATGATACAAAGGCAATCTCCATTCCCGAAAATAGAGCAGAGAATAGTATGACAACTGTCAGTGATAATATAAGTGATAGTATAGGTGTCAACATACTTTATTTATCGACGGTATAAATTCCTTTGGTGTTCTTGATTTGCCAGACAGACAAATCCTGGTTGGAAGAAAAACCGATACCTTCTGTAATCTGCTCCTCTTGTTCAACCCTGATGTAGGCATCGGAGTAGATGATCTTCTCTTCCTGGTCCCAATATAGCAGGTCTGTGAAGAAACGCTGGCCCTTGGGGTTCTTTATGTTTACGTTGCCGATGAGCTTCCAGAGCTTCATCTCATTGTAGTAGAATGCTGTGTCGCATTTTATAGTGGTCTCGACATTCATCAGCGTGTCGAACTGCTCAAGCTGTAACCCTTTTTTGAAAGCCCAATGAGGCGGGTTGCGTTTGCTGTAAACCATCCACTCCTTTGCATCAATCTTGTAGCGTATGTGTCCCGAATCGCTTATTATTGTGCTGACATCGTATGTGCTCATAACAGCCACCGAGTCGGGATGCTCAAATAATTGGAGTGAACTGCGTGTGTTTTCTTTGCAGGATAAATGTAAAATCAGTACAACAACTGCCATTATGGCAGTTGCTGTACGATGTGTTCTGCGGCTGAAATCAGCGGATTGTTGTAGTTTCATTAATCCAACCGCCGATTGTTACTTTTTCGCCACTCTTGTAACCCTTCATAAACAACTCCTCGTTTGAAGGTGTATACTTCTTGTATGTGGCAATTAGCTTGTCTGCCTCGCGTTTTACAGATGGGTCAACGCTCTTTGCACGCTCAAGACGGTCGATGCACAAGTAGTATGTGCAGTTGTTCTTTGTGTTGTCATCGCTCCAGTTTGAGGTTGCTGCGTAGCACTGTGCAATAAGGATATGGGGTGCTCCGTACTTGGCGTTGAGCGAGAGTGCTTTCTGCGCGTATGAACGTGCCTTGCCATACTTGTTGAGGTTGTAGTAGATGTCTGCGACCTTGTAGCAAAGCTCGGACTTGTTTGTTATACTGCTCTCAAGCTCAATGGCACGGTCAAAGTACTCCATCGCCTTGTCAATGTCACCTCTCTTGAAGTAGCGGTAGCCGCAACCCATCGCAGCCTTTGATGTCGGGTTAGGGTCAATCTCAAAAGCGTACTCCGATGCTGCAAGGTATGCATCCTGGTTTGTACATCTCAACATTGCCATAACGGTGATAACCTTGTTCAAGTACTCGATGTTGTTCTTGTTCTCCTCAATGAGCGGTGCGTAAATTCTATCCAAGTCCTCGCAAGACGCAGCGCCGCTGTTGATGAAATAGGCATCGATGTTGCTTTTTGCAACACGTGAAGCGTCAATCATCTTGCTGTATTTGCCTGCACTGATGCTGTCTTTGGGGTCGCCCTCCTCCTTGTACTTCTGCAAGCACAACTCGATGTTGTCGTGGTATTTGTCGAGTACGTCAACAATGTATACCGATGCGTTGAGGTAGTCCTCAATGATTTGTTCGCCGTGGCTTTGGTCGTTCTTGTACTTCAGGCCTGAATACTTCATAAAAAGCTCGGTAACAACATACTCCGAGTGACCCTTCTCAAGTTCAACCGACTTTGCAAGCATATTGTAAACCTCCTCAACAGGAGCATCCTTGCGATGCTTCAGGTAGTCGATGGCTTTTTTACCCAAAATCTGACCCTCTGAAAGTTTTGTCTTTGTAAGTGTCTGAAGCTGTGCGAGGTACTTTATCTGCTGGTCGTATATTGACATCAATTCGTTGATGTATTCACTCTTTTTCTGTGGGTCGGCCTCTTTCTGGATGAAATCATTGAGTATTTTTATACCGTTTGTGTATGTGTCCACACGTGCAACGGGGAACTCGTCGAAAAGGATTTTCCAAGCATCGTATGCGATTTTGTACTCATTATTCTTGACGTTGGTATTCATAATGCTGATGCTCTGTATGCATCGTATACTATCCTCTCCCTGTCCGAAACGGTGAGGTGTGCTGACGCCGTTCTGTGCGCTGGCACTTATTGCAACAAGTGCAATGACTGCTAAAAATAACTTTTTCATCTTTTTATCGTTTTTTTATTTTGTTATCTTACTCTTAACTTCATAAACCAGCTCTCATTGAATGTGATGCCGATGTTTATTCTCAAATAGTTTTCTGTTATCAATCCCGCGGAGCGTGGTGCCAAATGAACGAATTGTCCCGAGATGTGCAACGTGCCGTGGCTGTAGCTGTTATTGCTGTTGTAGAAAGGTATTGAGATACCGGCACTGACACCATACTCATCGCATCCCTCTTTTCCGTTTATCTTTGTATATGGCTGTGCGTAATGAACGCCGGCTCTGTAGCTCATCATCTTGAACAGATTTTTAGATATTCTGTTGGGCGAATATTCCGCTCCGAGTGAAATCTTGCTTCTGTTTGTGCCAAGACCAATGCTCTCATTGTTGTCGGTCTTGTCGAAGAATGTTGATGTACTCCAATTCTGAAATGTGTAGTCGGCACCAACCGTCAAACGCTCGTCATATTTATATGCCAAACCGGCTCCAAAGGTGTGCGGAAGGCTGAATCCATCAGGTATTTCCGAATTGTTCAGTGTTACGTCTGCATTAAGTCTGTGCCCCAGTGAGTATGTCGCTCCCAATGTCAACTCGTGTTTGTTTGCCATCTTTGCGATGAACTGCAGGCCAAAATCAACCTTGTAGCTTTTTATTGATGCATTGTAAATGGTTGAACGGCTTGTGCTGTTGGGGAACTCATACACCACCTGATGGGTGATGTCGCCGTAGATATACGAACCCATTACGCCGGCCGCCAGCCAGGGCATTGGTCTCCAGCCAAGGCCAATGTAGGGTTGATACAGACCGCCTGTTCCGCTGTATGTGTCGGTGTGCTTGTTCAGAGCATCGTCTTTGTCCTGTGAACTGCTGCTGAATGCATAGCCTACGTTTGAGTATGGCAGGAAACCGGCCGACATTCCAAGGTTCTTGCACAGACGGAATTGTATGGCTACATAATCGAAACTGGCATTACGGGCATTGATGCGTTTGTTGCCTTCTTTGAAGTTGACATTCTGCATTGAGAACCCTGCCTCAAAAAGCATAGTAAGTGTGTCTGCCTCGGAGAATGATGCCGGGTTCTGAATGTTTATAAAACGATGGCTGCGCAGCGCGTAGCCCAAACCGCTCATTTGTCTGCTGATGCCCATACCCTGGTCGGCGAGGATGCCGACACCATAGCGTGAGTATGGTGAATTGATGCCATTGTCGGCATAAACGCCGATAACGGAAAAAACAATAATCAATATTGCGAATATCCTTTTATTCATTGCCATAATCAATCAAAATTCTATTCAGTCCTTTGGCGACTAAATATTTGTCTGCAAAGATGCAATTTTTTATGCGATTTTTCAAAGGTTTTTCGTCACCACCAGTTAAAAAAACCAAAACATCGCTATATTTTTGTTTAAATTCATTAATGTAGCCCTCAATTTCGTGGCAAATGCCATTTATTACGCCACTTCTGATGGCTGTCTCAGTGTCGTAGCCAATGGTTGGAGTGTCGCCCTCTTTTTCAACCATTGGTAGCAAAGAGGTGTATTCGTGCAACGCTTTCAGACGCATTTTAATGCCGGGGGTGATGTTGCCGCCGTTGTATCTCCCATCCTTGTCGACAAAATCGACTGTTATTGCACTGCCGGCGTCAATAATCAGTATGTTGCGCCCCGGTGCTTCGTTCCAAGCACCTACGGCTGCTGCAATCCTGTCGCTTCCCAATGTGCCCGGTGTGCGGTAGTTGATTTCAAGCGGCAGTGGCATACTATTGTTGAACCGTACAACAGGACATTGCAGTTTGGAAATCTCTTCAACGAATTCGTCACTGTCTGTGATTACCGATGAGATTATAGCCTTTTTAATGTCGTACAAACCGCTCCATTCGCCAATGACGTCGAATGACGAATTGTTTTTCCTTGTGTGGAGGATTATCTGTTCTCCTTTAAAAAGAAAAAACTTTGCACTGTTGTTCCCTATGTCAATAATGAGATTCAAAATTGCGTCTGTTAAATTGCCTGCAAAGATACGGCAAATTATTCTTATTTTTAAACAATTTCTTTGAATATATTGCATTTGGTTCATAAATATGCGGTTTTGTGTGTAATTATAACAATAGTGTCTATTGCATCTTTCTTGCCGCAATGTGCTTAAATCCTTGAAAAGACTAACTAATCCAAAGTATAGTTGTATATTTGCAGAATATTACGGAATATTACGGAATATATATTATAGTTTATGGATACAGCCAAAAGATTTCTTTTGTCCTGCATTTTCGGTTTGTTGTTCTTCGCTGTCGCGCGCTCAGAAGTGAAGGTGAGTGTGCTCACTTGCTCACCGGGCGACGAGGCCTATGCACTCTATGGTCACACGGCGTTGCGCTATTGTGACACATCGAGAGGCCTCGACGTAGTGTTCAACTATGGTTGCTTTGATTTCAGCACCCCGAATTTTGCGTGGCGGTTTGTGCTCGGTGAGACCGATTATATGGTCGGTTGTACCGATTTCAGTAATTTCCTTCCCGAGTATGCCTACCGTGGCTCAGGTGTAGTGGAGCAGGTCATTGATTTCACCGATGACGAGGCCCGGGCTATCTTCGGGGAATTATTAAGGAATATAAGGCCCGAGAACAGGGTATATCGTTACCGTTACCTTGACAACAATTGTACCACAAAGGTGCGCGATAAGCTATATGAGGTGTTGACGGCAGATGACAGCGTGGTTTATAAAAATGAAATCCAGCCGGGAAAAACCTATCGCGACGCTTTGAATGCACCATCGGGCGAGCATCCTTGGTACACCTTTGGGGTGAATACGTTGCTTGGTGTTGGGGTAGACAAAGAAATGACACAGGAGAGTGCGCAGTTCCTTCCATTGGATTTTATGAATGCTTTGGATGGTATATATATCGTATCGGCCAATGGAGCAGAACGTAAACTTGTCCGTGAAAAGAATATTCTGCTTGATGAAAGAGAAGATGAAAACAAGGTGCGTAGCAATTTTACACCGTTCAACGCATCGCTGCTTCTGTTGCTTGGCACATTCATTGCAATGTTGTGCGAGTTGCGCAAACGTCGGACATTCTGGGGTGTGGATGTGTTGTTGATGTCGGTACAGGGTCTCTCTGGAGCGCTTCTGCTTTTTATGGCAATATTCTCGGAGCATCCGGCAGTCGATGTCAATTGGCTCATTGTGTTGCTGAATCCACTTGCGCTTGTGCTGCTGCCGATATATGTCGTTTGCATAAGAAAACATAGGCCAATGGGCGTTGCCTGGGTTCAGGTGTCCTTTGTCACTCTGTTTTTCTTGACGGCGCTCTTTGGGCTACAGGTGTATCCTGTTCCGATGTATTTCTGCGCTATGGCTTTGCTTGTGCGTTCATTGTTTCACATTTATAAGAATAAAATATGCGATTTAAATATTGTCTGATAGCTCTGCTGTGTTGCGCCTCTCCGCTCTTTGCGCAGCGTGGGCGCACTGCACCAAAACTATATGTAAGCATTGTTGTTGACCAGTTACGTACCGATTTTCTTTACGAATTCGAGGAACTCTATTGCGAAGGGGGCTTCAAACGGCTTTTGTCGGGTGGTAAGGTGTATGATAATGTCTATTATGCTTTTGACAATGTAGACAGGGCCACGTCTGTAGCGACACTCTCTACGGGTACAAATCCATACGTCAGCGGCATTGTGGCTGAGCGATGGCTCGACCGTAATACCTTGCGTGTCGTGAACTGTGTCGAGGACAAGAACTGTAAAGGAGTCTATTCAAACGAGGCATTGTCGCCCGCTTCGTTGAAGTCTATAACAATAACAGATGAAATAAAGCGCTCGACACGCGGCAAGGCTATTGTCTGTTCCATTGCTCCCGACGGCGATGCTGCTGTGTTGGCCGGCGGTCACGCTGCCGACGTTGTACTGTGGAAAAACAATATGGCCGGTTATTGGAGCAGTTCTTCCTACTATGGTCTCTATCCATCGTGGGCTGCCGATATGAACAAGGCTGTTCAGGGCAAGCCCCGCAAATGGGAGCCAATGTTCCGCACCGACAAATATAACAATTTCGGTGATAAGGCACCGTCTCCTTTCTCTTACTCTTTCGACGGAAAGAAGAATATGATTTCATATAAGACTTCTGCCTGTATAAACGACGAGGTGAATGAGATGGCGATAGCTTTCCTTGACAATAGCGATGTGGGAAAGGATGATATAGTCGATTGCCTTGCACTCACCTATTATGCCGGCAACTATGATGGTGCTCCAATGTCGCATCGTCCAATTGAGGTACAGGATATATATGCCCGTCTTGACAGGAACCTGGCCTGGTTGTTCACTGAGCTCGACACACGCTACGGTCTTGGGAATGTGGTGGTGTCACTCTCTTCAACCGGGTATGTAATGGAGAGCGGTGACGAGGACGGAAGCTACCGTCTTCCTTCAGGTACACTCTATTCCGAGCGTGTACAGACTCTGTTGAATATCTATCTTAGCGCAAAGTTCGGAAAGGGCGATTATGTAGAGGGTGTGTATGGGACACAACTGTTTCTGGATAACAAGCTTATTGAGCGGATGAATTTGGATAAGATGTCTGTCGTGTCACAGGCGGTAGAGTTCCTGAAGTCACTCGATGGAGTGGAGGATGTATTTACCATATATCGCCTTGGTGGTATGTTGAGTCCCGAACTGCAATTTGCGAAGAATGGTTATAACCCCGTGGGGTCGGGTGATTTATGGTTGCGTCTTATGCCGGGGTGGAGGCTTGTTGAGGACGAACTGCTTGTCTCACGTCAGCTCTATCGTTCGCCTATAATGTTCCCTGTTATCATTTATGGTGCCGGAGTGGGACATTCTGTCGATGAGAAGTTGACACCTGCAAATATCCTGGCTACGGAGATGGCACGTATCCTCCGAGTGCGTCGCCCGAATGATAACTGTTTGAGGCTTATTGAGTAAGATAAGTACCGGTGGTAAAACTAATCCGCCTTTCTATAAATGTCAAAATAATAGAGGATTGTTTCAGCTGAAACAATCCTCTATTATTTTGTGCTATGTCAACAAGGGCTCGATATATCAATAAATTCTGTGATTTCGTGATTTGATTGAATTTGTATCGAACTCACGTTCTGTTCTTAGTAATATTGCTCGATATTCCAGACAAAAGCTCTAAGACCCAACATTTCAGCGCTCTCATCGATGTTTTTGAGCGCAGCAAGGAGCTTGTCTACAATTGCATCATCTACCATTGTTATGATACCGGAGTTCATTGATGCCCAAGCGTGTGTGCCATAGTGGGGTTCTCCGGTCTTGCTGCCACGTCCCTGCAGCTGCTCGATGAATGAGAAACCACGGCAGTTGAGGCGGTCGAGTGTGCTGATGACAGCATCCTTGTGTGCTTGGTCAAATGCTATAAATATACCTTTCATATATGCTTTTCTTTTGTTCCCGGGTGGTAAATGACCACCCGGGATATGTTTAAATCCTTACTTCTTTGCGTTGATTAACATCTCCTCGCTCTTGTGCTCTTTCCAATACTGCTCAAGCTCGCGCTGTGCCTTCAATTTCTTGCGGTTGCGCTTGATACCGTTGCTGCCGAAGATGCAATACATCACAGGGGTGTAAACCAATGTCATAATTGTAGATATTGTAAGACCACCGATAACGGCAACTCCAAGCGGACGCCACATCTCGGCACCAACACCCTGGCTTGTAGCCAACGGAACCATACCAAGGATGGTGGTGAGGGTTGTCATAAGGATTGGGCGCAGACGGCTGCGTGCAGCGCGTACAGTTGCTGTGATGATACCCAAACCACGGTCACGCAGCAACATTGTGTAGTCGATGAGTACAATACCGTTCTTTACCACAATACCGATAAGCATAATTGCACCGAGTATTGACATAATGTTCATTGTAGTGCCTGTGAAGTAGAGTGCAAGCAATACACCGCTAAGGGCAAACGGAACAGAGAACATAATGATGAACGGATATGTGAGTGACTCGAACTGTGCGGCCATCACAATGAATACCAGGATGATGATAAGTATGGCAAGCATACCCATATCGGCATTTGACTCCTGTTGGTCTTCGTATGAACCGGCTACCTGTATCGAGTAACCCGATGGGATGTTCATCTTCTCAATTTCGGCAAGTGCAAATTTTACACCGTCACTGAGTGCTGCACCTGCAGCCATAACAGCATCAACAGTCACTATACGTGAACGGTCCTTGCGCTCAATGGTCGGCGGTGTTTCGCGCTGTACAACCTTGCCGACTTCTTTTATGCGTACAGGAGCGCCGGTGCTTGAGTAGAGTATAACATTCTCAATGTCGGCAATGCTGGTGCGGTAGTCGAGGTCGTAACGAACTTTTACATCGTACTCGTCACCATCCTCGCGGAAGTATGTTGCCAAAGCACCGTTGTATCTGTTGCGCAGGAATGTTGCTGCTGTGCTCAAATTAAGGCCGTGCATAGCCAATTTCTCGCGGTCGAATTCAACCTGATACTCGGGCTGATATGCGCCACGGCTTATGTTGATTTGTGAGATAAGCTCGGTTTTGTTGCTGAGTCTTCTCTTCAATTCCGATGCAAGGTTGTCGGTGATTGTAAAGTCGTGTCCGTATATTTCGAACGAAGCCTTACTTTCGCCACCCATACCTCCGCCACCGCCGAGCGTTACTCTGCTTCGTGCGATTTCCGGCATCTGTCTCACGTCTGCACGCATCTCGTCGCATATAACGGCAAGTTTCTTGTCGCGTTCGGTAACGGGCACAAATCTAAGGTTGAAACTGATGATGTGCGAGCCGTTTTCGCTCATTGATGCAAAAGCATTCTCATCGTCGGCCTGTCCAACGCGGAAATTACATACCATCAAATCTTTTCCATAGCGCTCTTTCCAGGTGTTGGTGAGTTGCAAAGCAATCTCTTGTGCCTTCTCCACTCTTGTACCAATGGGCAACTCAAGTGTAGCACTGGCGGTGCCGCTATCCTGTGAAGGGAAGAACTCACTCTTTATGTGTGGGAATGTGAGCAAACTTGCAAAGAATACACCAAAACAGATGATGAGCACTGTCCAACGGTGGCGTACAGCCCAATTGATGCGTTTTGCGTACCAGTTGTCAAGTTTGTCAAGACCTTTAGCGATTGGTGTGTAGAATATCTTGAAGAACTTGCTCTGTTTCTTCTGCAGTTTGAGCATCTGTGAGCACATCATTGGAATAAGTGTGAGCGCAGATATTGTAGACACAATCATAATGATACACATCATCCAGCCCAACTGCTTGAAGAGCACACCGGCCATACCTGTAATCATTGTCAGCGGGAAGAACACGGCAAGCATTGTCAATGTAGATGCTATAACCGAAATGGCAACCTCGTTTGTTCCGTGTATGGCTGCACTCTTGGGGCTTGAGCCGCGTTCAATATGTGTAGTGACATTTTCCAAAACCACAATGGCATCGTCCACAACGTTACCGATAGCGATACTCAGACACGAGAGTGAAATCACATTCAGCGAACCGTCTGAGATTAGCAGATAGATGAACGAAGCAATGAGCGAGAATGGAATGGTGATACCGATAATGACTGTAGCTCTCCATCGTCCGAGGAAAATGAACACGATGAGCATCACGAATACAAGTGCGTATGCAATAGTTTCGCCAAGAGCCTTTACTGTCATCATAATGTTGTCCGATGTATCCTGAATGATACCTATTTGAATGTCAGAAGGCAGGCGTTTCTGCAGTTCGGGCAATTTCTCCCGTACAGCATTGGCAATGTTTACAGAGTTTCCTCCCGACTGCTTCTGTACGATAATCATTGCACCCTGCTGACCGTCTGTGAATGCTTTTTGTGCACGCTCCTCGGTGCCGTCAACAATGCGCGCAACATCTTTCAAGTATACATTTGCTCCATTGTATGTTCCAACAACAATGTTGTTCATCTCCTGTGGCGAATTGAACTCGCCTTCTACACGCAAAGGGTATGTGTTGTTACCGATGTCGAAATTACCGCCGGGCATATTCCTGTTCTCGGCACCAATTTTTGAACTCACGGTTTCGATGGTGATGTTGTATGCCTCCATCTTCTCGGGGTTCATATATACGTTGATTTCACGCTTGGGGGCACCGGCAATAGACACGCTACCGACACCGTCGATACGTGCAAGCGGGTTGACGATGTTCTCGTCGAGAATCTTGTATAGTGCGGGCAGGCTTTCATCTGCCTTAACCGAGAGCATCATAATTGGCATCATATCCGCTGAGAACTTGAATATGATAGGGTTGCCTACCTCATCGGGCAGAGCCGATGTCACCATATTCAGTTTGTCACGTACATCGTTGGTCAGGTCATCAATGTCGTAGCCATACTCAAACTGCAATGTAATCAATGAGATGTTTTCGCGTGACTTTGATGTAATGTGCTTGAGATGCTCCACCGAGTTGAGGGTGTTCTCAAGCGGACGTGTCACGTTGGTCTCAATGTCGGACGAACTTGCACCGGCATAACTGGTGATAATCATTATGGTGTTTGTCTCGATGTCCGGCATAAGGTCAATTGGCAGCTTCGAGAAAGAGAAGATACCGAATATTACAACCGCAATAAAGCATAGTGCGGTCATAATAGGCCTTTTTACAGCGCTTTCATATACACTCATACTGTTATGTTTTAATTGTGTTTTTACTTAATTACTTCAACTTCAATACCGTCGGCGAGGTTCTCGATGCCGGCTACAACCACCGATGCACCATTATCCACACCTGAAATCAACTCATAACGGTCGCCCAATCTGCGGCCAAGGATAACCTTGTTATGCTTTACCTTTCCGTTCTCGTATGTGTACACAAAGAAATCGCCGCTACCGGTCTGTTTCTTCACTGCCATATCGGGAACAACAACGTGCTCTTTTGAGCCGAAGTTTACAACTGCTCTACCAAACATACCCGGGCGTATTTTAAGGTTGGCATTCTCCACTTCAATCTCAACAGGGAATGTGTGTGTGGCTGCATTGATTGTGGGGTAGATGATTTTTATCTTTCCGTTGAACTCCTCGTTGCCATACGCATCGAATGTGAGTTTTACGTCCAAATCCTTTGTCGTGTTTGCGTAGTATGACTCACTGACATTGATTTTCATCTTGACGGGTGAAATCTGTTCTACAACAAGCACAGGCTGTCCGCTGTACATATCACCATTGTCGTAGTTGCGTGCCGAAACTACACCGTCGATGGGGCTGGTGAGAATTGTGTTCTCGTAGCGGCTGTCTATAGTCTTGCGTGTTACGTCGAGCTGTGTCTTTGCATTCTCATAGTCGGCTTTTGATACACCGCCAACTTTGTACAACTCCTCAATGCGCTCAAAGTCTCTTTTCTGGAACTCATATTGGAGGTTGAGCTTGTCAAGGTCTTTAGCATCCAACTGAACAAGTTTGTCGCCTTTCTTTACGTTTGTGCCAACTTCAACGAAAATCTTCTCAATTCTCAATGGTGAGTTCGGGATGATGCTGTTCTTGATCTTGGCCTCTACTGTTGTTGAGTATTCTTCGAGCTGTGGAACTGATTCAGTAGTTACTTTCGCTACTTTTACGATAGGCTTTGCGTCTTTCTCGGTTTTTGTAGCCATTGTATCGTTCTTAATCTCAGCAGCCTGTTCGGGCTTGCTGCAAGAGCAGAGAACTGCCAGTGCAGCCATAGCGATGAATTTCAAATTCTTTTTCATAGGTATGTGTTTTTTTATTTATTCTATTCCAAGTACTTTGTTCAAATCAGATTTTGCAACCAGATAGTCGTATATGGTGTTGTTGTACGACAACCTTGTATTGGTGAGCGACACCTGTGAATTGGTCAACTCAAGTATTGTGCCTTTACCGACGTCATAGCGCTTTTGGCTTATTTCAAGTCCCTTTTCGGCAAGCTCGACAGCAGTCTTGTTGCTCTGTAGCTGCTCGGCGCTTGCTGTCATATTGTCGATATAGCTTTGCGCCTGCATATTCAGCATACGCTCTGTGTTTATTCTTGTCTCGGCAAGCTGGTATTGCTGTATTTTGTTTGTCTTTAGGCTTGTGAAGTTCGCCGCCTTGTAAAGTGGAATGCTCAGGGAGAGTGTTATTGTTGCTGCGTCGCTCCAGTTGTATTTGCTCAGGTTCCAGTTTGTGTTTGAGATTGACTGGTACTGGTAGCTGCCTACAAGGGCAAGTGTGGGCTGGAATGATGTCTTTAGCATCTTACGTTGTTTGTGCAACAATTCTCCTTGAAGGTCTATCTGCTTCAGTGAAGAGTTATTGCTAAGGTCAATATCCTGGTTTGCGGTCTTTGCCATCTCATCCTCGTAGTTCTTGAGATTGTCGGCAATTACAAACTTTATATCAGCCGTGATGCCCATTAGAACTTTCAACTGAAGCTGTGCAAGTTCGACGCCATTCTTGCCGCTTACAACAGATGGCCAAGCATTGTTTTTCTGTACCTCTGCGCTGATTTTGTCATACTCGCTCACCTTGCCCTGCTCGTACATCATATTTACAATGTCAAAGTTTGCCTTTGCAAGGTTGTAGTTCTCGTTGAGCACCTCGTAAGAGTCCTGTGCAAGCATCAGCTGATAGTATGCTTTTGTGACCTGATTGATGAGGTCAATTTTTGAGCCACGGCTCTTCTCTACTGCTAACTGAAGGTCACTCTTTGACAGGCTCATAGCTTTGTATACAGCAGGAGCATAGAGTGGGATGGCTACCTGCAACGCTGCATTCCAAGTGTTAGAACCATCCTTGCCCATCTTGATTTCCTGGGTCTGTCCCATAGCTTCCATCTTAATGGACGCAACCTTTACGTTGTATTGGATTGCACCGTCCAAGGTTGCCGATGGTAGAAGGTTCTGCCACGCCTCGGTCTTTGCAATCTCTTTAAGTTCAATCTCCTTGTCGGCAATTTTCATTGTCGGGTTGTCACTCAATGCCAGTTCAATGGCTTTTTCGAGCGTGATGTGCATTGTAGGAGTGCTTTCCTGTGCATTTGCTGTGAGCGTGAAGGCTGTCAGCAATGCAACAACTGTCATTAATCGCATCTTCATCTTCATAACTATTCTATTATTGTTTCGTTTCTCTTTAGATATTCCTCTATAATCTGTTGTCCCTTTGGTGTTGATATACCCCTCAAATAAAAGAGTATGAGCTTACGTCCAAGTTCTTCAGGTGTGTATTTGCTCAATTCTGTGTGGCCGGTCTGCATCTTGACCTCAAGTATGGTAGTCAGGTCGCGTTTGAGGATGAACGTGAAGATGTTGAAATCGGCATCTTCTCGAAAGAGCCCTTGTTGTCTTCCCATCTCCATCCAGGCACAGAATTTCTTTGTATTCCGTTTCTCCTTGTCCTGTCTCTCCTTGCATATTTCGGGGTATTTGTTCAACTCGGAGAAAAATTTGCTGTTCACCTTCTTCAACAGTTTGAAGTGCAGGTTGTACAACTTTAATATGATTTCAAGGATGTGTGATGAATTACGTACGATTTCCTTTCCGTTTTCATACATTCTGTTGTGTTGGAATTTCAATACCTCGTGTAGCAGTTGTTCCTTGTCGTTGAACAGCTCGTAAATGGTGCGTTTTGATATTGACAGCTTGGCGGCAATGTCGTCCATTTTCACGTCCTTGATGCCATATTCAATGAACATTGTGTGGGCTGTTTCCACAATCAGGTTGTGTATCTCCTTTTTTGTATTGTCTTCCTTCACTTCTAGTCCTTAAATTAATTCACCGTGCAAAGATACTGCGAAAACTTTATAGACGCAAAAAGTTTTTAGTGTAAATTACGGAAATTTTTCAATATTAAACTTTTTTAGGATTTGTTTGTTTTTGGGGCTTTGATTATGGAATTTTTTAGTTTTAAAATGGTAAATACTTGTTTCTTAGGGGCATAATAAAAAGTAATCACTCCTGTGTTAAGGAGTGATTACGGATAAAATTATTTATTTGCAGGTTGTTCTTCAAGCAATTATTTTATAATATCATTGACAAACCTCGCTTGTCGCAGCCCACACGTATCCGTGCGACCTTTTGCTGCTCGGCTTGTCGATACTTTCCTTGAAAAAATTATTCCTCTAATAATTTTTTGTTTTGCATTGACAAACCTCGCTTG